>JAUYBU010000235.1 GCA_030693045.1 Bryobacterales bacterium | reverse complement strand
GGCATTGCTGCCGCGGAAATGACTCGCGCCGAGGGGGAGGCTGTCAGTTTACGCGCGCTTCAATGAGGCCGCGGCATTGCTGCCGCGGAAATGAGCTACAACCGCCCTGATCGTCGGCGGAGTCGCGAGGCTTCAATGAGGCCGCGGCATTGCTGCCGCGGAAATGACGCAAAGAAGCAGTAACAGGCAAAGGGAAACTGGCTTCAATGAGGCCGCGGCATTGCTGCCGCGGAAATATCGTCTCCGCGAGTTGCTCCGGCTCTGATTCGAGCGGCTTCAATGAGGCCGCGGCATTGCTGCCGCGGAAATGCGAGCGTTGCCACGCGGAGGACAGTCGCATCAGGGCTTCAATGAGGCCGCGGCATTGCTGCCGCGGAAATCACGCGCGTAACTCGGTCGCCCTCAGTCGGGTGATAGCTTCAATGAGGCCGCGGCATTGCTGCCGCGGAAATAAGCTGATCCGAATCGTAGAGACAAGGGAGACTTATGGCTTCAATGAGGCCGCGGCATTGCTGCCGCGGAAATGCGTTGTTCAGTTGGCCTGACCGCAATCAATCGGCCAGCTTCAATGAGGCCGCGGCATTGCTGCCGCGGAAATGAGGGGGAAATCGACCGTCTTCTGCAACGCTTAAGTGCTTCAATGAGGCCGCGGCATTGCTGCCGCGGAAATGCATCTCGCCAAAGCTCAGACGGTTCTCGATGCCAAGCTTCAATGAGGCCGCGGCATTGCTGCCGCGGAAATGGAAGGCCCCGCCGATAGTCCCAGCACGTTGATCGTGCTTCAATGAGGCCGCGGCATTGCTGCCGCGGAAATTGCTGCTCTTCTATCCTATTCTGTTTTCAAAGACCTGCGCAACCTGTTGCGAGCGGCTCTTCGGGAGAGGCGCGCTTCGGGGGCACTCTTCGTCAGGCGTCGCTTTAAGTTGTTAAAATCCATACCACTTATACCTTGCGAGCGGTGACGGGGTTTTCGACGCCGCCGGACCGCTCGCGGCCATTATCGCGTGACGAAGACGGGGTAATCTCCGATCTCCCCTTCGAGCACTCTGGCGAGCAATCGGGCCTGGACTTCGAGCAAGCGGCGGTAGCTGACCCGGTACTCAAAGATGGGATGCGTCACGAGGGTATCCATCCTCAACTCATATGCATGATAGAAGCTTTTGCGCCCGGCCGGGGTGAGGGCCACGGCGTCCCCGGAGCGGACAAAGTCGGTGGCCGTCACCATGCGCGTGTTGATGGCGTTGATGACGGCGGAATCGACGATCAGGGGGCGAAACGGCTCCATCAGGTCGAGAGCCAGGGCGGGGCGGCCGAAGCGCGGTTGATGATAGAAGCCCATCATGGGGTCGAAGCCGACGGCGTAGCAGGCGATGGTCAGATCCTTGGTCAGGATGCTGTAGCCGAGCGACAGGAGTGCGTTGACCGGGTCGCGCGGGGGGCGGCGGTTGCGCCCTTCAAAGTCGAGGCGGAAGTCGGCGGGCGATTCGGCCTGATCGCCGGTCTTGAGCATACCGTCGAAGGCCCCAAAGTAGAGACGGGCGCCGTTGCCTTCGATTCCAAGCAACTCCTCGGGACTGGCGGCCGAATCGGCGCGCAAGGCCATCTCCTTCATTTCGCGCAAGGACGCCGCGGGCGGTTCGGTGTGGTTGCGCAGGAGCATGGTGCGCTGGTTGCGGATCTTGCCTCCGACCAGCTTGCGTGCAAGCTTGAGGCAGAACCACGGCTCGGCGGCGAGGCGAAACTGGGATTGGCGCAGGAAAACGTTCTTGGTTAACATGCCGGTGGTGATGCCGTAAAACCAGCCGCCTTGGGAGAAATAGCAGACGGGGATTCCGGATTCGCAGAGCAACTGCGTTACCTGAGTGGTGACCTGGATGTTGCCCATGACGTTGAGTTGCGAGATTTCGATGGGGCGGATTTCCTGGCGGAGGGTGTCCTTCTCCTTCACTTGGAGAACTTCGCCGGAGCGGCCGACGCGGAGGCCCTGGGTATTGAGGTAAACGGGGCGCAGATCGGAGCGAGGAGTGATGATGCGGCGGGTCTCCTTGGGCGGCGGCGTGGGGCGGGCGGGGAGTTCCTCGAAGAGGACCAATTGGCCGGTGTCGTCCTGGGAGGCGGCGTTGTACAGGGTGGTGGTTTCGCCCGGCAAGCAGATGGAGGCGAGCGAGCAACCGGGGCACTTGGGGGAGTCTTCAAGGGGGTGCGGGATGCGGCCGGATTCGGCCAGCGCCCAGGCGTCGCGGATGGCGGCCTCGGTTTCCAGGATTACGTCGTCGGTGAAGGGGACGCGGACGCGCTGGCGGGTGGAGGCATAGAAGATGACGCCCTCGTCGACGCGGTAGCCGTTGTCGCGGAGGACGAGGGCCTGGACGGCGAGCTGGGCTTGGTCGGCGGGCCAGACCTGGAGGGCTCCATCGAGTTCGTACGGCTTGCCGTGCTTGTAGTCGACCGGGGTGACGGCGCCGCCCTCGATTTCGAGCAGGTCCATTTTGGCGATGACGCGGAGGCGGTCGTTGGACAAGGTTATGGCGCGGGTTTGGAGGGTTTCGTCGGCCAGTTGATCGGGAGCGGGCAAGGGTTTGCCGGCCTTGTCGACGCGCTTGTGCTGGATTTTTCCTTCGAGGGTGTCGGCGCTTTCGCGAAAGATGCCCTCGACCCACTCGTAGAAGAAGAGGCGGGGGCAGTAGACGAACTCGTTGACCATGCGGGCGGGCATGTAATCGGGCAGCTCGCGGGCGGGCGCTGGGGGGGTGGCCATAGTTCACACGACGATGCAGGGGGCATCCACGGAGGAATAGGGTTTGCCGAGGGCGGTGATGATGCGGTCGCCGCGGCCCTCGGCGGGGCCGAGGTAGACGAACAGGACCTGGTCCTGGGTGTGGTGGATGATGCCCGACAACTCTCCTTTCAGGCGAACGAGATCGGCGGCGGTCAACTGGCATTCGAAGACGGAGAACTGGAGGTGATCGCCGTAGGCGCGCATGGTTTTGAAGACGAGGCGGAGGCGCTTGTCGTCGGCGATGTCGTAGGAGACGAGGTAGGAGGAGCGCATGGGTCACACTGCCGCGAAAAGACCTACTCCACAGAAACGGCCTCCGCCAATACAGATAAGGCCGGGAACCTGCGTCGCGTTTCCCGCCGGTCGCCTCACGGCGACACCAAACATTGCAGACTCCCCCCCTCATCCGTCGCAGGCATTTCGGCAACGAACAAGCCCAGCCCGAAATGCGCCGCATAGCCCAGCGAAAGTGGGCCGTGGATCGGCTCGGGAAAGCGCAGTCGCAACGCATAGCCGGCATCCACAGGTGGCGGAGCGCCTCCCCGCTGCCGCCGGCGAACAAAGTGCCGCAGGGCCAGGGCTTCGGCTGTCCCCTGCAAAACACAAACCTCCGCGGCGGGTGGCAGTCCGCGGGAAGCCAACTCCGCCTGAACCTGGCCTTCCAGAGTATTCGCGCCGCGCTGCTTGAGAAATCGTGGCGGAACAAAGGGCGTCGAGATCAACCACGTCCGCGCGCCGCCCGGCGGGCCCAGCAACTCCTCTATTCTCTTGCCAAGCGGAGCCGGCAACGCCCGCAGTGTGTCCAAATCGCCGCTACCCGACATTGCCAGTTGCAGGTCACCCGCAACGCCTTTGGTCCACGTTCGCCGCAATCCGCGAATCGCTCTCTGCGCCTCGCCGCCTAATCCCATGGGTGCGTGGATCAGGAAGTGGTCCAGGCGCCCGTCCTCGTCCAGATCCACCGGCAGGATATGCGCATGGCTGTGGCCTCCGAGCAAAGGCCGCCCCTGCTCATCCCGCCCCGTAATCTCCGGACAATCCACCGCCTGCCCCTTCCCCAGGATGCTCACCATCGCGCGATGCAACAGTTCAGCCTGCGGCAGTGTCCGGGTGCGGGCCGGCAGCGCGGACTTGTTCCCGCTTACGGTGGTCATCGCCAGCAACATCGTCGTTACCGGCCTCACTGTCACCGTCCTGGGCCGGGCCGGCGCGCCGACCTGTATCGCCCCCTTCGGTCTCCAGTACAGAACCCGCTGCGCGCCTGGCGGTTGCGACCACCCGTGCGCTTTCCACCAGGCCGTGTCTCTGGTCATGCATTCCAGCAGGCTTGCCGGATACGGAGCCACCGCCTTTTCGCGATCCTTCAGTAGCTTTGCCGGTGGCTTCTTCTTGCCTTCCGGCAAAGGCAGGCCAGCCAGCAATCGTTTAGTAGTTTCGCTCCGCCACCCGGCGTATTCAGGCGGCGGGATGGGCGCCATCAGCGAAATCTGCTCCCAGCCCGGACCGCGGCGCGTTCCGTCCCCATGCGGGACCGCATTCAATCGGGCGCAAGATGGGGCAGAGTCCTCGACTACTTTCGCCTCCACCCAGCTCTCGCTTCGCCCCAAGTAGCCGAGGCACTCAGCCAGCACTCGCAGTTGTTCCATCTCCGCCCGAGTCAGTTCGCAGCCCCAGTGAATCTCCAGCGCCGCATCGCCAACATCGAGCCACGTATCGAAGACCAAGGTGGGGGACTTTTCCCGGCCTTTATCCAGCACTCCAATGGGCATGTAGTGGCGGCTATGCGCCACAATCGCCGGCGGCAGATAGTAGGACGGCATGCTGCCAGCCAGCTTTTCGATCAGACTCACGGCGTCTTGCGGAATCGCCTTCCAACGCTGGGTGGTGAATCCGCTGGACACCAGCGCCCGCAGTATCCGCCATGGGCTGGGCGGCCATTCCACCTGGCCCTCGTTGACGTGGTGCCCCCATGGGGTCGCGTGATAGCGCCCCGCCGGGAATCGCAGTAACAATCCTGGCACGGTCGGCTCCTAACTGCCCGAAGCATCGTCGGCATCGTCGCCGCTCTCTTCGCCGCTCTCTTCGCCGCTCTCGTCGTCGTTCTGGTCGCCACTTCCGATGTCTTTCTCGTCGCGCTTCGGCTTTTTTTCACGCTTCAGTTCATCTTCGAATGTGACCGTCGTATGCTCCATTGCTCCCTGGCAACGGTCAATCGCCGAGCGCACCGCCACCTCAAGTTCCTTCAGCGAAGGCAGTGCGAATCCTGCCGGCCGGACGCGATCCGCGACCTCGTCGTCGACTTCCAGATCGCATGCCGTACGCAGACGCAAATCGCCATCCAGCAGTTTGCGGATGCGATACAGCCCGAGCAGGATCAGCATTTCAGTGGCTTCTTCCGACAGACTGTAGCCGCGAATCTGCGCCAGATCCAGGTTGAAATAACATTCGATTTGTTTCGCCACGAATTCGTCACGCGAAAACGGCACGTTCCCGAAACCGTCCTTCGTAACGCCGGAGGGATTCACATGATCGTTCTTCACCCCGCCCGAGGCGGCCACACTCACCCCTACCGCCTCGATAAACGCAGAGAGAGAGCGCGCCACCCGCAACCGCCCGGCGATCTTCTCCAGAAAGACGCCATGGATCAGGCTACTGACGTCGTAGCGGAACAGAGCCTCGGTCAGCTTCTTCCGGTCAATCGGCCCCTCTTCGAGTCTGCCCAGATCCGCCTTCAACTTGTTGAAGAAGGCGCGGTCCTTGCCCGCCAGCAGATAGGGGCTATTGATCCGGTGCGCTTCCAGCATCGAATCGGTAAGGAAAACTCCTCTCCGATTCACCGTGACGTGGCTGATGCCCTGCAGCGCAGTCACCGGTGCCTGCGCACCGTCGTCCCAGCAGGTCATCTCCAGGCGGTTAGCCATGCTCTGGGCACTCTCCACCAGTAGCTTCACCCCATCTTTCGTTTGATATGTGGCCGCTCCGAGGCTAGGAAACCCGGTTGGCTGGAATCGGTCGCCCTGCACGGGTCGCAGTCGCACGGTCAGCAGTAATCGGTTGGCTTCTTCCAACGCTTTCAGGAAAGTCAGTTCAGGCATCGCGGAATCCTTTCAATTTAGGGTCAAGGACAGCCGCAGCGCGCAACGCGGTGCTGCTGTCGATTGGGAACACAAGCGCCGCGGCCCACAGCCGCGCAGATTGCCCGTCGGTAACGCCAGCCTGCAGGGGCGGCCGTATTCCCGCGGAGCGCAGGCGCGCGAGCGCTACACTCACCGCCCCGGCACTATCTCCCGCCAGGAGCCGTCGCACGATACCGGCTTCGGCGGGAATCTTCCTGTCCGGCGGCAGTGGCCAAGGGAGGCAGGTGAGGCGCAGCGCCAACCATCCTTCCGGCGGCATTTCGGCCGCACTCACCGCGTTATCGCGCGGCGCACCGGCCCACTCGTCCCACCGCGCCGCCATCAGAGCGCGCGCCAAGTCTAGCACCCTGCCGAAATCGACGCTGCCGGCCAACAGGGCCATCAGATCTTCCAAGCGCGCGCCGCATCCCGGCGCCGCCACCAGGGGCAGCCGCCGCTGGCCCTTCATGGCGGCCTCGATCATCCGCCGCTCTACCACAGCGGCGCAGTCAGCCACTGCATCGCGGCCCATCATCACGACGCGTGAGTCCTTCGCCAGCCGCTTGTGCGAAACACGCTTGTCCGAAACACGGAACCGGCGCGCACCTGACTCCAGCGGCAACCAGTGGTGCCGCACCGGGTCCAGCGCGCGCTGCGCCCTGGTGTATCCAGCCGCCGCACTGCCGAGGGCCATCGCCAGCCGCACTTCAATTCCATCGCCGGCCGCCGCGACCCAGTCCGGGCTGAGCGCCGGAATTGGGCCGGCCTCGAAGCCGCAACCGGCTGCCTGCAATCGCTCCACGCCCACCGCCGCCAGCAGGATTGCCTGCCAACGCTCCGACGTGTCATCGTGCGTCAGCGCCGCCATCACCGCATCCGCCAGTTGCCTTTCGGCCTGCACCAGCCGGTTGGGCGCGTGTTTGCCGCGCGCGAGCCGTCGCAGCCAGTCCATCCATGGCGCCAGATCGTCGATCAGATGGCCACGCGGCGCCTCTCGGACATCCATCCGGCCCAACGGCACCGCGAGCGTCGACTGTCCGTTGCGCTCCAGATATCCGTAGCGTGCAAAGGAGTACACGCCGCGTGCCACGCCCAGCCGGCTGATTGCGCGCGCCACATCCACCGGCCGGTTCGCAGTCTGCCGTCCCAGTTGCACCCGCGCTTCGCCGAACAACGCCGCAACCTCACCCAGCGTCGCTGGCCGCCCCCAGAGCGGCAACCACTGCTCGCCGCGCTTCAATTTATCACCGCCCGAAGAACCGTACCCAGCAGCATGGCCACGGACAGCGAACGGGGCTGCCGCCCGTGCGAACGAATTCGGATCCAGCCGCCGTGTCGCCCGCGCGCTGAAGAGGACCGCACCCTCCATCATGAGCACGAAATCCCAGGGGTTCACTTGACTGTCGCCCATAGCCCCGTTCGAACTGTTCGCTCCACCCGCAGCCCCAGGTTGGAATTGCCCCACAGCCGCTCGCACCAGCCTGTTCGTGGGCGTGGCCCACAAGGCATTGGCAAGCAATTCACCGGCTCCCGCGGACGGTCGGCCCTCCTCCGAGGTCATGATGAACAACTCGCCCAGCCGCTGCATGAAGGTATTGGTGAAGTCGAGGTTGCCGTCGTTGCCTCCCGACCCGAGCAGGGAAGGCCGCACTAAAGACCCGTCTCCGTCCAGAACAACGGCCGCAGCCAGCCATTCCGCGAGCCCTCCGCGCCAGTTCTTCCGGCAATCCGGGATCAGAGTAGTGTCCTTCAACCCCTTGAATCGCCGTCCAGCCGCTGCCAGCAACTTCTTGTACCCTGGGCTCTGCTTCAACTGGTCGGCTTCCAGCTGGGTGGGCGGCCGCGCCGCCGCCGTAACGATCCCCTCGGTTTCCGCGATGGCAGCAGCTATTTCCTCTCGACGTGACGCGGGTAGATCGGCCGGCCCTGCCTGCTTCCGCAGGTCCTCCACACAGCCCCGAAACGTAACACTGGCCTTCAGCCGCTCCCGCTGCTCATCGGTCTGGAACGATTTGTTGGTTTTGGTCCGATCTTTGATCGCCCGGATTACGGCATCCGCCTCGCTCTGCTCATCGAGCAACCGTCGGGATTCCGCGATCCCGCTCCGAAAGCGGCCGAAACGCTCCGCCTTCGACCCCTCCAATGGCGCCAGTCCCGCATCTCCAGGCTTAAAGAAACCGCAGCCTTTGTTCCACGGCGACAACAGCGGCGATGGCGCATATCGATGCAGGAAGAAATTCTCCATGTCTTCCTGTGTAAGCTTGGTCAGCAGCCGGAAGTGCTCGTGTTGCCACCAGCCGCGCGCTTCCGGGTCCGCCCCTTGCTCCACCATGAGCCGCAGGACCCCCAGCGCCTTCAGGTAGTTCGCCAGCGGCACCGGTGAACAACCCTTCAGTTCGTGCAATTGCAGGCTCACGCGCTTTCCACCTCCGTCAGTGCCGGATCGCCGGTTTCGAGCCGCGAAGCCCGCACATCCGCCGCCCGCAGCAGGGCCTCCAGATAGCCCAATCCCGACGGCCCATATCTAGTCAGCAGCCCCGCGACCCGGTCTCGCCAACTGGCCCCCGTCCGCGCCGACAACCCCATTGCCGCGGGCTCCAGCGTGAGATCGAACTCCGGCCACCACGGGCCCTCCGCCGCTGTGCGAAGCGGCGGCAACTGATCGGCCTCTCTCACTCCACGGATCGGCATCCCTCGCCCGTCGCGGTCGCGGTAGTCCTGATCCTTCGGAGCTGCGTGCAGCGCCACCCGCACCTTGCCGTGATGGCTTGCCACCAGGTACGCCACCAGATCGAACCGTCCGGCCGTGCATTCCAGAATCTCTATCACCGGAGCGCAGCCGGCCGGGACTTCCCGCCCATCCGGAATCTCGTAGCCCATCCGCGAAAGCGCATCGGCCCACGGCCCCAGCAGCGCCGCATGTCCGGGCGCGTATGCCTCCAGCACCGCAAACAAAGCCAGAGCGCTCGCCAGTTCGTGCCGAAAGGCCGGGCGTGCTTCGCCGCCGGCAAAGCGGTAGGTCCCCCGTGGCCGCAGCCACGCCCCTTCCGGAGCCTTTGCCAAGTCATCCCGCCGCGGCCGGCATGGATCGCTGATCGCTCCCTGGAACGCCCCGTGCGCTTTGCCTACATCGTGCCACCGCCCCGCGATCTCCAGGGACTCTCGCAGTTCGCCGCATAACCCAAGCGCCCGAGCCAGTTCACCGGCCGCGCCCGCCACTTCGCCCGCGTGCGTGCCGATCGTCTTCCAGGCGTGAACGCTCAGCCCTTCCGCGTCCTGCTGATTGTCGCTCTCCCCCAATGCCGCCGTGGCATCCGGCACCGCCGGCGATGGAGTCTGCGGAACCTTGTCCGGGGAATTCGCATCAAAGCCCAGTTCCGTCGAATACCCCCCACAATCCGCCGCGACGCACACGATACGGCCGGGAGTCAGGCTCGCCCGGTCCGCCTTCGTCCATTCGCCTTCCAGCCAATCCCACACCCACGCCCGCATCCCGCTGCGGAGCTTCGCCTTCCGGTTGGTTTTCGTCTCCTCGCCGCACAGCCAGTCGCGGGCCTTCAGAAACGGCACGGCGCACAATTCCCGGCGACGCGGTTGACGCTCCGCGGCCGGCGTGGCAGTCTTCTCCAGATCCAGCCAGAACACGTGCAAATCACGCTCCTCGCCGGTACGAATGAAGCGGCTGATATCCAGATCTCCGCCGGTCAGGTCAGGCGTGGTATCGAACAACTCGTCAAATTCCCGCCGCATTAGCAAATGCTTCGGCGCATACGGATACAACCGCGCCCGGGCATCGGCCGTCAACTCTGCTTCATGCGCTTCCAAGCGGGCAATGCCGACGTCATCCAGCGACCCGAGTGCCTGCCACGCATGTTCCAGATCCTCCACCAGATAGGGCGCCGACGTCTTCTCATCGCACCCCCGGTTGACTACTGTCACGCGGCCATCCCCGCCGAAACGCGCACACCGTCCGAACCGCTGCACCAGACTCGACCATGGCGCCAGTTCCGTAATCAGAGCCACGGCGGAAATGTCGACGCCCGCCTCCACCACCTGCGTCGAGACAATAATCCTGTCGGCCCCTGCCGTGCACGCTGCCTTTGAGAGGAATCTATTTCGCCAATGCTCGCGTTCGGCCTGCCGGAACCGGCTATGGATTAGTTCCAGATGCTCGCTGCCACCGGCGGCCCGTAGGGCCGCGAACGTCCGGCATGCCCGGTCCACAGTGTTGCAGACCACCAGCGTGATCCGCCCATATGGGCCAGCCTGGGATCGTCTGTGCTCGGCCCGGATCTTGTCCGCGAAGGCGGCGGCATCGTCCTGCGCGATTTCCGCCCGTTCCAACCGTTTCACTCCGGCCCACAACGGCCCCGTCCTCTGCTCCGGCCTTGTCTGGCACGGCTGCTCGGTCCACTTCGCGTGATGTTCCGCCGTGTCAACGCTGTGCAGCCACTCGGGCTGCAGCGTCGCACTCATCCACCACGTGTGGCACGGACGAAGACTCCGCTCGCGATCCTCTTGGCGAAAGGCCTGCAACTGCGCCGATGTCGCCAGCCCAACGTCCATCAGTTGCACTTCGTCCATTACCCAGAGCGCGTCCTGGTTCAGCAATCCGAATTCCACGGGCCAGCGGGCCCGCCCGCTCCCATATCCGCGGTTCAACGCCCGCGACAGCAGCATGTCCTGGGTTCCAATCAGGATCGCCGGCCGCTCCGGGTACAGAAACCACTCCCCCGCGTCCGCGCCTCCCATCGCCACATGCACTTCCGGCCGGATTGCGGCGGGCATCCGCGCCGCCAGCGCCAGCGCCACCTGCTCGGTCTGTTCCACCAGCACTCGCATGGGCAGGCACCAAACCAGGCGTCGCGGCCAACGCTCGTCCCGGTTGCAAATCCGATGCAGACCCCACGCCGCCAGTACCCCTTCTGTCTTGCCAAGCCCCGTCGGGATCCGGATCAGCCGGTCACGGCAACTCTCCTCTTCCATCAACTCCTTCTGCCACTCGTGTGGAGAGGCATGTCCGGTGAGCGTCTCGAACGAGACAGGCACCGGGCTGTCGGCCCTCATGCATCCGCCCCCGTCCAGGAGGAACCGGTGTGCCCCGTCCCGAATCTATTGAGCAACCTCAACCACTTCGCAGAGAATTGATTGTCTTGTTCCGGCATTCTCGTCCATGAATAACACCTGATGTTCGGATGTCCGGCTCTGCTGTCTCGTTTTTCGCTCTCAAAGAGTTCGCTAAACCATTCACAAAACCGGAGAAACAGTTCCTCCTGCCAAGGAAATGAATCCGGGTGCCCAGTGAGCGTAGGGTACGATTTCCGGAAGAATTCCAAGGAATTGATCGGCACCATAGCTGAGATCGGAAGAGCGACCATACCAGGCTTGATTATGGAATGAAATCGCGCAAGCTGGGCAACTTTTTTTCAGGGACCGGAAAGCTGACAACCCCGTCCAGTTCGGTTGACAAGTTCGTACAGTTTCCGACTCACTTGATTGTTTGTTGACAGTAAGGGGACGCGCCCCGGAACAGAGGACAGCGAGCAAGGGGCGAGCGGAATTCGTTGGGGGTGCTGGAGAGAACTTCGGGCGAGTTGAGGGGCGCTGATGACTGGTACGCGACGCCGCGTAGGTTGCTGACCGGATCGTAGGGCGCTTGGCGTGGCGGCGGACGAACTCCGGCAACTGCGGGATTGTGCCGGGCATGGAGGGATTAGAGACCCGGTTTGGCGGTTTCGACTTCGGTGGGGAGGCTAGAATCGCTCGGAGCGGTTCGGGCGGACGACGATTGTTCTGGATGGCAGGGTGCGGATGAGAGATTGAGGTGGAAGGCGAGAGCTTTGGGCCCCTTTACGGGGCTTTTGGTTTCTTTGGCAGGTATTGGATCCCCCAGTAGTCGATGGCAGCGGCCGTAGCTGGTGGCGCGGGGGACTGCGGCGATGTCAGCGCCTGAATTCGCGGGCAGGTGTTCCGTGGCAAGGTTCCTCTGGGCTGCGTTGATACTGGGGTGCGCGACCAAGCCGGCGATCCGAAGGCCGGCGATGTGGTTGGCCTGAGGGGACGGGCGGCGAGATTCCGATTCGCCCGGTGGCGCTGTTTCAGCGATTTTTGCACGGGGGTTGCGTAGCCTGTCCCCGAAACCCCGAAACCTCGGCGACCGCGCGGTATACTGGCGGGTAGGTGGCGGCAACGAGAGATGAGTGTGCAGACGCTTTATGATCAGGATTTCGCTTTGTGGGCGGAGCGGACGGCGAGCGCCTTGCGTGAGGGTCGCTTCGGCGAAGTGGACGCGGAGAACGCCGCGGAGGAGATCGAAGCCTTGAGTCGAAGCGACTACAGGGAACTGCACAGCCGCCTGGCGGTGCTGATCGCCCACCTGCTGAAGTGGAAGCACCAGCGGGATTCGGCCAGTCCGAGTTGGCGCGCTACAATCGATCTCCAGCGCGCCGACATCGCCCAACTGCTGGCGGACTCCCCGAGCCTGCGGGCCCGGATTGACATGGGGAAGACGTACCGCAAAGCCCGCGCCTACGCAGTGTTGGAGGCCGGCCCGCTCGAGTTTCCCTTGTCGTGCCCTTTTGCTCTGGAAGAGATCCTCGATGATGAGTATCTGCCTTAGTACTCCGCTTCACGGATTTCGTCACATCATGCCGCCCCCGTCCAGACGGAACCGGTGTGCTCCGTCCCGATTCTGTTGAGAAATCTTAACCACTTCGCAGAGACTTGATTGTCTTGTTCCGGCATTCTCGTCCACAGATCATACCTGATTTTCGGAGGTCCGGCTCCGGCGGCATCGGCCCGGAAGATCAAGATACCGGACGCCTGCATCGGACTGGGCATCAAGTGCATGACGCCGTTCGAGATGCTGCGGCGCGAGCGGGCACGGTTTGTCCTGGGGGCGCGACCATGACGCAGACGAAGGAAGCCGCCTTCGAGAACAACCGCGACTTCTCGCCGATCAAGGCCGGTGGTGCGGACGGGGGCCGGCTCCAGGTCGTCGCCGAGTGCGTCGAGGTCCCGGGTCGCGGCGGATGTCCATGGCGCGGAGGCGGTTTGGGTTGCCGTTCTTGAGGAAGCCCGCGCTGGCGTCGATCATGAAGATGCCCTTGCGGGTGAGGCCGGCGCCGGCTTGCAGGTGATTACGCCCGATAAGCCGGCTTCGGTCCGGCGATGGGCATGCCGGCTGCCACATGGCGATTCAACGCTCTACCCGCAAGAGTGGTGGCAAGCGGAGCGGGGTCCGGAAGTCGCGCACCCGGGCCGCTCTCTCGCCGGGGCATGCCTTGGACGCGGTGAAGGAATCCGGGGACACGGCGCGCCGGGATGAACCGGTTCTGCCGCAAACCCCGGTTTGCCGGCGGTGCACAGCTCAGGCACAAGGCCGGAAACCGGGGTTTGAGCGTACGGTCCCGGGTTTCCCCGAGTAGACGCGAGTGAATTGGATGGCACGCTTTCCGTTCAACACTCCTGGTAGCCCGCGGACGCGCTGTCGCAGGCCGCTTGCGCGGCTTCCGGCTTTACGCCCCAGTCGGGCCGGTCCAGGTCCACCGGGTCGTCGGTCTTTTTCATCCACGATTTCATCAGCGTCGTCAGTTCCCGAACGCGGCCGGTGTGGGCGGGATCCGCCGCCAGGTTGTTCATCTCCAACGGATCGTTGAG
>JAUYBU010000221.1 GCA_030693045.1 Bryobacterales bacterium | reverse complement strand
GCCTCGTCGATGCGAACGCCGTCGACGCGTTCTGTCTGAAAGCCGGTGTCGCCGGCGTTGAGCTGGTTGCGGCCCGGCGGCAGCGGATAGAGCATGTTTTGCCCCTCATGATTCGACGTCGTGGAGCGTTGCGCGCCGGTCTCCGTGTTGGTGGCCGTGATCTTGACGCTGGGGATTACCGCGCCGGAGTGGTCCTGAACCGTGCCCCGGATGCGGCCGGACGTGGTCTGCGCCGGGCACGGGGCCGCCAGCGCCGCGGCGAGCGCCAGAAGCCAAAGCCGGCGCCGGAGTTTACGTGCTGCAAATCCCATAGAGTCATTCTCGCGCACCCGGCCGGGCCATGCATCCATCGGTTCGCATATACTCGAACAGAGATTCGACACCGTCCTATGAAACTCGCCGCCGCTGTTTTGGTTTGTTCACTGGCCGTCATTCCGGCGCTTGCGCAGAGCGACGCCCACTTCGCTCGCGCCCGCGAAAACGGCAAACGCTTCGAAGCGGCGGTTGCCGCCTCGCAACGCGTACTCAAGGTCTGGCTCACGCACGCCGACCCGAAGACGCTCCTGCTGCCGGACAACCCCGGCCTCGACCGCTCGAAGTGGATCTACACGCCGCACAACTCCGGCGCCGACCTCTACCCCTACCTCATCCTCACCGCCGACATCACCGACCCGGACCTGTATCGCGGCCGGATGCTGGAAATGCTTCGCAACGAGATTCGCTACACCACCGCGCAGGAGTCGATCCCGGCCAATCTCACGCTGGCCTCGGGCCAACTGGGCCCTCCCAGCCTGTTCGGCGCCGGCGAGTACGCCAAGGACGGGCTGATCTCCGTCACCGAATACCTGGGGCGCACGCCCTACTTCTACCGCATGGTGGACATGGTCGCCGACGCCATGAACCGCGCGCCCGTCGATTCGCGCTTCGGCAAATTGCCGGCCTCCGACGCCGAGTTGAACGGCGACTATCTTCAGACCCTGGTGCGCCTGGCCACCATGACCGGCGATGCGCGCTTCCTCGAGTGGGCCCGCCGCATCGGGGATGCCTACATCGAAGAGGTCCTTCCCGGAACGCATGGCGTTCCCGCCTCCGTCTGGGACTTTCAGAAACACTCCGGCGACACCCGGCTCAGACTGCGCGACCACGGCAACGAGATGGTGGTCGGCCTCTCGATGCTGTATGCTCTGGAGAACTACCACCGCACCGCCCGCGCCGAAAAATACCGCCCCGCGATAGCGAAGATGCTCGACCGCATCATCGCCTCCGCCAATCCCGACGGTTTGCTGTACAACGAAGTGAATGCCGCGACGCTCGAACCCACCAACAAGAACCTCTCCGACAATTGGGGCTACGTCTACGGCTCGGTCTATACGTTCTACATGAGCACCGGCGAGACCAGGTATCGCGACGCCGTGCGCCGCGTGCTGAAGAACCTGCCCAAGTACCGCAACTGGAGTTGGGAGCCCTCGTCACGCGAACGGATTCCGGGGCTGGGCTCCTTCGACGGCTACGCGGACTCGATCGAAGGCGCCATTTACCTGTACAATCGCGAGCCCGTGCCCGAGGCCCTGGATTGGATCGACTCCGAGATGAAGGTCATGCTGTCGATGCAGCGCCCCGACGGCCATATTGAAGACTGGTACGGCGAAGGCAACTTCAACCGCACCGCGCTGCTCCACGCCTACCTCAAGAGCCAGGGCGCGAGGCCGTCGCATTGGACCCCCGGCATGCGCGTGGGCGGCGTCCGCGATGGCGAGCGCCTCTACCTTTCCTTCGAAGGCCCCGCCGCGGCGACGCTGCGCTTCGACTTCGCGCGTCACCGCCGGGTTCTCAATTTCGACAAGAATTACGTGCGTTTGAACGAATTCCCCGAATGGTACACGGTGGATGAGAACACTCTGTACCGCGTGCGCCGCGCTTCCGCCCCGGCCCAAGAGCGCGTCCTGCTGGGGTCCGAACTAATCGCCGGAATCGTCATGGAGCCGGGCGACTGGATTGTCGAGCCCTTGGGCCAGGCGCCCTACGCGCGCCAGAGCGCGGTGAAACCGTGACCGCTATGCATAGACGCCAGTTCGCCGGCGCGGCCGCGACGGCCGCGCCGAGAAGCTTGAAACATCGCAGCTTCCCTGCTATCTTGTGCACTAGGTTGAGTATTTCAGGAGGGCTACTGATGTCACACAAGAATCATGTCAGGGGGTTGGCGCTCGCAGTTTTGGTGTTGCTCTTCGGCGTTCCGGGAGCGCGGGCGTTTCAACTTGGATCGCGTGTGACCGAAGAGTGGATCAAGACGTTGGAGAGACCGGAGCGGCTCAAGGCTCAAAAGGTGGATGAGGTGATACGCCGGCTGGGCCTCAAGCCTGGGATGGTCGTCGCCGATCTTGGGGCCGGATCGGGACTTTTTTCCAGACCCATGGCAAAAGCCGTTGCCCCCAGCGGCAAAGTGTACGCGGTGGATATTCAGCAGGGCCTTCTGGACTACATCGACAAGCGCGACAAAGAAGAGAAGATCGAGAATATCACGTCGGTACTTGGCGAACTCGATGATCCCAAGATACCCGGAAACGATGTCGAGTTGGCCTTTTTCAACGACGTATTGCACCACATCGAACATCGCGACGCCTATTTGAAAGCACTGGCTAAGTACATCGGGCCCACCGGCAAGATCGCGCTGATTGAGATGGACAAGAACGCCCCCCACGGCTCTCACAGGAACCAACCCGAATTGCTGGTAAGTAGAGAACAATTGGATCAATGGATGTCAGAAGCCGGATTCCAGCCGGTCAAGGAGAATAACGACTTGTTTCCCGGCACCAAGTTGTTCATCATCTACGGCAGGAAGTCGGCGAAGAAATAGTGTCAGGGGCTGGGAAACCCGGGACAGTATGCTGTCCCTGGTTTCTGTGGCGGCGAGAGGAGTTGTCATGACGAACGTCTTCAGAGCGCAGCGGGCCGTGCGGCTTGGCTGCCTGATGTGCCTGGCTGGGCTTGCCGCCGGCGCCGGGTCGGATTGCCGGACCTGGAAGGTGGGCATGTCCACCCGAGTCGCTCCAGAATCCGGGGCGGATCAGTTTGTGAAGTTGAAACAGGCGGGCATCGGCGCGGTCGAACTCGGGATCGGCCGTGTGGACACGCCCGAGGCGGCGGCGGCAGCCCGAAAGTTCGCGCGGCAAACGCGCGAGTGGGCCGTCACGGCGGGAGTGGAGCTTTGGTCGGTGCATATCCCGTTTGCCAAGGACCTCGATCTCTCCGACCCCACCGAGGAACAGCGGCAGAGAGTCGTGCGCTACGAAATCACCCAGCCGATCCCTGCCCCGGAGCGTGAAATTCGAATCGCGGCGTCCCGCAAGAGTCTGGTGGCGCTGGCCCGCAAAGCCGCCGGCATGAATGCGCAGCTTGCGATGGAATGCCTGCCCAGAGCCTGTCTGGGCAACACGAACGGGGAAGTTCAAAGGCTCATCCAGGGCATCGATTCCTTGGGCGTCTGCCTGGACACCAACCACCTCCTGCAAGAAAAACCCGAGGATTTTGTCCGGGCGCTCGGCTCCCGGATCGTCACGCCGCATGTGGCGGACTTCGACGGGATCGATGAAAGGCACTGGCTACCCGGCACGGGCGTGAACAACTGGAGGGCGAGTTCGCCGACGCGGCGGCCACCGCCAACAGCTACCCGCTACGAATACTGGGATCGCCGCGCCTCACGCGGCTGCGCATAATTAAGGAGCCATCCAATGAGAGTTTTTCTACCGCTATTGCTGATCGCCGCCGGACAGGCGGCCGACCGCGGCGTGCCGCTGTTTGACGGCAAGACGCTGAAGGGCTGGCACGTTTCGGCCAAACCGGCCGACCGCGACAAGGGCTTCTGGCGAGTCGAGGACGGCGCCATCACCTGCGATTCGCGCGGGCGCAAGGATCACGACTACGTGTGGCTGGTCGGCGACAAGGAGTACGGCGATTTCGACCTGACGCTCAAAGTCCGCGGCTTCCGCGAATCGGCGGGCAATTCCGGCGTGCAGGTGCGCAGCCGCTACGACGAAGCCGCCGGCTGGCTGGACGGACCGCAGATCGACGTGCATCCTTCCGGACCGTGGCGCACCGGCTGGATTTACGACGAAACGCGCGGCACGCGGCGCTGGATCCAACCCTCGCTGCCGGATTCGAAGATGGAACCTGCGCAGGGCTCCAAGCAATGGAAGTGGAAGTACTCCGACGAAGGCGACGGCTGGAACGACCTGCGCATCGTATGCCGCGGCACGGCCGTCAAGACGTGGCTGAACGGCAACCCGGTGGCGGACCTCAACGGCGACGGCTTACTCAATGACGAAAGCCACCGCGCGCGCAACGTGGGGTTGAGGGGTTTCATCGCTCTGCAACTGCATGTCAAGGACGATCTCTACATTCAGTACAAAGACATTTTCATCCGCGAGTTGCGGTAAAGTGAGCAAATCATGCGATGGGCGATTCTGCTGTTTCCGATGATCTCGCTGGCGGCGCAAAACCTCGGCGAATTCGAGAGTCAAACCACAATCGGCGAGAGCGCGCGGCCCGGCGTGGCCGCCTTCGACGCCGCGCGGCGCACGTACCGTCTCACCGGCGGCGGCGCGAATATGTGGGGCGCCGCCGACGCTTTCCACTTCGCGTGGAAGAAGCTCTCGGGCGACTTCACGCTGACCGCGGACGTGCAGTTCGAAGGCACGGGCGGCAACGCGCACCGCAAGGCCGGCTGGGTGGTGCGCCAGGGTCTGGAACCCGGAGCGCCCTACGCCGACCTGGTGGTGCATGCCGGCGACGGCCTTACGTCGCTCCAGTTCCGCACCCAAGCGGGCGGCGAAACGCGCGAGGTGCGCTCACCGGTGTCCCACGCCGTGAGGCTGCGCCTGGAGCGCCGTGGCGACATCTTCCGCGCCTGGGTGGCGCGGACGGGCGAGGAACTTCAACCCGCGGGTTCCACCGCCGTGGTCCTGCCGGACCCGGTTTACGTGGGCCTGGCCGTTTGCTCGCACGACGCCGCGCGCATGGAAACGGCGGTGTTTTCCGGCGTCGAGATGAAGGCGGCGCCGGGGGAGCGCACCGTGGTGGGCACGCGAGGGCCGCAATTCACCATCAACGGCCGCGCCACCTACACGCCCGAAGCCGGCTTCCCGCTGGCCGATCCGCTGATCGCCGGCACGCTGCTGAACGTCCGTGCCGTCCAGGCGATTTTCGACGACGCCAATTATCCGCAGCAGGGCGCGCGCCAGCGGCCGTATCAGTCCAACACCATGGGCGACGTTCAGTTCGAATACCCGGACGGCAAGTGGGACCCGGACCGCAACACGCGCGAGTTCACCCAGGCTTTGCCCGAGTGGCGCCGCGCCGGTTTGCAGGCCTTCACCGTGAACCTGCAAGGCGGCGGTCCGACCGATGGCAACTACGGCGAGAACGGTCCCACGCAGCCGCATCTTAACAGCGGCTTCGACGCCGAGGGCAACTTGAAACCGGCCTACGCCGAGCGGTTGCGGCGCGTGATCTCGGCCGCCGACCGGCTTGGCATGATCGTGATCGCGGGCTTCTTCTACCAGGGCGAGGACGAGCGCGTGACCATCGCCCCGGATAGCCGTTACGTGCGGCGCGCCATCACCAACGGCGTCGAGTTCCTGAAATCCCTGCCGCATCGCAACGTGCTGATCGAGATCAACAACGAAACCAGCGTGGGCGGTTACAGCCATCCAATCCTTCAGCCCGACGGCGCGGTGGAAGCCGTGGCGCTGGCCAAGCAGGTGGCGGCGGGCGAGTTTCTCGTGTCGATGAGTTGGTCCGGCGGCATACAGCCGCGTGGCAGCCGCGGCGACCGTGCCATCCAATTGGTGGACTACGTCATGTTCCACACCAACGGCCGCACGCCGGAAGAAGTGCACGAGACCATCGTCGCCATGCGCCGCTGGGCCGGCTACAGCCGCCCGCTGCTGATCAACGAAGACGGTGTTTCAACCTTTAATTTGCACGCCGCGGCCCAGGAGCGCGTGGGCTGGGGCTACTACGACCAGGGCTGGAACAACTACCGCGACGGCTTCCAGTCGTCGCCCACTAACTGGGGCGTCGGCACGCCCGTGAAGTGGCTGTTCTTTGAACAGGTGGCGCGGCTCAGCGGCTCGGCGGCGCCGCCGCGGCCCAAGTACGACGACGCGGAAGCGCCGCTGATCAAGCTGGTGGGGCTCAAACCCGGCCAGGTCTTGCGCGAGCGCGCCTGGATTGAAGCCGTGGTCGAGGACCGCCACGCGCGCTGGCCCATCAAGCGCGTCGAGTTCTTCATCGACGGCAAGCCGCACAGCTACCGCCGCAACGCGCCCTTCATGCTGGGCGGGGTGGAATGGTGGAACCCGGCCACGCTCGCGCCGGGCAAGCACGTGTTGCGCGTGGTGGCCTACGACCTGCGCGGACCGCGCTTCACCGAGACCTGCGCGATCCTGGACGTGCCGTTCGTGGTGGCGCGGTAGGGCGCCCGGTCGCGGCGCCGCAACTGAGCCGCACGCGTCGGAGCCATTATCCATTGGCTCCCGCCGCCGTTGCCGCATGTTATGATGGAGAACACGGCGCTATCGTCTAAGGGTTAGGACGAAGCCCTCTCAAGGCTTAAATACGGGTTCGAATCCCGTTAGCGCTACCATGTTTTCACAGACCTACGGGGTTTGCGCTGTGACGCGCGGCGCGCCATCGGAAAAGGTCACCCAGTAAGCACCAAACCCGGCTGGTTCGCGCCGGCGGCGCGCGCGTGGTATCGCGGGAGTCGGCACTACGCGAGAAGGCAAACGTCGTCGGGCGCTGGCACGATAGCCGCTACGCGTTGGTCACGGAACGTGCTGAATCTGGCGCCGGCGACGAGGTGATCATGAGCATCGCCGGGCACGTCGCTCGCGCGATGCTTTCCCGCTACTTCCATGTGCGGATGGGAGCCAAGCGCCACGCCCTCGACGCGATCGCCGCCCGCCAGCGCGCAGCCGGCCATAAGCGCCAGAAGGAAGCCGAGCAGCGGCAGCGGGCTGCGGTCTTCCCTCAATCAGCGGTGCTTCAGTAATCGCGCGGTGGGTAAACGTGGGTCGCCGTCCAACTGTCCAGTTCGGCTTTGAGCCCAATTCGAATCCATGTCCCGAACACGGCCGAACGAGGGAAAACGGGAACTTGCACCTGTGCGCATAATGGAGTTTGAGCGAGTCTGTTCTGGTTCGAGTATTACGGGGCTCGTCGGATGCTGGCATCCGATTCGACGACCTTCGCGCGCTTCTCCGGCGACTCGGCTTCGAGGAGCGGATCAAAGGCAGCCACCACATCTTCAATCGAGAAGGCGTTGTCGAGATTCTCAACCTTCAGCCGAGAGGCTCTATGGCGAAGCCATACCAGGTCAAACAGGTGCGCCGAGTGCTGGTTCAATATAAACTGGCGGAAGAGGGGAAATGACGAAATACGAAGTCATCCTGTATTGGAGCAGCGAAGATGATGCATTCATCGCCGAAGTGCCGGAGTTGGCTGGCTGCGCGGCAGATGGCGCCACACGCCAGGAAGCGCTCACCAACGTCGAGGTGATTATCGCCGAATGGATAGAAACGGCCCGCGAACTGGGGCGTTCTATCCCCGAGCCGAAGGGGCGGCTCTTATTTGCGTGAGTGGACAGTCGTCTGTTCCTGCTGAGCGTGAAGTCGCCGACTCATAGAACAGTCCGGTCGCCGGCGAACTCCCTGGAAAAACGGCGATCTGGGAAATAGCCATTGCGGACCGGCCCGAGGCGCACGATCCCATTCTCGTCAAGAGTCGGCTCGCGACTTCTCAAGGCGATGTCTCCGCGAGTCCCCCCAGAATCCACCCAGTGCGTCGCAAACAACGGGCCCAGGAACCGCGCGCGGCCCTCGACCGGCAATGCTCTTTCAGGTTCAACTGACCGCATCCGGTGAAGCGGAGGCCTGCCGTGGCGGTGACCAACCCGCCATGGAATCGCGGCCCGCCGCGCGCCGCCGCCCGGTTGTACCTGAGGAACTCTGGTGGAGGTCAGATTGTGGGCGGCTCGCCTCCCGAATCTGGGAAGATATTACTATTGGGGGCATAAGACATGAAGCAGGAAACCATCGGGATGATCGCCGGCATTCTCGGGATTTTGGCACTGGGCGTCCTATACAGCTACTGGATCGGCACGGTCGGGAAGCGGCGTTCCTGGAGCCGCAAGAGTGTGAAGAAGGTCGCGGGGTTCCCACTCATGGTGGGCGGACTTGTCCCGTTGGTCGCGTCCGTCCTATCGCGCACCGGCGCAGCGTGGGCGAAGTTCCCCTGGGCCATCGCCGTGACCACAGGCGTTCTCGCCATGACCATCGCGGCCAAAGTTTCGCATCCGGGAGTGCCATTGAGCGAGCCCGACAGGGACAATCTCTCGATACGCTAAGCCCTCGATGGCTTCCGCGGCGATCCCGCATTGCGGCGCCGCCGGCCGTTTCCCGACCCACTGGAAACACCTCCGCGACAGGCTGTTAGCGCCGGCGGCAGGTAATTAGAATGTCACCCTACCCGCGAACCAGACCTGCCGTTCGCCTCCGGTTCCGGGGGATCAGCGCCCCGCTGGGATCGGTCACGTTCCCGGTGAGCGTCCCATAGAGCACCTGCGCGGTG
>JAUYBU010000120.1 GCA_030693045.1 Bryobacterales bacterium | reverse complement strand
CGGTGCGGATTCCGGTTGAGCGCGCCATGGAACTGCTCGAGAAAGAGTACGCCGAGGGCCGGCTGAGTTATCCCACTAAGCCAGCGCCAGTCAAAGTGGAACCGCCGCAGGGGGCCGCAAATGCGAAGTAGCACAGCCAGTAGCGCAGTTTTCAGGCTGTGTCTCCTAGCTGCCGCCCTTACCCTCCACGCCGAACAGCCCTTGCCCGCCGAACTCGAAGGCGTCGGCATTCAGGAACAGCTCGGCGCGCAGATCGACCTGAACCTCACCTTCACGGACGAGAACGGCCGCCAGGCGCCGCTGAGACAGTATTTCCAGCAGGGTAAGCCGGTGCTTCTCAACCTGGTCTATTACCAATGCCCGATGCTGTGCAACCTGATCCTGAACGGGCAGACCAGTACGTTGCGAGAGATCCCCTGGACTCCCGGCAATGAGTTCGAGATCGTGACCATTAGTATCGACCCGACCGAAACGTTCGAGCTTGCGGCGCACAAGAAACAATCTTATCTGGCAAGTTACAACCGCCCCGCGCCGGGCTGGCATTTCCTCGCCGACCATCAGGGCAACGCCAAGCGGCTGGCCGATCGGGTAGGCTTCCATTACCGGCGAGACGACCAGACCGGCCAGTACGCGCACGCCGCCGCGCTCACGTTCTTGACGCCCGAAGGCAAGGTCTCGCGCTACCTTTACGGCATCCATTTCAGGGCCCGCGACATGCGGCTGGCGCTCACCGAGGCGTCGCAGTCGAAGTTCGGCCTGAGCGTCGACCGGCTGTTGCTGTATTGCTTCCACTACGACCCTCAGGCGCGCGCCTACGTGCTGTTCGCCGCCAACGTGATGCGCGGCGGCGGCGTGTTGACGGTTCTGATTCTGGCCTTTGTGATGTGGCGCATGTGGCGCTTCGAGAAGCGCCTGGCGGCCGCCGGAGTGGCCGCGCGATGAACTGGCTCCGGTCTCTGCTATTGCCGGCCCAGGGCTCGGCGTATGCGAGTGAGTATGACACGCTGTTCCTGTTCATCACCCTGCTGAGCGCGTTCTTCTTCCTGCTGATCGCCGCGACGGCGGGCTGGTTCGTGTGGCGCTACCGCCGCGCGCGCGAACAGGCGCCGACGTCGATGGTGACGCAAAGCCTCGCGCTGGAGCTGACCTGGACCCTCATTCCGCTGGCCATCGTCATGGGCATCTTCTTCTGGAGCTTGAACCAGTACGTCGGCGCCTCGGTGGCGCCGGGCGACGCGATGGAAATCCAGGTCACGGCCAAGAAGTGGCTGTGGGCGTTCGAATACCAAAACGGCACTCGCACCGTCAACGAGGTTCATATTCCCGTGGGCAAGCCCGTGAAGTTCGTGATGTCGAGCGAGGACGTCATCCACAGCTTTTTCGTTCCCAGCATGCGCCTGAAGCAGGACGTGTTGCCCAACCGCTACACCGAGTTGTGGTTCACGCCAACCACGACTGGCATGCACACCCTGCTTTGCGCCGAGTATTGCGGCCGCTCGCACTCCGATATGCTCGGCAAAATCTGGGTGGACGACGACGCGACGTTTCAGAAGTGGCTGGAAGAGGGCGACGAATCCACGCGCACGATGCCGCTGAAGGAACTGGGTAAGATGCTCTACGAAAGCCGCGGCTGCTCCACCTGCCACTCGATTGACGGCACGCGCGGCGACGGGCCGAGTCTGAGGAATGTTTTTGCCCACGACATCAAGCTGGCGGACGGCAAGACGGTTATCGCCGACGCGAACTACATTCGCGAGTCGATCCTCGAGCCGCAGGCGAAGATCGTCTTGGGTTATGAACCGATCATGCCCACCTTCCAGGGTCTTCTGCGCGAGCGCGAGATTCTGGCGCTGATCGAGTTCATCCGGAGTTTGAACTAGGAGCCCACGATGAAGGTCCATCATCTCGGGGAGCGGCCGGCAGATTGGGAATAGATTATGGCAGAAGGCACTAACTACCTGACCGAGACGCGCGGCCTCAAGTCGTGGCTGTTCACCGTCGATCACAAGCGCATCGGCGTGATGTACTTCTGGTCGATCATGACCGCCTTATTCCTGGGCGGCGTGTTCGCCATGCTGGTCCGGATCGAATTGCTCACGCCGCGACAGACTATCATGTCGGCCGAGACTTACAACCGCATGTTCACCTTGCACGGCGCGGTGATGGTGTTCCTGGTCCTGATCCCATCCATCGCCGCCACACTCGGCAATTTCGTCCTGCCGTTGATGCTGGGCGCCAAGGACGTCGCCTTCCCGCGCCTCAACCTGGCGAGTTACTGGATCTATGTGGCCGGCGCGCTGTTCGGCCTCTACTCGATGATCGCGGGCGGCATCGAGACGGGATGGACCTTCTACACGCCTTACTCGACCTCGGCCGGCGGCGGCGTGACGCCGATGGTGCTGGCCGCCTTCATCCTGGGCTTCTCCTCCATCTTTACCGGCATCAATTTCATCGCCACCATCCACAAGCTGCGCGCGCCCGGGTTGACCTGGTTCAAAATGCCGCTGTTCGTCTGGGGCATGTACGCCACCAGCATCATCCAGGTGCTGGCCACGCCGATTCTCGGCATCACCCTGATCCTGCTGCTGATGGAGCGGATGTTCCAGATCGGCATCTTCGATGCGCGGCTGGGCGGCGACCCGCTCCTGTTCCAGCATTTCTTCTGGTTCTACTCGCACCCGGTGGTCTACATTATGATCCTGCCGGGCATGGCCATCATGAGCGAAGTGATTCCGGTCTTCTCGCGCAAGACGATCTTCGGGTACAAGGCGATCGCGTTCTCTTCGATCGCGATTGCGGTGGTCGGATTCTTTGTCTGGGGCCACCACATGTTCGTCAGCGGCCAGTCGCCCCTGGCCGGCGCGATCTTTTCGTTCCTGACCTTCCTGGTGGCGATCCCCTCGGCCATCAAGGTGTTCAACTGGCTGGCGACGATGTACAAGGGCTCGATTTCGCTTGAAGCGCCGATGCTATACGCTATCTCGTTCCTGCTGCTGTTCGCCATCGGCGGTCTGACGGGCCTGTTTCTCGGCTCGATCGCCACCGACGTTCACTTACACGACACTTACTTCGTGGTGGCGCACTTTCACTTCGTGATGTTCGGGGGAACCGTGATCGCCTTCCTGGCCGGCATCCATTACTGGTGGCCCAAGATGTTCGGCCGGATGTACTCGGAGAAGTGGGCGCGCGTCTCCGCCGTCCTGGTGTTCGTGGGCTTCAACCTGACCTTCATTCCGCAGTTCATCATGGGCAGCCGGGGCATGCCGCGGCGCTACTATAACTACCTGCCGCAGTTCCAGCCCATGCACGTGGCCTCGACCATTGGAAGCTGGGTGCTGGGCCTGGGGTTTCTTATCATGGCCGGGTATCTGTTCGCCTCGCTGCGCAAACCCTACGACGCGCCATCCAATCCCTGGGGCGGTGCGACGCTGGAATGGGAAACCGCCTCGCCGCCCATCACCCATAACTTCGAAACCACGCCGGCCGTCACCCACGGGCCGTACGACTACGCCGCACTCAGGAGCGACGCATGAGCCGGACCGACGCCGGCGAGCCGTTCTTGCAGCATCACTTCGCGACCCCCGAGCAGCAGTTCGAGGCCGGGAAGATCGGCATGTGGCTCTTCCTGGTCACTGAAATCCTGCTGTTCGGTGGCCTGTTCGTGGGCTACGGCCTGATGCGGAGCCGGAACCCGGCCGCGTTCTCCGAGGCGCACCACCACCTGGACCGCATCCTCGGCTTGACCAATACCGTGGTGCTGCTGGTATCCAGCTTCACCATGGTCATGGCGGTGCATGCGGCCCGGACCGACAGGCGCAAACGGTTAGTCGCGTTCCTGGCGCTGACCTTGGTCTTCGCCGGAGTGTTTCTGGGTATCAAGTACATTGAATACTCGCACAAGTTCCACGAGGGGTTACTGCCCGGTAAGTTCTATTCGCACAAGGGCGACACGGTTCCAGGCCAGTTCCAGTTCTTCAGCTTCTACTTCATGATGACCGGCCTTCACGGGATTCACATCCTGGGCGGGATCGGCGCCATCCTTTGGGTCTTGCGGCGCTCGGTGCAGGGCCATTTCTCGAGCCGCTACTACACGCCGGTGGACCTGGTTGGACTCTATTGGCACTTAGTGGACCTGATCTGGATCTATCTGTTCCCGCTGTTGTACCTGATCAGTTAGGTAGCATATGTCATCTGACTTGTCTCAGACTCAACACCACGGCGGACCTAAGCTCTACGCCGGAGTGCTGGCCGCGCTGCTGGTGCTTACGGCGATCACGGTGACGGCATCTTACGTCGACTTTGGATCGCCGGCCGTCAACGTGGTCATCGCGCTGGCGATCGCCAGTATCAAGGCGTCGCTGGTAGCGCTGTATTTCATGCACCTGCGCTACGACAAGCCGCTCCTGTCGATCATCTTCGTGGGCGGGTTGTTCTTCCTGGGACTGCTGTTGATGCTGACGATGATCGACGCCGGCACGCGCGCCAGCGTGCCCTACTGGAATTCGAAACCGCCCGCCGGCGGGCCAGCCGCCAGGTGAGCCGTGTGTGCCCGGGGACAGACCGGCGTGTCCGGATGAGGGCAGACGGGTCCATTAGCTCTATCCGAAGCGATAGGCGTTCTCACCTTTCGGATAGTTCGCGGCGGCAGCGGCGACTTACCGATATAACCGTCAGCTAGGCCAAACCCCTGAGTTAACAACCACTTACGAGCCGGCGCGGGTCACCTTGCCGGTTTGGCAGCGCGCGTGCCTCTCTCAGGGAGTTAGGAGCTTCACAAGAAGCAAACCAAAAAGGAGACACGAAGATGAAAAAGGTTCTTTTCGCCCTGGCAATGATCGGAGTGTTCGCTGCTACTTCCATGGCTGCCGACGTCTATGGAGTGAAGGCTCGCGTTCCCTTCGATTTCGCGGTGGCTGGCAAACAACTTCCCGCCGGAGTCTACACGATCGAGCGGCAGGGCACGCCGGGCATGCTTATGCTCCGCGACGCCGCCGGCCACGTCAAAACGATGTTCCAGACAAGCCCCGTCTACATCAACGGGAATGCTCACTCGCCCATGCTGGTCTTCAACAAGTACGGGGACCGCTACTTCCTGGCCACGATCTGGCCCGCCAGCAACACCGGAGCCCGACTGAACAGGACCAAGATTGAGAGGGAACTGGTAGCTGCCGCTCCGATGGAACAGGTCATGGTGGCCGCGATCTACCGATGAAGCGCAGCGATCTGCCCGACACCCGGCGCGCGCCGCACCCCCTAAACACCCGCCGCTAACCCGGGGCGCGCCGGGAGTTGCCCCCCTGTCAGCCTTCAGCCGTGCCGGATCACCAACACGTCGCCGTCCTTGACGATGTATTCCCTGCCCTCTAGTCTGAGCAGGCCCTTTTCGCGCACGCCGGGGTAGCCCGCGTGGTCGATCAGCGCCTGCCAGTTGACGACTTCGGCGC
>JAUYBU010000108.1 GCA_030693045.1 Bryobacterales bacterium | reverse complement strand
CACGCTCCGTTCCAGGCGCCCGAGCGTCACGCGCGGCTGTTCGAGGGGCTGAGCGCGCCCCGGCCGCGCACCATGTATTACAAGGAAGAGTATTACTCGAAGTGGCCCGAGTGGGTTCGCCGGCGCCGTGTGACGCGGCACGGCGTGGACGGAATGATCGACAGCGACGAGCCGTTCGACGTGCATTACCGGCGCTACTGCCAATGCCTGATCGCATTGGATGAGAGCCTGGGGCGAGTCTTCCAGCAACTGGAGGAGAGCCGGCTTCTCGACGACACGCTGCTGGTTTACATGGGCGACAACGGCTATATGTGGGGCGAGCACGGGTTGATCGACAAGCGCGCCATGTACGAGCCATCCATTCGCGTGCCGGTTCTGGCGCATTGTCCCTCGCTGTTCGGAACCTCGGGCCGGAGCGTGCCTCAGATCGCTTTGAACCTGGACATCGCGCCCACGTTCTTGGATGCGACGGGTGTGAAGCCGCCGCCCTCGATGCAGGGGCGCTCGCTGCTGGCGCTGACCGGCGGAGCGGTTCCGGAGGACTGGCGGCGCGACTTCATCTACGAATACGCATGGGAACAGGATTTCCCGTACACGCCCGACATTGTCGGGCTGCGAACCGAGAGCCACAGCCTCATGAATTATCCCGGAACCTGGGATATCCCCGAACTCTACGACATCCGGAAGGACCCCGAGCAGATCGACAACCTGATCGCCGGCGCGCGCATCGATCCGCGCATGCGAGGGCGCTACGTGAATCACGTGAAGGATGCGGCGGCGCGCGGGTTGGTCGAGTCTCTGCAGGCGCGGCTGGCGCAACTGCTTTCCGAGACCGGCGGCGATCCGCGCCTGGCCGGCGTGGCCAGTCCGGACGACAAGTACGCCTATTGACGGGGGCCGCCGGGCGCCCTTTGGGCGGGGCGGGGAGCGGCCGGAGCGGCTATTTCCAGACCGGCCGAAAAGGGGTTATTTGTTACTGTCCCCTTTTTCCAGGAGCACTTTTAGGGCGCCGGGTTCGGCGGCGCGGGCGAAAGCGCGCGGCGCTTGAGCCAGCGGAAAGCGGTCCGAGATCATCTGGTCCAGGCGCAGCTTGCCGCCTGCAAGCAACTCGAGCGCGGGCTCGAAACGGCCGCAGCGGGAACCCAGCAGCGTAATCTCGTTCACTACCACCGGGGCCGTGTCGAGCGCCACCGCGCCGGCGACGGTCGATTTCAAAACCACGGTCCCGCGAGGGCGCGTCATGGCAACCGCCTGGCGCAAGCCCTCGGCCGAGCCGGTCGCCTCCACCACCCAATCGTAGGTGGCGGTCGCCGGTTTCGCCTTGTGCCGTCCGAACAAGACTACCCGAGCGCCGTGAATGTGCAGGACCTGGGCGATCAGCCGGCCCAGTTTGCCGTCGCCGAGAACGGCCACCGGCGCGCCGCGCGGGATCTCGATCTGGTCCAGGATCTGGCACGCCGCGGCGATCGGCTCGGTGAAGACGGCGTGCTCGGTCGGGACGGCGTCGGGCACGATGTGCAGGTTCTTTTCGGGCAGCACGAAGAACTCCTGGAAAGCGCCGGGATGCCGCAGGATTCCCAGAACCCGGCGGCGCGGGCAGTGACGCCCCAGACCGCGCCGGCACCAATCGCAGTCGCCGCAAGGCAGGTTGATCTCGCCGACAACTCGTTTGCCCGTGAGGTAAGCCGAGTCCGCCTCGATGACCTCGCCGACAAATTCGTGTCCCGGCGTTCCGCGAAAACCATAGTAGCCGCGCTGCAGTTCCAGATCGGTGTTGCAGATGCCTCCGCAAATCAGCCGGATCAGGGCCGATCCCCGGGGCCGGCGCGGGCGCGGCCGGCGAATGACGGAGACCCGCCCTTGTTCCAGGTGTACGGCGACCATAACAGCAAGTATAATCGGGGGTTGATGCCTGCGGAGCTAATCTGTTTTGAGCGCTTCTGCCGCGCGCGGTATTCCATCGACGCGGTCCTGTACAACTGCCCGCGCTGCGGCGGCCTGCTGGAAGTCACCTATCCGCCGCCCGCACTCGACCCCGACCAACTGAAGCGTCTGTGGCGCGAGCGCCGCACCAGCAACGCGCCGCTGGACCAGAGCGGCGTGTGGCGCTTCCGCGAATGCATTCCGTTCCTGGACGACGAGCGCCACGTGGTGACGCTGCGGGAGGGCAACACGCCTTTACTCGAGGCCCCGCGCGCCGCCATCTACGCCGGGCTGGACCGGCTGGTGTTCAAGCACCAGGGGTTCAATCCCACCGGCTCGTTCAAGGACAACGGCATGACCTGCGGCGCCGCGCAGGCCATGCGCCTGGGGAAGAAACGCGTGGCGTGCGTTTCCACCGGGAACACGTCGGCGTCGATGGCGGCCTACGCCGCGGCGGCCGGGATGCAGGCGATCGTCTTCATTCCCCACGGCAACATCAGCTACGGAAAGCTGGCGCAGGCCCTGGAATACGGCGCGCGGACGCTTCAAGTCGAGGCCAACTTCGACCAGATCCTGGCGCTGGTGCGCGTGCTCGCCGAGCGGCTCGGCATTTACCTGCTCAACTCGATTAACCCGTTCCGCATCGAAGGGCAGAAATCCATCATGGTCGAGATGCTGGACCAGCGCGACTGGACGCCGCCGGACTGGGTCGTGCTTCCGGGCGGCAACCTGGGCAACATTTCCGCCTTCGGCAAAGCTCTGCGCGAGATGTACGAGTGGAAGCTGATCCGCAAGATGCCGCGACTGGCGGTGGTGCAGGCCGAAGGCTCGGCGCCGTTCTACGCGCTGATGCGTTCGATGGACAAATCGTCGCTCAAACCGGTGGAGAAGCCCGAGACGCTGGCCACGGCGATCCGCATCGGCGATCCGGTCTCCTGGCCCAAGGCGCTGCACGAGGTGCTCAATTCGCGCGGCGCGGTGACCAAGGCCAGCGAGCAGGAAATCGCCGACGCCAAGGCCCAGATCGGCGCCTGCGGCATTGGCTGCGAGCCGGCCTCGGCGGCGACCCTGGCCGGAATTCGCAAGCTGCGCATGAGCAATGTCATCGCCGAAAACGCCGACGTGGTCGCCGTGCTGACCGGCAACCTGCTCAAAGACCCCGACTACATCTACCGCTATCACACCGGGCAGCTACAGGCGCCCAACGGCGTGCCCATTCACCCCACCTACGGCAACCAGCCCACCGTGGTTCCGAACGACGCGGACAAGATCGCGGAGTTACTGAGCGCCCGGCCGGCGTGATTTCGGCGGGATGGAAACCGCTCCCCTGCCACGCCCAAAGGGCACCCGGCACCCAGTCGCGGCTCGGAAACTTCTACTGAGCCGCGCGCGTCAGTAAGCGGTACTTTCCTTATTGGACCGGGGTGCCGTAGGGGACCAGTGTCTTGACGCGCTCGGCCGAGTCGATCCGCGCGATGCGCCAGCCGCCAGGGGTCTTCTCGACGTACAGTTGTTGGGTCTCGTTGCGGTCCTGGTAGACGTACTCGACCTTGAGCTTCACTTCGCGCTCGGTGAGCGGCTGGGGCTCCATGATGGCGACGCCTTTGATGGCGGCGTTCGAGTCCTTGAGGTACTTCGCGAAGGCGGCGTCGCCGGATTCGGCGAGCGCCTGTCGCAGCGACGTCTCCATCTGGCCGGTGTACTGGGCCAGGTATCGGTTGACGTCGCCGGCGCGCGCGGCGTCGAGCATGGCGTAGACGGCGTCCTGCGGTTTCGGCGGGGCGACTTGCGGTGGCGAGAAAGTCCCGCCGCTCCTGTAGACGGCGATGCCGCCCAGCGCCGCGGCGAGCACGGCGACGGTCGCAATCCGAGCCTTGCTTTCCCTGGTCACCGCTGGAAGAATGCGCGCACCGCTTCCACGGTGCGATGGATGTCTTCCTCGGTGTGCGCGGCGGACATGAACGCGGCCTCGAACTGCGAGGGCGGCAAGTAGACGCCGCGATCGAGCATCCAGTGGAAGAATTCGGCGAAGCGCGCCACATCCGAGCGCTTGGCCGATTGGAAATCGGTCACCGGCTCCGGAGTGAAGAAGAACGTAAACATGGAACCGACCCGGTTGACCGTGATTCCCGGGGGCGCGGCGGCGCACAACTCCCCCGCGTGCCGCTCCAGCCGCGTGTAGATGTCCGGGTGCGCCTTGAGTTGCCGCAGCATGGCCAGGCCCGCGGCGACGGCCAGCGGATTGCCGGACAATGTGCCTGCCTGGTAGACCGGCCCGAGCGGCGCCACCTTGCGCATGATCTCGCCGCGCCCGCCGTAAGCGCCCACCGGCAGCCCGCCGCCGATCACCTTGCCGAGCGTGGTCAGGTCCGGCGTGACGCCGTAAAGCTGCTGCGCGCCGCCGTAGGCGACGCGAAAGCCGGTCATGACCTCGTCGAAGATAAGCAACGCGCCATGCTTGCTGGTGAGGTGGCGCAGAGCATCCAGGAATCCCGGCGCCGGCGGAATACAGCCCATGTTGCCGGCAACCGGTTCGACGATCACGGCCGCGATCAGGGGGCCGAATTCGCCGAAGGCGCGCTCGACGGCTTCCAGCGAATTGAATGGAATCGCGATGGTGGTTCCGGCAAACGCATCCGGCACGCCGGCGGCATCCGGGATGCCCAGCGTCGCCACGCCCGAGCCGGCCTTGACCAGCATTGAATCGACGTGGCCGTGATAGCAGCCTTCGAACTTGACGGCCAGGCTGCGGCCCGTGAACCCGCGCGCCAGGCGCAACGCGCTCATGGTCGCTTCGGTGCCCGAGTTCACCAGCCGCACCATCTCGATGCTGGGGACGGCCTCCGAGATCAGCTCGGCGAGTTCCACCTCGCGCTCGGTGGGCGCGCCGAAGCTGGTGCCGATGGCCAGCGTCTCCTCCAGCGCCGCGACCACGGCGTGATGCCGGTGGCCAAGCAGCAGCGGCCCCCAGGATCCGACGTAGTCGATGTAGTCGCGGCCATCGACGTCGAAGATGTGCGAGCCCGCGCCGCTGGCGATGAACGGGGGCGTGCCGCCCACGCCCCGGAAGGCGCGCACGGGCGAATTGACGCCGCCCGGAATCAGCCGCTGCGCCCTTTCAAAAAGCGCTTCGGATTTCGTCATACCCGATTCTCGCCCGGAATCAACCGGTGAAAAAGGAAAGTCATGATGATCTCGTGGAGCGTGCCGTTCAGGTTGCGCAGCAGCCGCACCTTGAGGTCGGTATAGGATTGGGTGCCGGCGAAAAGATCCTGGATCAGGCCGCAAAAACGGGGGCTGCGCCGCATGAACTGGATCATGCGCGCCGGGACGCTGGAGAACAGAAACTTGTCGAGGAACAGGCGCTTGGCCAGGCAGGCGGCCATCTCCAGGTCGTAGCCGAAATCCCGCTGCAAGAGCTGGCGATAGGCGCCGTGCTGGTCGGCCGGCGCGAGCGAATCGGCGATCACCACCTGGCTGGCAAGGTCCGCCGAGCGGATGGCGTAGTAGATTCCCTCACCCGTAATCGGGTCGCATAGTCCGCCGGCGTCGCCCACGGCCACCCATCGGTCGCCGGCGACGCGGTTGCGCCGCCATGCCGGAAACTCGAGCGACGGCAACACGTGACTGAAGAAGGCGCCATCCTTGTATGAGATGCCTTTCTCGTTCATGTAGCGTTCCAGGCGCGCCCGCAGCGCGTGCGCCGGCTCGCCTTTGCCGCAGATGCCCACGGAGAGGTGGCCGCAGCGGGGAAAGACCCAGATGTAGCCTTCGAACCGTTTGAAGAACTGGATATCGATGTGGTCCTGATCGGCCGGCACGTAGTAGCCCAGTGCGTGCATGGTGTCGGCCCGGGTCCACTCGGTGCCGACGTTGCGCAGCGGGTTGCGCGCTCCGGTGGCGACCACGCAGAAATCGGCTTTAAGCGTTCCGTGACGCGTTCGAATGCGCCAGCCGGCGCTGTCGCGCTGGACCTCGAGGACGCGCTCCTTTTCCAGTTGCGCTCCGGCCCGCTCGGCCCGCTCCAGCAACATGCGGTTCAAGTCCAGTCGCGAATAGATCACCATCGGCTGGGTGAGCGTCATTCGGACCGAGCCGGCCTGGGGCGCCGAAAGACAGGTGTCGGAGACGAGCCGTTTGGGCGTCGAGTTCTGGATCAGAAAGGGGTACTGGCTGTAGGCCTTGTAGGTCAAACCTCCCCCGCAGGGCTTTTCCCAAGCCAGTTTCTCGTCCAGGACCACGGTGTCCAGGCCGGCCGAAGCCAGCCGTTCGGCCGCGAAAGCCCCCGCCGGCCCTCCGCCCAGAACCGCGACACGTTTCATTTTCCGCTTCCGGAGGGAGCGCTCTTGGCTGCCGGCGGATGACCCGGCGGCATCGTTCCGCTCGGCGGCATCGCTCCGCCCGGCGGCATGGCTCCGCCCGGCGGCATCGTTCCGCTCGGCGGATGATCCGGCGGCATGGCTCCGCCCGGCGCCCCGGCGCCGTGCGGCGACATCCCGGATTCGCGCTTGCCCTTCACCACCCAGCGGTCGCCCTTCTTCTCGAGGGTGTACTGCATTTTCATCCCCGCCGAGGGCTCCGTGGAACCCTTGGGCCGAAAAGAGACGACCGCATCGGCTTCATTCTGACGGAAAGAAACGGAACTCACGTCCACCTGCATCGATTTCAGATCCAGGCCCGCGCGGGTGGACAGATGCAGCAATACTCCTTGGCGGACAGCTTCCTTGCTGTCGACAGCGCGACCGCACCCGCACAGGAGTAGGGCGGCCGCCAGAATGGAACCAACGCTAGTTTTCACACTCCGATTATAACGGGAACGCGGGAACGTGGGGAACGTCCCGTACTCGGCAATCCAGACCGCAAGCGCATTTGCACGTCCCATATCGAGCGGCAGAATCTTACCATGCGGATGCAGATTCGCAGGTTGACCAGGCTGACAAACGGCTTCAGTAAAAAGTGGGAGAACCTCTGGGCTGCACTCTGCCTGCACTTTGCGTACTACAACTTCGTCAGGATTCACCAGACGTTGCGCGTAACGCCCGCGATGGAGGCGAAACTGACGGATCACATTTGGACGATTCAAGAACTGGTCGAGGCGCTACCGTCAGGCAGTTGTGGATTATCATTGTCCTGATGAGCTAGACGGTAGCCATCCTCTCAAAAAAGCGATACGCATCGTATGTGGGGAACGGAAACGATAGTTTCTCTCGAAACTTATGGGCGATATCATGGTAGCGTCTAGCAACCAGGAGGGCTAAACGAAGAAAGAGGCTATTCGCCCATGCGATCTCCATCATTACCGAACAGAACTCATGCACTGTATCGCGTACTGCGGGGCTGGAGCTACGGATCGACTCCAGGATCTCTTCTCGCGCCTCGCGTTCCAATGTTTCTTTTGCCATGATGGACGCTTGCGCGAGTGTATACAGACTGAGATCCCCCAGTTTTGCGATACTCGCATTCGACGCATT
>JAUYBU010000406.1 GCA_030693045.1 Bryobacterales bacterium | reverse complement strand
AAGGATTCGCGGCACGTCACCGGCGCGCTGTACGCGATGATCGCGCCCACGGCGGCCGCCGCGCGTCCGGCGGGCGAATGGAACTCGGCCCGGATCGTGCTCAAGGGCAGCCGCTTCCAGCACTGGATCAACGGGAAGCTGGTTCTGGAAGGGACGCTGGACGACCCGCGCGTGGCCCAGGGCGTGGCCAAGCGCTGGGGTCCCGCGCTGGCAATCCTGGAGGCTTTGACGAAACCCAAACCGCGTGGCCCGATCTGCCTCCAGCACCACTCCGACGAGGTCTGGTTCAAGAACCTCAAAATCCGATAAGGCAAAAGCCTGCGGCATTGGGCTTCCGCCCCCACCTGCTATAACGGTAGACAGTGGAAGAAGAGGTCCAGGGAAAAATATACGACTGGCGGCTGATGCGGCGCCTGCTGGCCTACGCGCGGCCTTACACCGGCGTGGTGGCGATCTCGGTGGTTCTGATGCTGGCCGCGTCCCTGTTGCAGGTGATCGGGCCGCTGCTCACCAAACTGGCCGTGGACCGCTACCTGGCGCCGGTGGGCGCAAAATCCACGGTGTGGATCGAGTCGTGGTTTTCGCCGGATCCCTGGACCGGCATCACGCAGATTTCGCTGCTGTACCTGGCCGTCCTTCTGTTCGGCCTGCTGTTCGACTTCGGCCAGACCTACCTGATGCAGTGGACCGGCCAGCGCGCCATGTTCGACCTGCGCCGCCAGTTGATGGAACACCTCCAGCGGCTGGACATCGCGTTTTTCGACCGCAATCCGGTCGGCCGGCTGGTCACCCGCGTGACCACCGACGTGGACGTGCTGAACGAACTCTTCTCCTCGGGCCTGGTGGCCATCGCCGGCGACCTGCTGATGCTCAGCTTCATCGTCGCGGTCATGTTCCGGCTGAGCCCGGGCATGACGTTGGTGATTCTGGGAGTGTTGCCGCTGGTGATTCTGACGACGGTTCTGTTCCGCCGCGCGGTGGCCTCCAGTTACCGGCGCATCCGTGTCGCCGTCGCCAAGATCAACTCTTACTTGCAGGAACACGTCAACGGAATCGCGGTCCTTCAGCTCTTCAACCGCGAGGCGCGCAACTCGGAACAGTTCGCGCGAATCAACAACGAGCATCGCGAGGCCTTCAAAGACGCCATCACGGCATACGGCTGGTTCTATCCGGTGATCGAGTTCCTGGGGACGCTGTCGCTGGCGATGCTGCTGATCTACAGCGGCTTTCGCATCCGCTCGGGAGCATTGACGCTGGGCGTCATGGTGGCGTTCTTCCAGTATGGGATGCGGTTCTTCCGCCCGATCCAGGATCTGAGCGAGAAGTACAACATACTTCAATCGGCGATGGCCGCGGCCGAGCGCATCTTCTCTCTGCTGGACACCCCGGCCCAGATCGCGGCGCCGCCGGCGCCGGCGCGCTTTCCGGCGACGCCCGCGCCCATCGAGTTCGACGGCGTCTGGTTCGCTTACAAGGATGAGGACTGGGTGCTGCGCGATGTGAGCTTCCGCGTCGAGCCGGGGGAAACCGTCGCCGTGGTGGGCCACACCGGGGCAGGGAAGACCACCATCACCAGCCTGCTGCTGCGTTTCTACGACGTCCAGCGCGGGTCCATCCGTGTGGGCGGCATCGATGTTCGCCAGTTCGAGCCGCGGGAATTGCGCCGTCATTTTGGCGTGGTCCTGCAGGACCCCTACCTGTTTTCCGGCACCGTCGGGGACAATATCCGGCTGGGTACCGGCGGTATCTCGGAAGAGGCGCTGGAGGCCGCCGCCGAGCAGGTGAACCTGATCGACTTCATCCGCTCGCTGCCCAACGGTTTCGGACAGGAGGTTCGCGAGCGCGGCTCCGGTTTCTCGACCGGCCAGAAGCAACTCATCAGCTTCGCCCGCGCGCTGGCCCACAACCCGCGCTACCTGGTGTTGGACGAAGCCACTTCCAGCGTCGACACCGAAACCGAAACGCGCGTGCGCGAAGCGCTCGACCGCCTGGTCGAGGGCCGCACATCCATCGTCATCGCTCACCGCCTTTCCACCATCCAGCGCGCCGACCGCATCCTGGTCATGCACAAGGGGCGCGTGCGCGAAACCGGCACGCACCAGGAATTGTTGGCCGGCCGCGGAATCTACTGGAAGCTCTACCAGCTCCAGTACCAGGAGCAGGAGGCGCGCGCGCCGCGCCCGCTAAGCCCGGATCCGGGCAGCACGGACGGCGGGTGCGGCGGCGAACACAGCCGCACTCTTCAATAAGTGGCGTCAGGTCACGGCTGAGTCTGCTGTGCGATGTCAAGCATAGCGTCGAGCATCGCTGCCAGACGCGGACATCTTTGACGTGCCCGCTCCGGATCGAGCCGGCCAAAGAGATCTCTTCCGTAGGTTCTCTTCTTGTATCCCTTGTGCATGTGCGTCGAGTAGAGCCTATCCAGAAGCTTCGCCGGTGGTTCGCCGAAGTTGACGGTCTCGGGGCGCTCGCATCTTCCCGGAAGCCCGTTGCGGACCGGGGCCGGCAGTAACTCCGGCTGGCTCAACAGCCACGCCTCGACTTCGTGGACCGCCGCAAATGCCCGAAATCCTGGACGATCCACCAATCGTTCGAGGTGCCGCACTACCCATTCGTACCGTTGATCGGCGGAGTCCAGATTGGGAGGATAAATGCTGGGGCCGTACAGATCGAAGAGGGCAACCACACCAAGGGGCCGTTCGCTGTGCGGGCCGTCAAGGTAGAGGCGGGCCTTTTTCGCCATGCCGTCAAACAGGTCACGCCACCCGTTAAACCGAACCGGTGAGATCCGCACACCGGGCGAGCCAGCCTTGAGTCGAGCCAGCGCTTCAGGAATGCCGCGACCGCTTCCTTTTCAGTGAATCCTTCGACCAGGAGCACGATCTTCAAACCGCCGACTCCAGTTCCCCGGAGCGATAGACCTCGCCGAGCGAGTAATGCTCAAGCCATCTTTCGAGATTCTCGCCACTCAGCATGCGAAAGACGCTCTTCCCGCCTTGCCAATCCACCACTGTCACAGCGGGCGCTTGCTTGCCGAATGCGTCAAGGAAGGCCGGAGAATGCGTCGTAAAGACGATCTGAGTCCTGGTTGCGGCGTCTCGGGCGTACTCGGCAACGATCGGAAACATCGATGGGTGCAGGCCGGTCTCCGGTTCGTCGATTGCGACGAGAGGAGGTGGCTCCGGATTCGCCAGAACTGCCAGGAGGAACAGGAACCTGAGAGTGCCGTCTGACAGATCCGCCGCCGATTGCTCGCGGCTGAGCGAACGCCAGCGCACCCTCATCTGGATTCGCTGATCGGCGGCGGGCGGGAACAACAATTCTTCGAACTCGTCTCCGAAAGCCGCCAGCATCGCGGTGTTCACCTCCTTCTTGAAGCTGCGATCACCCGTGTAGAGGGTATGCAGCACTGACACAAGGTTCTTTCCATCCGGAGCCACTTGTTTGGTGGAGCTGGCCACCACTGGCCTGCGAACTTCGGCTTCGCGGTTGGTATGAAAGTCCTGGTACACGGTCCATGCAGCCAACTCCTGTTGGTACTTTGAGATCCGGTGGTTTTGCGAGAACGGTCCCGCGGCCAGTGACAGGAGGCTCTCTGTTTCGGGTATCATCGCCTCCGGCGCCGTGAGGCCGTGTTCGTTTTCGTCGTACACCACAGCGTGTTGCTGACGCCTTTCGATAAGTTTGAAGGGTTGATTCGAGAGCCCGGCCTCTACTCGCCAATAGTTTCCCAACAACTCATGCTCCACACGAAAAGAGCTGGACAGACCGAGGCGGGCCAGGCGGAATTCGTATGTGAGGCTGTGCCGTCCGAATTCTCGTCCTTGCTCCAAAGGAGACGTCCGCAGACAAACGCCGATCTCGTTGGCCGAACCGTCCCAGAGCAACGGCTCGATTCCACCCTCTCGCTGGACGTGTTTTCCCAATCCGCCCTTTGCCGCGGCAACCAGGAGATCGAGCAGCCGGAGCAGGTTGGATTTGCCGCTGGCATTAGGTCCGATTAGCAGGTTCAAATCGGCGGGCGCCCAGTCCATCTGAGCCAGAGATCGGAACCCGGTCACCTTAAGGCTCACTATCTTCATGCTCTGATTCTCCTATATCGGCCGGAACATCCGCACGGCGCGGGGTGAGAAACCCCTTCCGGGAAGGAAGCTGACCATACGCGGCTGAAACGGGCCGTCGTGCCGGCAACTGGGGATGGTCCGGGCGCCGCGCACGAGGACGTCCGCCGCGCGCGCTAAGCCCGGATTCGGGTCTCGTCGATTTCAACGCCTAAGCCCGGGCCCGAGGGCACGGCCATCTCTCCGTCTCTCACCACCAGCGGCTGCTTCAGGAAACTGCCGGTCAGGAACTGGGGGCCGTTGAGCGCCGCGGGAAACTTCAGCCCGTATGCGCCGTAGAGTCCCAGGGCGGCGGCCAGCGCCAGGTCGGGGTCCGTCAAGCCGCTGCCCAGGAACAGCAGGCCGGCGTCCTGGACGATCTCGATCTGTCTCTTCGCATCCCATAGACCGGCTGTGCGCGCGGGCTTCATCGCCACGCCGTCGAGCAATCCCAGCCGGATGAACTCGACTAGTTCGACGCTGGAAACCAGCCCCTCGTCCATCAGGATCGGTAGCGCGCCCTGCTTCTTGAGTTCCCGGAAACCGCTCAGCCGGTTGGCCGCGACGGGCTGCTCGAAAACATTCACGCCGATGCCGGCCAGTTTCGGCGCCACCTGCAGCGCCGTGGCCGTGTCATAGCCGCCGTTGGCGTCCGCCCACAGGAAGGCGTTCGGCGCCAGCTTGCGCACACGTGTGCACATCTCGAGATCGAACTTCGCATCGGGGGCCACTTTGACGTTGAAGTTCCTGTAGCCGCGCGCGCGTCCCTCTTCCACCAGCTTCTCGGTCTCCTGGATGGTTTGCGGGTTCACCGTCCAGCTCAGCGTGATGCGCTCGAGCGACTTCCTTCCCCAGCGTTCGGCCAGGCTCTGGCCACGCAGCTTTCCGGTGAGGTCGTGCAGCGCCAGATCGACGCCCGCCTTGGCGATCGGCATTCCGGTCGAGAACGACGGCGCAATGGCGCGGTTCATCGCGGCGTGCGCGCCCGCAAGGTCGAACGGGTCGCGGCCAATCAGCACGGGCGCCAGGTACTTCTCAATGGTGACCATCACCGACTCGACGGTTTCGTAGCTCCAGGTCGGAATGGGCACGCTCTGCCCCCAGCCGACGCTGCCGTCCTCGGCGGTCATCTTCACCAGCACCGATGGCCGCTCGGGCTTGGTGAAGAACTTGAAATGCGCGGTGACGGGATACGGCACCGGGAAGACTTCGATCTTACGGATGGCGGGCGCGGAGCCTCTTGCGCCGGCGGCAGCGGCGCTGTGGAGCAGTTGGCGGCGAGTCATGCGGACGGGTCCTGGGTTTCATTCTACCCGTATCGCAGCGCGTCCATCGGATCCAGGAACGCCGCCCGCCCGGCGACTGGCGCCAGCCGCCGCGGTTGTCATGTCCGCCGGGGAGTGAGCGGTTCCTCACCCTCATCGAGCGAGTAGGTCCATTCCTGGCCGGCGTGCCGGAAGACGATCTCCTCGGCGCCGGCGAACGCCAGAGTGTCGCGCCCGGGCGTGGCGCGGGTCATTCCGATGATGGCGTCCACCACGCAGGGCCGCCCCAGCGGAACGGTGACATCCCAGCCGTCCGGCTCGCCCATTTCGAACTGAGTGGCCCGGAAATGTTCGACCACGCGCACGGCCAGAGCCAGTTCCGAGCACCGCTCGCCGTGGAAATTGACGGCCTGAAGGGTCAGCGATTCGCGCAGCGCCTCGCGGTCGCGGGGCCGGCCGATGGGGGCGTTGTTGGCCGCCATGGCCGCGTCGCGGGTGACAAAGTAGGGCTTGAGGTCGATGACCGGGGTGCCATCCAGAAAGTCGAGCCGTTCGCAGTCGATGCGCAGGCCGGCGATGGCGACAATGCGCGTCAGCGTCAGGCCGATGGGGTTGGGGCGCGCGGGCGAGCGCACCGCAAAGACGCCGTGCAACCCGGCCGGACTGCGGTCGGCGACGCCGCGCGGGGTCACTTCCAGGATCTCGCGCTGGGCCTGGTCCAGCCAGGCCAGCACCCACAGGTGCGAGTGCTTCTCGATGCGCAGCAAACCGCCGGCGAACTCGGGCAGCACCTCGACGCTGGCCGCGGCGCCCAGCGGCGGCATGCTCTTGCGTTCGCGGACCGCCGAGCGAACATAGCCGATGGGGCGCAGCAGCAGATCGGCCGGCTCCGGCATCTAGAACGGCACGTCGTCGTCGGTGATGCCCTGGTCGAAAGCGCGATCCTCGGCCGGCGCGGCCGGCGCCGCCGGCGCCGCCGGAGCGGCCGGGCGTGGGGCGGTTCGCGGCGCGGAAACCGGTTGCTGCGAAGCGGACTCGTCCTGCCCGCCTTCCTCTCCGCGCCCTCCCAGCAGGATCACGTCGTCGGCGACGACTTCGGTGAAGTACTTCTTCTGCCCTTCCTTGTCCTCGTAGCTGCGCGTCTGCAAGCGGCCCTCAACATAGATCTGCTTGCCTTTGGTCAAATAGTTGGCGACGTTCTCCTGCCGCCAGACCACGACATTGTGCCAGTCGGTCTCTTCCTTCCACTCCCCGGTCTGCTGGTCTTTCCAGCGCCGGCTGGTTGCCAGAGAGAATTTCGTCACCGCGATGCCGCCGGTTGTAAACTTGGTCTCGGCGTCCTTCCCCAGTCGGCCGAGCAGAATTACTTTGTTAACGCTTCGAGAGGCCATACGTCCATGAACTTTAGCACATCCCGCGAGGCCGGTTCATGATACTCTGTATCCAGGAACCGAGACGAGGGATGATGGGAACCCTGCTGAGTCCGGGAGCCGTGGCTGTCGCGCTCTGGGTGTGTAGCGCCGCCGGGCTGCCGGCCCAAGTCCAAATGGCCGCTTCCGGACCCGCCGGATCGGTGCGAATTTTCAACACCGACATGGCGGTGCTCGAACTCCAGGAACCTCGCAAGGACCTGCCCTGTGTGGTCACTCCCGCCAAGGCCCTGCTCGGCTTCGACCTCAAGTTCCACGCCGGCTACGAAGTCAGCGTCCCGTTGCGCGACCTTGCCGGAAGCGAAAACCTGCTCACCATCCTGTTCCGCATCGTTCCCGAGGAGCGCGAAGACTCGGCCATTTACCTCACCCAGCGCGTGCGCGTCCCTTCGATTGAAGAGGACGCCAAGGGCGACGCGTTTTTGCAGGGCAGCTTCGACCTCGGGGAAGGGAAGTACCACGTCGACTGGCTGATGCGGGACCGCAGCGAGCGGGTCTGCTCTTCCTACTGGGACGTCGAGGCGTCGCTGGCGCCGCGCGACCGCCAGATGGTGCTGCAGGTCACTCCCGGCGCCATCCGCGCCAGCGATGGCGAACAGTTCAAGGAAGAGCCGCCGGTGGAACGGGCCGGCGGCGAGTCCCCGCTCAACGTGAAGGTCCTGGTGAACTTCGCGCCGCAGAACGCGCGCGCCTCGACGCTCCAGCCCATCGACACCTCGGCGCTGGTGTCGATCCTGCGCTCGATCTCCCGGGAACCCCGAATCGGGAAGTTCTCGCTCACCGCGTTCAACCTTCAGGAGCAGCGGGTGGTGTTCCGGCAAGCCGACGCCGACCGGATCGACTTCCCGGCGCTGGGCGCGGCGGTGCGCTCGCTGAATCCGGGCGTCGTCGACTTGAAGCTACTGGGCCAGAAGCACGGCGATACGGAATTCCTGGCGGAGTTGATCAAGAAGGAAGTGGGCGCCGCGCCGCACCCGGATGCCCTGATCTTCGCCGGTCCCAAGGCCATGCTGGAGCAGAACGTCCAACCCGAGATGCTCAAGGAAGTCGGAGAACTGGACTACCCGGTCTTCTACATGAATTACGCGCTCAACCCGCAGGCGTCGCCCTGGCGCGACGCCATCAGTCACGCGGTGCGGTTCTTCAAGGGGTACGAATTCACCATCAGCCGCCCCCGCGATCTGTGGTTTGCCGTCACCGACATGGTCTCCCGCATAGTAAAATCAAAGTATGGTCGCCGCAGCACTGCCGTATCGGGCGAATAGTCCGCGGCCAGGTGGTTGGCCGCTGCTGCTCGCTTGTCTGGGGTTTTTCGCCATCTCCGCTTCCGCCCAGCCGATCGCCGCTGGGCGCGCCAGGAGCCTGGCGCCATACGTCCCATCGCCACAGAACGTCGTCGAGCTGATGCTGATAAGCTCCGGCCTGAAGCCGGGAGAAACGCTCTACGACCTTGGCAGCGGCGACGGCCGCATCGTGATCACCGCGGCGCGCAAGTACGGCGCCAGGGCGGTTGGCGTCGAGATCTCGGAACGATTGGTGCGCGCCGCCAACGAGAACATCCAGCGCGCCGGCATGGAAGCCCGCGTGCGCATCGTCCAGGGCCATCTATTGGATGTGGACTTGAGCGAGGCCGACGTGGTCACGCTGTACCTGCTTACCTCTTCCAACGACCAGCTCAGGCCGAACCTCGAGAAGTACCTGAAGCCCGGCGCGCGCGTGGTCTCCCACGATTTCCAGATCCGCGGCTGGAAACCGGTGAAAGTGGAACGGGCGCTGGCGCACAACCGCGAGCACACCATTTACGTCTACCGGATGCCGCCGCGGTAGAGCGGGGCGGGGCGCGCCGTTGGTTCCCCCGGTTGGCCCCAAGCTTCACCCCAACAGCGCCTGGATGTACTGAAAGTCGCCAGTGATGCTGGCCGATCCGGGGCCTTTCATCCTTCCGCCCGGACCGATAATGTGTTGCGGCATGGGAATCTGAATCGGTCCCGAGGACAACCGCAAGAGGAATGTGCTGTAGCGTTGGCCGTCAAGAAATACCTCTGTCGCTATCTTAGGCGTACACCCCGCGCCAAAGAGGGTGCCTCTGTCCCTACCTGCTATAGAATGGAGCAATGAGCCGTTTCGATGTGGTTGGCGTGGGTTTGAACGCCACCGATACCCTGATCCTGTTGCCGCATTTCCCGGCCTACGCCGGCAAGATCGCCTTCGACGAGGAGATCCTGAGCCCCGGCGGCCAAGTGGCAAGCGCCATGGTCACTTGCGCGCGCCTGGGCCTGAGGGTGAAGTACATCGGAACCGTGGGCGACGACGAGCGCGGCCGGGTGCAAGTGGCCAGCTTGCGCGAAACCGGCATCAACCTGGACGACGTCCAGGTTCGGCCAGGCTGTCCCAACCAGACCGCGTACATCCTGATCGACCGATCCACGGGCGAGCGCACGGTGCTGTGGCGCCGCGACGACGCCCTGCGCCTGGACCCGTCGTTCATTACGCCCGAGAAGATCTCCTGTGCGCGCCTGCTGCACATCGACGGCCACGACACTCCGGCCGTCGAGCGCGCGGCGCGCCTGGCGCGCGAGCACGGCATCCCGGTCACCGTGGACGTCGACACCGTCTACCACGGCTTCGATCGCGTGCTTCCGCTGGCCGACTATTTGATCGCGAGTTCCGAGTTCCCGGCGCAGTGGACCAGCGAGCGCGACCCCTTCAAGGCGCTCGAACTGATGCAGAACGAATACGGAATCCGCGTGGCGGCCATGACGCTGGGCGCGCACGGCGCGCTGGCGCGTTTCGAGGGGCGCTTTGTCTACTCACCCGCCTTCGTGGTCAATTGCGTCGACACCACCGGCGCCGGCGACGTCTTCCACGGAGCCTTCTGCTATTCTGTGTTGCGGGGGATGTCGTTGCGGGATAGCCTCGACTTTTCCAACGCCATGGCGGCGCTGAACTGCACCGCCATCGGCGCGCGCGGCGGCATCCGCGGTCCGGAAGAGGTGACGGAACTGATGGGCCGCGCCGAGCGCCGCTCGCACAAGGATTTCGAAACCCGCTCGCCCGCGGGCTGACGCCATGATTCCGCTCCGCGACACCCAACCCAGCCGCGCCACTCCGATCGTCACCGTCGGAATCATCGCGGTCAACATTCTCGTTTTTCTGTATCAGGTCTCGCTCGACCGCTTTTCGGTGAACCACCTCCTCACCGAGTACGGCGTCATCCCGGACCGCCTGCGCGCGCTGTCGCTGGTCACCTCGATGTTTCTGCACGGCGGCTGGATGCACGTGATCGGCAACATGTGGTTCCTCTGGATTTACGGCGACAACGTGGAGGACGTCCTGGGGCGCGCCAGGTACCTGCTTTTCTACCTGCTGGCGGGCGTTGCCGCGGCGCTGCTGCAAGTGGCTCTCAGTCCGGATTCGCGCGTGCCGATGATCGGCGCCAGCGGAGCGATCGCCGGCGTCATGGGCGCCTACCTGGTCAAGTTCCCGCACGCGCGCATTCTCACCCTCATCCCGGTGTTCGTCTTTTTCACCACCGTGGAAATTCCGGCGGTGTTCATCCTGCTTTACTGGTTTGTCATTCAGTTCTTCAGCGGCGTCGGCTCGATCGGGTACTCGCATTTGTCCCAAGGCGGGGTGGCCTGGTTCGCTCACATCGGCGGCTTTGTCGCGGGCATGATCCTGATCTTGGTGATGGGGAAGCGCGATCCTTACGCCGGGCGTCGCGACCTGCACTGGTGACCGGCATGAACGAACTGGACATCCTGGCCCTGGCGGCCCATCCCGACGACGTCGAGCAGACCTGCGGAGGCACGCTGATCAAGGCCGCCGAGATGGGTTACCGCACCGGCGCGCTGGACCTGACGGCGGGCGACATGGGCACGCGCGGAACGCCCGAGACGCGCATCCAGGAGTCGGAAGCGGCGGCCCGCCACATGCTGCTGGCCTGGCGCGGCAACTTGCGGATGCCCGACGCGCGCCTGGAGAACACGCTCGCGGCGCGCCTGACGCTGGCCGCCGAAATACGCCGCCTGCGCCCGCGCGTCGTCATCCTGCCCTATTGGACCGGGCGTCACCCGGACCACTACCGCGCCAGCGAGATGGGCTACGAGGCGTGCTTCCTGGCCGGACTGGGCAAGCTGGACCTCGACACGCCGCCGCACCGGCCCTTCAAGATCCTCTATTCGTCGATCTACGCCAACGTCGCGCCGTCGTTTGTGGTGGACATCTCGACGCAGTTCGAGCGCCGCATGCAGGCGCTGCTGGCCTACCAATCGCAGTACGGCGAGCGGGGGGAAGGCGAGGCGGTGTTTCCCGGCGAAGCCGAGATCCGCGAGCGGCTGGCGGGGGTCGCGCGCTTTTACGGCAACCTGATCGGCGTCCGCTACGGCGAACCGTTCGTGGTCAAGGAAACCATGCGCGTCGACGACGTCGCCGCCCTCGGCGTCCGCAGCCTGTAAATCAACTGGGCAGGTACCGCTTGCTGACGCGCGCGGCTCAGTAGGAGTTTCCGAGCCGCCACCGTCAGGGAGCGGTCCTTCGTTGACCACTCGGGCGGGCTACTCGGCAGGTGTGTCGCGGCAAAGTGATAAGTTCCTATATGGGCAAAGTAGAATGTTCCTCTTGACAGCCGATGGCTGGGGATGGAACGAATCGCGATGAGCCAGGAAGAACGGAATTGGTTGGATTGGTTGAAGCGCGCCAGAGACGGAGACGTGACGCAGAGATTCGCGGCCGGGAAGATGAACATCACCGACCGCTGGGTGCGGTCGTTGCTGGCGGAAA
>JAUYBU010000060.1 GCA_030693045.1 Bryobacterales bacterium | reverse complement strand
CAGCGGGCGCGAGAAGATGCGAACCTCGTCGATCAGATATTGCGCGGTGCCGAGAGTGAACCGGTCGGAGGTGGCCTCGGGCGTCCAGTAGTGGCGCTCGTTGGTGTCGGCCGTGCGCATGCCGTCCACATAGAAGCGCATGAAGTTGCCCGCCGCCGACCACGTGAAAACGACGTGATGCCACTCGCCCGCCGCCCAGCCGCGCGTCGAAGCCTGCGAGCCATAGGCGCTCTGCCACTGGCCGCGCACGTTGCCGCCGCCGTACATCACGCCGATGGTGCGGGATTGCGCGACCCTCAGTTCGTCGCCGTTGGCCGCGCGGTACAGGAACAGCACGTGGTCGAGATCGGCGTAGACCTTGTCCGCCCCGTCGGCGCGCGGGGCGACCCACATCTCGATGGCGCCCTCGTTCAGATCGAGATGTCCCTGGCGCGCATAGGCCAGCCGACCGCCGTCGGCAACCGCCAGTGCCGAGCCCCAACGTCCTGGGGCAAACGTCACCCGCTCCTCGGCCAGCGGCGCGGTGGCGGCCGATGTGCGAGTGGAATCGTCGGCGTGAAGAAGGAACAACTGCGGAACCTTGCCAGACTCCGCCGGCTGGCCGTTCCGCAGCCAGCGATACCGCTCGGCCGCGGCGCCGTCCGGCAGGCTGCCGACGAGCCAGGCGAAATCCGGCGTCGGTTCCAGCTTCGGCGCGCCGCACTGAGGCCATGCCGCCACGGCGGCCGAAAACACCAGCATCGCAAGACGCATACGTCTCTATTCAACTACAGACGGAGCCGATCGTCACGCGCTGAACACCGACAAACTCAAGGCCCCCGGACGGCGCGCCCTGAACCTCCAGACAAAGTTCAATCGCCTCGCGTACCCGCTCCATCAGTGAGTCCAACGACCGCGCCTGCGTGTGGCAGCCGGGCAGTTGGGGCACCGATGCAACATAGTAGCCTTCTTCATCGCGTTCGATAACGACGTCAAACTGACGCTTCAAGATTTCCGCCCTGCCGCCATTGTACGACGGGGGCGCTCAACCAGTCGGGTCAGAGTTCATTCTCGGTTCTGGCGACAGCACGTTCAGAATGAGATCCGGAGGCTGCTTCCACACGGGATGTGCGAATCTTGACCGAGCGTCCCTACCCCTGGTACTCTTGCGTAGGGCTTGAAATCCTTGCGCGGCAGAGGTGATGGTATGCTCCGGCGGTTTAGAGGCCTGCTTCTTCTTTCACTTCTTATGGTGCCCTGCACGGCGCAGACGCCGCTCAAGACGGTGTCCGCCGCCAGCCTGCTGCCGGGCCCCGTGGCTCGCGAAATGCTCGTGGTGAGCACAGGCGCGGGGTTGGCTGGCGTAACTGCGAGTTTTCGAGGCGACGATCCGGGAGCGGAGTTGGGCGGCACGACCGTCAAACTGCTGGACGCCGAAGGCCACGACGGGTTTGCGGGACTAATCTTCGTCTCGCCGGCGCGAGTGGTGTGGGTGGTCCCGGACTGGCCGGCCGACGGGGTGGCGAAAGTGATCATCACGGCCGCCGATGGAACCACCTCCGAAGGTGGAATCACCGTCGCCGTGGCAGCTCCGGGGCTGTTCGCCGCGGAGAACGCCGAAAAGCCCTACGCCGCGGCCTCGGTGGCGCGTCTGTCGGCGGAGGGCGCGAGCGAGCCGGTGGTGATGTTTGTGTGCAGTTCCCCCGGTAACCTCTGCCTGCCGGCGCCGTTCGATCCGGCGGGACCGGGAGAAGCGGTGGTGACCCTGCTTGCAACCGGCATCCGGCGGGCGGCGAATCTCTCCCTGCGAATCGGCGGCGAAGACCTGGAGGTGCGCTCGCGGCGAAAAGCGGCCGGACAGCCCGGCGTGGACGAGATCGAGGTCGCGATTCCAGCGGCTTTCACCGGCCGGGGGGACGTGGAGGCGGTGCTGACGACGGACGGCGTGGATTCAAATGCGGTCTTGCTGGCCATCGGGCCGGCGCCGCACCTGGTTGCCGAGATTCGGCCGAACTCGATACAGAGCGGCCAGCCGGCGCTCGATTGGGAGGCCGCCGGCGACCGACTGTCCGATGTGCGGGCGCTCCGGTTCTACCCGCCCGACGGGATATCGGTCGCCGATCTCCAGGCCTCCGAGCGATCGGTGCGGGCCCGGCTGACGGTGTCCGCCGCCGCCGCTCCGGGCCGGCGCGTGGCGGTCCTCGAGTCCGAACGCGGCCGTTCGAACCCCTTCAGCATCACTCTCCAGACACCTCTTCCAAAGATCGCCACGCTCACCCCGGATCGCGCCGCGCCGGGAACCACCGTGGAGCAGTTTCGCATCACCGGCGAGGCCCTGGCGGCTGTCAACCGGATCAGTTTCGATCCGCCCGCCGGCATTACCGTAACCGGTCTGTCTGCCAGCGAGAACGCCGTCACCGCGGCCGTCGCCGTGGCTGCCGACGCCGCCGATGGCATCCGCGCCGTCTCGGTGACCTCTCCGGGCGGAGTCTCGGCCGCGCTCCCCTTCACGGTTCTGCGCGGACCCCGCCTCACATCCCTCAACCCCGCAACGGCGCCGGCCGGCCTCCCGGTGAACCTGACCGTCACCGGGACGGACCTTGCCGGGATCACCTCGCTGCGCTTTTCCCCCTCTGCGGGAGTCACCGTTACCGCCGTGCGCGCGACCGCGACCCAGGCGACCACCACTGTGTATCTCAGCTCCCTGGCCACTCCCGGCGTACGGCAGGTCTCGGTGAGCGGACCCCAAGGCACTTCCAACTCATTGGCCTTCACCATCGACCGGGCGCCCGACTACGACGGAACCTGGAGCGGCCTCACCAGCGGCAACCTGCCGCTGGCGTTCACGGTCCGCGACCGCAAAATTATCTCGTATTCCATTTCCTATCGGCTCTCCTCCTTTGGAAGCTCGGGCTGCACCAGCGCGATGAACGTGTTTGCGGCAGGGCTGTCGATCGCCATCAACTCCAGTTCTTTCTCCGAGAGCCTGACGGGCGGTTTGCGCGGCTCGTTCAGCAGCGAGAAGGCAGCCAAAGGCAGCTTCTCGGCCTGGCCGACCTCGGTGCCCGGCTCCTGCGCCCCGGGCCTGTACCAGGTGAGTTGGACCGCCACGAAACAATGAAGGGCCACCCGGCTCGCGTCAAACGGACGCTCAACGCCCGGCTCGAAAAGGCGATTTTTTTCGAAACGTCCGGCTCAACCGCGGGCGAGCAGGCTGGGCGGTTGCTCCGGCGGAGCCAGTCGCTCCGTTCGTACCGGCCATGGCCCAGCGCCGCGGTTGGGAAGAAATAGAATAAGGGTATGGTGCTGGCTGTGGCGCTGCTCATTCTACTTCAGAACCCCGACTACTCGGCCGAGGGGATGAAGGCTCTCGAAGAGCAGCGTTGGGAGGCCGCGGCCGAGGCGTTCCGGAAGGCGGCCGAGGCCGATCCGAAGGACTACGCCGCGCATTTTCACCGCGCGCTGGCGCTGGGCATGGTGAAGCGCGACGCCGAGGCCATCGCGGGATACGAAAAAGTGCTCGAACTCAAGCCCGGACTGTTCGAGGCGCAACTCAATCTCGGCTTGCTGCTGCTGCGCCAGAACCAGGCCCAGGCGGCGGTCGCGCGCCTGGAAGCCGCGGCCCAGCAGAAGCCGGACCAGTTCCGGCCCGTTTTCTACGCGGGAGAAGCGCTGCTGGCCGCGGGCCAGTTCCCCCAGGCCGAGGCGCGCTATGTCAGGGCCCTCGAAATCGATCCGAAATCGGCCGCCGCGCATTTCGGGCTGGGCCGCGCGCAAGCGCGTCAGGGCAAGCTGGACCAAGCCGCGCCGAGTCTTCGCAAGGCCGCCGAGATGGACGCTTCCTTCCGCGACGGGTTGCTCGAACTTGCGTCGCTTTACGAAAAAGCGAAGCGGCCGGCGGAAGCCGTGGCCCTGTATCGCGAGTTTCCGGACCTGCCGGCCGCGCGCGAGCGCATGGGCCAGTTGCTGCTGGAATCCGGCCAGGCGGCGGCCGCAATTCCGCAGCTTGAGCAGGCCGTGGCGAAGTCGCCGACCGCAGCCAACCGGTTCGCCCTCGCCGCCGCCTACATGCGTGCCAGCCAGCCGGCCAAGGCCGTGCCGCTGCTCGACCAGGCCGTTGCGGGAGAACCGCAAAACTACGACCTGCGGCTCACCTACGGCCGTGCGCTGCGCGATTTACGGCAGTTCGGCGACGCCACGCGCGAGTTCTTCCTGGCCGCCAAGATCAAACCCGATTCGGTCGAGGCATGGAGCGAACTGGCCGGCGTTCTCATTCTCACCGAGAGCTACCCGCAGGCGGTGGTGGCGCTGGACCGGGTGCGCGCGCTCGGCGGTGAGAAGGCGGCGCACCTGTATTTCCGCGCCATCGTGCTGGACCGGACCAAGCAGTACAAACCGGCCTTGGAGGCTTATCGGCAGTTTCTGGCCGCCAGCCGGGACCAGAGTCCGGACGAAGAATTCAAAGCCCGGCAGCGTGTTCGCATCATCGAAAGAGAGTTGAGGAACAAGTGAAGCGCTTATTGCCATTCCTGATTCTCTGTCCGCTGGTTGCCGGCGCGCAGGACCTGGCTTCGATCCGGTCGGCGCCAAACCTGGAGAAGCGGGCCGGCTTGGCCGTGGATTACGCCGTGAAGTGCGTGGCCGTGGCGCGGGGGGCCTATGAGGCCGGCAGGATGGCGGACATGACGACGGCTTTGGAGGAGACCGGCGCCGCGGTGGAACTGGCCCTGGAGTCGCTTCGCGCAACCGGCAAGAACGCCTCGAAGAGTCCGAAACACTTCAAGAAGGCGGAATTGAGCTCGCGCGGCCTCCTCAAGCGCCTGGACAGCCTGATCCACGACCTGAGCGTGGACGAGCGCGAGCCGGCGGAAAAGGCCCGCGAGCGCGTCCGCAAAGTCCAGGAAGCGCTTTTGCTCGACATCATGGGCGGCGGCAAGCGCCGGTAAGGGGGCGCGAGCCCGACTCGGCTTCCATGTTGTTTTACCCGTTCTCACGGTCGTGGCTCGGAAACGATTCCGAGCCGCGCGCGTCAGCAAGCGGAAGAACCGAATCACGCGGTCGGAAAAACAGCGGCGCCCGAGGGACTGTCGGTGGGAACCTCGGCGTTCACCTGAAGAAGGCCGGCGACTGAGAGCGGAACCGCTCCGGCGTATGGAACCCGGGCGAGCCGGCCGCCGATGTCGACCGACACGGGCAGCGCGGGTTTCGGCGGCGAATCCCCGGCAATCACGCCGTCGCGGCCACCCGGAGAGGTTTGTCCTTCAGTGGTAGCGAAAAGGACGACGATCGATCCTGGCGTAGCTGGATTCGCCGCTGAAATTGCGGTTCCGTCCCGGTTGAGAATCGCACCCGGTCCGAAGCCGGTGGAATTGACCGAGAACAGGGCCGGACGCGCGGGAACCACCAGGTTGATCTGTCCCGGTCCCACAGCGAGCAACCGGCCGGCAATGCGGCACTCTCAAGGCACGGTCCAACTCCCCATCGCCTGCCAGCCCGTGTTGTTCAGTTCGTTCATATCCCGCGCCGCCAGGTAGAATACCCGGTTGCCGGCGAAACCCGCGCCGAAGGCCATGTTCAGCGTCAGCGTCAGTATGTTTCCACTGATGGACGCCGACGATCCCACTCCGTTCACCGTACATTGGCTGTTGCCCAAACTTCCGCTGCCGTTCAGCACCTTCCCCGGCAACTGGCCGTCGCCATTGTCGTTCATCAGGTATAGAGTGTTGTTCCCCCGCGCGTAAGCCAGGTAGCACGCGTGCCGTGCGTCCAGCCAGTCGTTCACCAGGATGTTCATCACTCCCAGGTCACTCGCCCCATTCGTGTCCGTGAAGGTGAAGGTGAACGTCCCCGTGTTTCCGTTCCCCCGCGCCGGGTTCAATCCCGCCACCGTCGTCGTAGTAGTCTGCGCCGCTCCCGGCACTTTCCAGACCCCCATCCGCTGCCAGCCCGAGTTGCTCTCCGCCACGTCGCGCGCGGCCAGGTACATCACTTTGGCGCCCGCGAACGATGCCGGGAATGTCATGTTGAGCGCCAAGGTCATCGTGTTGCCGGCGCCGGAGACCGACGATCCGGCTCCGTTGATAAGGCATTGGCTGTTACCCAGCGTCCCGGACCCGTTCAGCGCCATCGACCCCGCATACCCGTCGCCGGCGTTGTTGATCAGATACAGCGAATTGGCTGGCCGGCTATAAGCCAGGTAGCACGAGTTGCGTCCGTCCAGCCAGAGGTTTATCAGCACGTTGACCACGCCCAGGTCTTGCCATCCGCCCGGGTCGGTGAAACTGAAAGTGAACGCCTGCGTCGCGGTGATGCCCGCCGCGGGGGCTACGCTGAGTACGGTGGGCGGCGAGATGACAGCCTGAGCTATGAAGTTAGCCGTCTTGTTCGTTTGGAGGTTGTTGAAGGCCGCACTCGGCCGCGTTGTTAATGAGATACAACGTATTGGCTGGCCGGTTGTAAGCCAGGTAACACGAGTTGCGCCCGTCCAGCCAGAAGTTCACCAGGATGTTCACCACGCCCAGGTCTTGCCAGCCGTTCGGATCGGTGAAACTGAACGTGAGCGCCTGTGTCGCGGTGACGCCCGCCGCCGGGCTTACGCCGGTCACTGTGGGCGGCGAGTTCACAACTTGGGCCGCGAAGTTGGCTGTCACCGAGCGGGGCGCACTCATGACCATGTTGCCCGGATTCGCAGTGCCGGTCAGGTCTCCACTCCAGTTGGCGAAGGTGTAGCCCGAAGCGATATTGGCTGTTAGCTGCACGCTCTGTCCGCCGTTGTAGTAGCCGTCCGACGAGCTCGGCGTGGCCGTCACCGTCCCTCCTGCCGGCGGCGAAGCCGCAGTCGTCAACAGGTACTGCGTCGTGAAACTCGCCGTATACGTCGTCGCCGTCACCGGCGCCGTAATGCTGTGCGACTTCGCCCCGCTATCCGACCAACTGCCAAACACCCGCCGCACTCCTCTGGCCGCCTGCGGCGTCACCACGTCCAGCGTGTGACTGCTCCCCGGCGTCCGCTGGAACGTCTGCGGCGCCGTCAGCGTTGTTCCGTCGACGACCACTTGCAGCCCCGCCGGATTCGTCGCCACCGTGATGCCCGATTGGATGGCGTACACATGCCTGGACACTCCCGGAAATAAATCGTAAAACTCGCCCGTGCTTGCGGTGATGGTTCGGTTTTCGAACAGCACCGGAACCTGGTCGCCGGCCGCCAGGCCCGGCACGGCGAACTTCCCCTGCACCAGCGTCGCCGCCGGATTCGCCGCGGCGATATACACTGTCCCCCGGTCCTGACGGGCAATGTAGCCGATGCCCGCGGGGGCGGTCACGATGCTATCGAGGTTGCGGCCGAAGATTGCGCTCTTGAGTCCATTGATCTCACCGAAAGCTTGCCTGGCGGCAGCCATCTTCGCGGGGTCGCTCTTGAATGCGTCCCAGTCGAAGTAGATAATGCCCGTGGCGCCTCCGATAACCGCCCAATACGCCTTTGGCACGAGCAAACGCGCGTCGATGGCGTTTTGGGCGAGCCACACCGGCCGCGGTCTCAGCGAGTTGAACATGTCGATGGCGTAATTCACCGAGCCGAAGTCTTCGCCATAAGGTTCGGCCATCCAAAAATCGACCGCCGACACATACGGCGCGACCTCTGCCGTGCTCGACCAGGCGGCACGCTGGAAGTTGGACAGGATCGGCAACGAAGTGACCGATTTCGCCGATATGTACTCGGCGGCCAACGTCGGACCAGGGATGTAATACCACCAAACAGCCGACTGGTCGGGCTCGTCTACCAACATCCAGGCGATGTTGGCCAGGTGGGGCGCAAAACGCTGCATGATTGCGGGAAATACCTCGGGCATACGGAGTCTGGCCGTGGTTGAAGAGTCCGGCATAAAGCCGAGTCCCAACTCGTAAGCGCGATCCAGGTAATTCTTCTGGCGAGTACTGAAGCAATCGGTAGCCGGGCTCATCAAGAGCGCGCTAACGGTATTCGCGCCCTGGTTGGCGGCGAGTTGCAGGTCGTCGTAGCCGACGCTGAAGAAGCCCAGGGCCAGATACGGCGCGCCATCGACCATAACAGCCTTGTCCGAGAGGGTTACGTTTCTGACGCCCGGGTACAGAACTGTTTGGTGAGGCGCATCCCCGCTGCCGTAAGTCAGGACGATGTCGTCCACACGGAACCACTCTACGTCCAGGTTGTACACGGAGAAGAAGAACTCGGTCACCGACGGCGGGAGCTGGAATGACACCCGATTGAGGGCCCAGCTTCCGTCGCAGGTGAGGGGCCGAACCATGTCGCCACTTGTCGTTCCCGGGACGTAAACGACCGCACTGCGTCCGGCCGGACACTTCGTGTACATGCTGAGATCGTAAGATTGTCCGGGCGGCGAGGGGATCCTATTGGAGATGATATACAGCCGCGCATTACCGTGGAGACATCAGGCGATCCGAAAACACCGTAAACATGGCCATTTGGCGATGCTTAGATGTCCCTTGAATTATGCGCGGCTGTATAGCAGCCTTCTCACAATCCGTCCCGGCACAGCGGATCTCCACTGAGTAGGAACCCGAGTGAGCATCCGTCGACAGCAGGAACTGGTAGTCGCCTTTGTAGTCTTGACCGGTCTGACTCCAGATCCAGTTTCCGTAGCACATCAATCCATATTCGAAACCGCCATTGTTCAGGATGTTAAGCGGTTCAGCCGCGGTGGAAACATCGATCGGAAGACTCAGAAGCAGAACGAGGGCTAAGGAGCGACGCATGTGGTTCTCCCTGGCTTGCGGGCCAGTTTTGATCATACATCCAACCTCTCCGTGGAGGCGCTCCTTCACGCTCTTGACGCCGTTTACAACTCGGGCGTTCCGACAGTCCACACTTCCGGAAGGGGCCGGTGTGTCGGATCGTCGGGTTTCCGCTGCCGCCGTGGATCGTAACGGCGCCCGAATGCGTTCCGGCCGAGAGCCCCGCGGGGGTCGCGTAGGATAGGTTCCCGGACCCGTATGCAGGCGCGCCCGGCCGGCGAGGCCGTACCGTTAAGCGGCGTGCGCCTGGACCGGCGCGAGCGCGACTGTCACCTTCCCACGGCCGCCAACCCGGTTCCGATGCACCAGGCATCACCGCGGGCCGCCCGCGAACGCTTCCATGACGGGCTTGCCGAGCCAGGCCGAGGGCGGCTTGACCCGCAGCACGTACGCGAGTGTAGGAGCCGTGTCATAGATGTTGATCAGGCTGCGGAGTTCGCGCCCTTTAGCCACGCCGGGGCCGCCGATTATCCAGGGGATCTCGATTTCGGCCATGGTCGCGCCGCCGTGTTTCTTCCCCAGGCCGCCGTGATCGGAGGTCAACAGCACCAGCGTATCCGGCATCATTCCGGCCCTTTCCACCGCGGCCAGGATCAGCCCGGTGAGCTTATCCGCCTTCTCGATGGCGGCGATGTACTCCGGGCTGCCATGGCCGAACTTGTGCCCCGCATGATCCACCAGATCGAGGTGAATGAATGTGAGACGCGGTTTGTGCCCGGGAATGTAGGCCACCGCACGGCGTACGGTTTCATCGGCGTCCCGAGTCCCAGGATGGTCCACCCGGCTTGCCGCACCGGGCTCCACCAGGCGGGCAAAGCCCTCCCACTCGTGGAAGATGGCGATATCGGCCGGCGGTTCGCGCTGCCTCAGCGTTCCGAATATGGTTGGGAAGATCCCACCGGATCCCTTCACCGTTGGTGCAATGTCGAACTTGTCCGGCATCCAGTCGTTGGATGTGACACCGTGCTGTTCCGGGCCGGCGCCCATAATCATGGATGCCCAGTTGGGGCTGCTCGAAGTGGGCATCACGCCGCGCGCGTGCCACGTATATGAACCTTGGGCGCGGACTCGCGTGATGACTGGGGCTTTCGCCGCTTGCAGTCCGCTCGGGCTCAAACCGTCATAGCCGATGACCAGCACGTGTTTGACGGGGGGCTGCGCCTGTGTCGCCATGGCCAGAATGATCCCCAGAATCGCGGCAAAACGTCTTCGCATTTTCCTTACCTCGCGCTCATCTCCGATAGCTCTCCCGGCGCCGTCAGCCTGGTTCCTTAGTTGCCAGGATCACCGTCCAAGGGCGTCGACCGCCGCCAGCCACTTGTCCTTTCCGGCCTGTTGAACATCGACATGGTGCATGGCCTCGGCATTCCATCCCTGCGAGGAAGCCCTGACCAGCGGAGTATCGATCATCTTCTCCGCGTATGTCGTGGGGCTGATCTGAGTGATCCGGAAGGCGTGCACCTGGTTCCCATACGTCGGGTAACAATCCTGGCCGAGGCGGTAAAGCGCCCCATCGATCACGAACGGCCTGCCGCCGGGCCGGGCGGTATTCAGGTCTTTGGGAACGATCGGACTCAGCGGGTGTTCGGTCCACTGACCCTTCAACTCAGCCGCATAGAACAGCCGCAACGTCGCATTTCCGCTCCGCGCGACGAACATCCACCACATATCCTTAAACCGCACCACGGTCGGGCTGATGAACGTGTCGCCTTTCAGTAAGTCGGCTTCGAATTCCCACTTATCCGGAAACTTAGTTGCCCTGTATAACCGGACGGAGGTTTCCGTATGCGCCTCGGGTATCATGTAGTACTCATTGCGCCACTGAAACACGTAGGGATGAGACAGGCCAAACGGTTCCTGGACTACGGTGCGCCGGAACTTCCAGTCCAGGCCGTTCCGGCTTTCCGCCAGCCCGATACCTCCCTTGTCGGTCTTGGCGTCCTTGGCCGTGAAGAACAGGTAATACCTGGAGCCGGTGACGACCATGAACGGATGGGCAATGGTGTCGACATTCAAGTCGGTGACAGCCGCCGCCGTCAAAACCGGGTTCGTGACATTTGCCGGCGGCGAAAGCTGGAACGGTGACGGTCCGGCATAGATGCCGATAGTCCAGGCGCTCTTTGGCGCGCTGGTTTTGGCCGGGGAGGGCACCCGCCCCGCCTGTGCCATGAGAAGTCCGCTCGCGCAAAACGCAATCGCCGGAGTCAATGCCGTCCGGACGGCCAACGCAGTTTTCATGCCCGGTCTCTCTTTCAAACAACCCCATCGTTGGGGATGTCCATTTTGGCCTCCTCGCTGTTTGGTGTGGGTTGCGATGACCTGAATCCGGCGTGAAAGTGGCCACTTTCAGGGTTGGAGGGGTTTCATCGTGCGGATCTTCGCCAACATGTCATTGGCCAACTCCCGTAGCATCGGCGACTCCCTGAGGCGCAGGACGGGGCGATTCTGAGGCCGAG
>JAUYBU010000052.1 GCA_030693045.1 Bryobacterales bacterium | reverse complement strand
GGCCGCGCATGGATATCCACGGCGCTTACACGGAAGTGCTGATTCGCTGGATCGAACGGATTCACTCCGGCCGTCCGCCCGTCATCTTCGGCGACGGCACCCAGACCATGGATTTCGTCTACGTCGAAGACGTCGCCAGGGCCAACCTGCTGGCGGCCCAATCGGATGCCGCCGGTGAGACCTTCAATGTGGCCGGCGGCGTCGAAACCAGCCTGAACGATCTCGCCGGCAGCCTGCTTCGCGTAATGGGTTCCGACCTGCCGATCGAATACGGGCCCGAGCGTAAGGTGAATCCCGTGCCACGCCGCCTGGCCGACACCACCAAGGCTCGCGAGCGGCTTGGCTTCCAGGCGCGCGTGAGTCTGGACGACGGCCTGCGCCGGCTGATCGAATGGTGGCGCGCGGAGCGTGAAACCGATGGGACGGGCCATGCCTGAAGACCCGATTCCGCTCGCGCGGCCCTGGATGGACCAGCGCGAGGCCGATGCGGCCGGCCGCGTCATCCGTTCCGGGTGGGTGACCCAAGGGCCGGAGGTGGCAGCCTTCGAGAAGGAGTTCGCCGAGGCCGTGGGGGCCCGGTTCGCCTGCGCCGTTTCCAGTTGCACCGCCGCCCTGCACCTGGCGCTTCGGGCCGCCGGAGTCGGGCCCGGCGATGAGGTCATCACCCCCAGCCACTCCTTCATCGCCACCGCTAACAGCGTCCGCTATTGCGGCGCCACGCCGGTTCTGGTCGACATTGACCCGGGCGTCTACAACCTCGATCCAGCCCGCGTGGAAGCCAGCCTCACGCCCCGCACCCGGGCCATTCTGGCTGTGCATCAGATGGGGATGCCCTGCGATCTGGCTGCGTTGGTCTCAATCGGCGAGCGCCATTCGGTTCCCCTCATCGAGGACGCCGCCTGCGCCATCGGGAGCGAGATCCGCTGGCGCGGCAACTGGGAGAGGATCGGCAAGCCGCACACCGGAATCGCATGTTTCTCGTTTCACCCGCGCAAGGTCATCACCACCGGCGATGGGGGCATGTTGACCACGTCCAATCCCGAGTGGGACCGCCGTTTTCGCCTGTGGCGCCAGCACGCCATGGGCGTTTCCGACGCCGCCCGCCACGCGGCGCGCGAAGTGACGTTCGAGAGTTACCTGGAGCTGGGTTACAACTACCGGATGACGGACATCCAGGCCGCGGTCGGCCGCGAACAACTCAAGCGGCTCCCCGAGATCGTGGCGCGCAGGCGCTTCCTGGCGGCGCGATACAGCAGCCTGCTGGCCCAGACGCCCGGACTCGAACTTCCCCACGAGCCGGACTGGGCGCGCAGCAACTGGCAGAGCTTTTGCGTGCGCCTGCCGGCGGCGGCGAACCAGCGCCGGGTGATGCAATCCCTTCTGGATCGGGGGATCGCGACGCGGCGCGCCATCCAATGCGCGCACCGCGAGCCGGCCTACCAGCGCGAGCCCTGGATCGCCGGCGCCGGGGGCCTGGCCGAAAGCGAGCGCGCCCAGGACCAGGCCATACTGCTGCCCCTCTTTCATTCCATGAGCGAACAACAACAAGATCGAGTCATAGACGCGTTAGTAAAGGCCCTGGAGATCGAGCATGCCATCCAGCGCTGACAGCATGAGCGAGCAACAGCAGGATCGGGTCGTAGACGCGCTAGCACCCGGTCGCGGCTCGGAAACGATTCTGAGCCGCGCGCGTAAGCAAGCGGAAGAACCGAATCATGCGGTCGGAGACCTAGGAAAGGCCCTGGAGCTAGAGCATGCCACCCAGCGCTGACAGCCGGTGGGCCATCACCTTCGACGTCGAATGGGCGCATCCGGAAGTGCTGGACGACGTCGTCCGCCTGCTGGCGGAGCGAAATCTGCGCGCAACCTTCTTTTGCACTCACGACGGAATCGCGCTGCCCGGCCACGAACGCGCCCTGCACCCGAATTTCCGGCGGCAACGCAACAGCGTGCTCGAGGGGCTGAATCCGGACCAGTTGAGCCGCTGGACGGACATCGAATTCTACCGCTTCGTGGTCCGTTCGACCCGGGCATTCTGTCCCGAGGCGGTGGGCGTTCGCGCCCACTGCCGGTTCTATGATCATGAGCTGTTGCCGGTCTATCGCGAAGCCGGATTCGAGTACGACAGCACTGACTTGTCCCCTCTGTCGGCGGACCTCGCTCCGGAGTGGAAGGGTCACGACATTCTGGCGTTGCCCATGTATTACATGGATCACTGGGATCTGGGCGCTCAGGCCACCGATCTTACATTGCCGCGCCTCCAGCCGGACCGCCCGGGGCTCAAGATCGTCGACTTTCACCCGAACCTCGTTTTTCTGAATGCCGCCTCCATTGAGCAGTATCGAGCCAGCAAGCCTCATTACCGCGAACCGGTCCGCCTTCGAAAGTTGCGTCACCCGGGCAGAGGCGTCAGGACTCTGCTATTGGAGCTGCTCGATTTTCTGGCCGGCCGCCGTGGTGCGGTGTCCACTCTGGGCGAAGTGAATGCGCAATACCGAAAGGCCGTTCCATGCTGAGGCCCTCCCGGCGCGGATGGCTTACCGGACTGAGGTGGACGGTGGCGGCCGGGTTGGTCGCCTGGCTGATCGGCTCCGGGCGGCTGGATCTGACAACCCTGGCCGGGGTCCGGTGGGGCTGGGCCTTAGCGGGCGCGGTGGTTTGCCGTATCGTCTGCAACCTGGTTCCACTGGTGCGCTGGCATTGGCTGGCTCGCACCCAGCAACTGAACCTCACGCTGGGGACGGCGGTCCACGTGGGCGCGGTGGGATATTTTCTCAGCATCCTTCTGCCGGCCTCGGTGGGCTTTGACGGGGTGAGACTGCTCTACGGCTCGCGCCTCAACTCGGGACGCCGTAAGAAAGTGCTGCTCTCCATTTTCATGGATCGCCTGATCGGTTTGTATGCGCTGATCTTCCTGGCCGTCCTGTTCGGGGGCGCGTATCTGCGGCAGCCCGTGCTGATTTCGCTGGTGGTCGTCTCGGCGGGAACTCTGGCGGCGGTTCAGATCGCGCGCCGCTGGGGGCCCATCCGGCGGCGCGTGACCGGGGTGACCGCCTATCGGCCCTTTGGCGGCGTGCTCTGGCGAGCGTTTGTGCTTTCCTGTTTTGGGCACTGTTCGGGCATCGCCGGAATCTACTTCTGGTTTCGCACCCTGAACGTTCCGGCCCCGGCGCTGAGCGTCTGTGCGATTACCCCTTTGGTCAACCTGCTGCAAAGCATCTCGCTTACCCCAATGGGACTGGGCGTGACGGACACCGCCTCGGAGGTGCTGTTCGCGATGGCGCGCGTGGAGGGCGGCGCGGAAGTGATCACCCTCAACCGCCTGCTCGCGTTGCTGGTTTCCCTGGCCTGCGGGATCGCCATTCTCTTTCCCGTGTCGAATGCCGGCGTGACGCCCGCCCACCGGGAGGCTGCATGCGACTGAGCGACGCGGCGCGTATCGCGCCTCTGGAAGTCGTCCGCGACGGCGAATTCGAATCGCTCGGACTCTTGTCCTACGACGGCCCGAAACTTCTGGTCACGCTCTACGACGCGCGGTTTCTGCGCCGTGAGTTGCTGCAAAACCCTCACATCGCCTGCGTGATCACCACACCGGAACTGGCGCCGCTTATGCCCGAGGCTCTCGGGGTGGCCATCGCCGGGGACCCGAAACGGAGCTTCTACGAGGTCCACGAATACCTCCTCCGGTGCACCGATTTCTACTGGAAAGATTTTCCCACCGAGATTTCGCCGGAGGCCCGCGTGCACCCCGGCGCATGGATCGCTCCACGCAATGTCCGCATCAGCCGCGGAACCGTGATCGAACCCCATGTCACGGTGCTCGAGCGCACGCTCATCGGGGAGGACGCCGTCATCCGCGCCGGCAGCGTGATCGGGGCCGACGGCTTCGATCCGAAACAGTTCGGCGGCGTCATCCGGATGACTTCCCATGCGGGTGGCGTCGCCATCCACGACCGCGTCGAGATTCAGGCCAACTGCGTCGTTTGCCGCGGCGTTTTCGGCGCCCTCACCCGGATTGAAGAGGACACCAAGGTGAGCAGCCTGGTGAACATCTCGCATCACGTGAGAATCGGCCGGCGCTGCCGCATCGGAGCCGGCGCCTGTGTCCTGGGCAGCGCCCGGATCGGCGACAACGTCTGGATCGGGCCAAACGCAACCGTGTCCAACCAGGTCCGAATCGGAGACGGCGCCTCGATTTCACTCGGCTCGGTGGTAGTCATGGACGTCGAGGCCGGGCAAACCGTGTCCGGCAATTTCGCCGTGGATCATAAACAATTTCTTGCATTCTTCCGTCGAATACTTAAATGAGCAATTATCCAAGTTCAATCCGGCAACTACTCGAAATACACGCTGAACGGCAACCGGACGCGCCGGCAATTTTGGCGCCCGGCACAGAGCCGCTCAGTTATGCGCGGCTGTTGGAGCAGGTCGAGAAGACCGTCGGCGCCCTCGCCGCGATGGGTTTGGAGCGAAACCACCCGGTGGCATTGGTCCTGCCAAACGGGCCGGAGCAGGCCGTGGCGTTCGTGGCCATTGCCTCCGGCATGAGCTGCGCGCCCTTGAATCCCGCCTATCGGGCCGAGGAGTTCGACTTCTACCTGGGAGATCTGGGCGCCCGCGCTCTGATCGTCCGGCGCGGCATCGAGTCGGCGGCGGTTCAGGCGGCGCGCCAAAGGGGAATCCCGATCGTCGAACTGGATCCTTGTGCCGGCCAGCCGGCCGGAGTCTTCTCGCTGGCCGGGCCGGCGTCACACCCATCCGCGCCACCCACTTCTCCCCAGCCCGAAGACACGGCCATGCTGCTGCACACCTCCGGCACCACTTCGCGCCCCAAGCTGGTTCCCCTGACCCAGGCCAACGTGTGCATCTCCGCGGTGAATATTGCCCGGTCGCTTCTGCTGACTCCGGAAGATCGCTGCCTGAACGTGATGCCGCTGTTTCACATCCACGGCCTGCTGGGCGCGGTTCTCTCGTCCCTGGCCGCCGGCGCCGGCGTGGTGTGTACCCCCGGGTTCGATGCCATCCGGTTTTTCCGTTGGCTCGACGAATTCAAGCCCACCTGGTATACCGCGGTTCCCACCATGCACCAGGCCATCCTGGCCCGGGCGGAGCGCAACCGGGAGATCGTGTCCGCGGCGAGGTTGCGGTTTGTCCGCTCCTGCTCGTCGCCCCTGCTGCCCCAGGTGATGGTCGAGACTGAGCGCGTCTTTCGCGCGCCGGTCATCGAATCCTACGGCATGACCGAGGCCACCCATCAGATGGCCAGCAGCCCGTTGCCGCCGCGAGAGCGCAAGCCGGGGTCCGTGGGCCTGGCGGCGGGGCCCGAGATCGCCATCATGGACCAGGCCGGACGCCTGTTGCCCCCGCTCGAGACCGGCGAAATCGTCATTCGCGGGCCAAGCCTGACACCCGGATACCTGAGCAACCCTCAGGCCAACGCCGCCGCCTTCACCGGCGGATGGTTCCACACCGGCGATCTGGGGCGTTTGGACGAAGAAGGTTATCTCTATATCACCGGCCGGCTGAAGGAGATCATCAACCGGGGCGGCGAGAAGATCTCGCCCCGCGAAGTGGAAGAGGCGCTCCTGGATTGCCCCGGTGTGCGGGAGGCGCTGGTCTTCGCCATGCCTCACCGCAGTTTGGGTCAGGAAGTCGGGGCGGCCATCGTGCTGCGCGACGGCAGCGCCACGTCCGAGCGGGAGATTCGCGACTTCGTGGCCCGCCGGCTGGCCGATTTCAAGGTCCCGCGCACCGTCGTCTTTCTCCCGGAACTCCCCAAGGGCCCTACCGGCAAACCGCAGCGCATCGGTCTGGCCCAGAAGCTGGGGTTAGGATAGGAACGTGCAACTTGGGAGAACGCAGGCGAAAGCGCCTGCGCCACGCGGGGCAGACCCTTCGGCCTGCCAGAACCCCACCGTGGGGCAGGCCCTTTGGCCTGCCAGAACTGTCACCACGGGCTGCTAGGAGAGAAGAACGTGCTGGTCTCAATCATCACGGCGGCTTACAACGAGGAGCGCAACCTGCCGGTTCTCTACCTGCGCTTGGCCCAGGTGCTGGAAGCCATGGCAGTGCAGTGGGAATGGATTGTCGTGGACGACCATTCCTCGGACGGTACTTTCCAGGCGGTCGCCCGGATGGCCGCGGAAGATCCGCGGGTGCGCGGCATCCGGCTCTCCCGGAACTTCGGCTCGCACGCAGCCAGAACCTGCGGCCTTCATCATGCCGGCGGCGCTTGCGCCATCGCCATGGCCGCCGATTTGCAGGACCCGCCGGAAACCATCCCGGCTCTGCTGGAGAAATGGAGGGAAGGCGCGCAACTGGTCACTGCCGTTCGCTCGCGCCGATTGGGAGAAACGGCCGGCACCATCTGGTTCTCCCGCCTCTACCACTGGATCATGCGAAGCCTCGTGGGCATGAAGGAGTTGCCCGCAGGCGGCGGTTTCCACCTGATGGACCGCCGCGTTCTGGAGAGCTTCCTGCAGTTCCGCGAGACCCGCACCTCGGCGATTGCGCTGGCGCATTGGATGGGTTTCCGCCAGGCGTCGGTCACCTATGAGCAGCAGCCGAGATTGCACGGCCACTCCGGCTGGACGCTGGAGAAGAAGATCAACCTGGTTGTCGATTCCGTGACCGCCTTCAGCTTCTTCCCCGTGCGGCTGATGTCGTGCGCCGGCGTCGCCATCGCCGCGTCGGGGTTTCTCTACTCGGCATGGCTTGTAGCGCGCACTCTGCGGGGACATGCCCTCCAGGGCTGGGCGGCGCTGATGGCGGTGGTGCTGATCCTCGGCGGAATGCAGATGATCATGATCGGGATTCTGGGGGAATACCTCTGGAGCGCCCTGGCGGAGTCCCGCCGCCGCCCGCGCTATCTCATCGAGGAGAGCGTCGGAATCGAGACCGCCGCCTCAACCGGGGAAAGTCCCGTCAGCGGCGGTCCTTGACCAGATACAGATGTTCGCCTCCCTTGGCCGCCACAAGCTGAACGCTTGCGCCGTCGGCGACAACTGCCGCGAGCACGAACTCGAAGTCCGACTTCACCCAGTACACCAGAAATTCACTCCGCGCCTTTCGGAACGCCGCCAATTCCTGCACCTGAACCGGTGCAATACGCTGCATCTCGAGCATGCCGCGTCCGGCGTAAGGGATCTTCCCATAACGCTTGGACGAGGCGAGATCCACCAGGAAAAAGAGCCGCGAGGCAATTTCCGGGCTCTGGTAGTGCGACGCTTCGAAGAACCGGGCGGGATCGTTCACCACCACCGGCAGGTCCGCCGGCTGATTGGCCAGCAGAGTGCGAAGCGTCCCCGTGGACTCGCGCCGGGCTCTGAGTTCGTATCTCCTAGTGGGAACCTGATAGGCAACCACGCTGCCCAACGCAACCAGAAACAACACTGTTCCGGCGGCGGCGCTCCCCCTGGCGGCCCGGAAGGCAATCAGGGTGAACAGGATGGTGATTCCGAGTATCGTGGAAAGCACATATCGGCCCGTGATCATCTTGGTGTGGAGCGCCGCCACCGCACACCCCAGAATGGGAAGCAGCAGTAGCCCGATACCGGCGGCAATCTCGTGGGGAAACGCCCGGTTCCAGTTCCCCAGGCTCTCCGGTTTCCGGTTCGAGCCTGAAAGGAGTAGCAGAAGCGAGAGCCCCGCCACCAGGGCAACCAGCGGGACAATCGCGTCCTCGAAGTACCTCCCGTACATGGTGAAAATCGCGCCGATGCTGGGACTCGCCCAATTCCTGGGTAAGTAACCGCCAACCGCCCGAGTCACCAGCGGCAGATAGAGAAACGAAATGCCGCCTCCGGCGCCGAACGCCAGCCAAATCCCCCAGTCCACCGCCTTCCTTTGCACCGTGCGAACCAACTCACCAAGTCCGAAGGGCGCGAGAAGCAGAACCGCGTAATAGCTGCTGGAAATCCCCGCCGCCAAAGCCAGCGCCAGCACCGGGAGCCAAACCATGCGGCGCCGGCCGTCGGCGGCAGACTGCCAGGCGAGCAAGGCCAGGGCGCAGAAGCCGACCACCAGGCCGTACGGCCGGGCTTCGACGGCGTAAAAGAAGGCCGTGAGCGACAAAGGAGTCAGCATCGCGAAGGCGCCGTACAGGGCGTTTGTCCGCCGCGCCACGAACAGGAACAGGCACACACACATGAGCCACACGCCCAGGATTTCCGGGAGCCGGAAGCCGATGTGAACATCGCCGGCCAGGCGGCTGGCGGCGTGCGTCAGGATGTAGAACGGAGGCGGCTGTTGATCCACTGGAATGCGTAAGCTCGCTATAATCTCCGCGGCGGAAGACTGCCGTGCAATGTAGTAAGTGAAGAGTTCGTCAAACCAAAACGGCCCCGATTTCGCCAACCGCACGGCGGCGGCGAAATAGTAAAGGGAAAAGCCCGTCAGGAACCACAGCCGGTGTCTCTCCAGCCAGCCGGCCAGACTCTCGGCGAAGATCTCCAGTTTCTCCGCGATCTTCATTCCAAAACCCTTTCAGAGCTTCACAGCGACACCGGCCAGCCGCGGCCGGCGGGCTCGCCCGGACGCGTGGTGGCGGGCGGCAGGTAGTCGAACGTGTCGTGCATCCACTCGCTCAGGCGGCGCTTGAGATCTTCGAGAACGCTCGCATGCTCCGGGCTGGTTGCCAGGTTGTGGAACTCGTCCGGGTCGCGCGCCAGGTCGTACAACTCGAGCATCGGGCGCGCCGGGTCGAGCATCGTCATCTGCGGCGGCGTCAGCTTGCCGGCGCGGCCCAGTCTCTGGATGGCGGCCCAGGTGGGCGAGTCGGCCAGATCCCACGCCGGGCGATACGGAAAGTGCGGAGCGGCGTTGAAAATCAACTTGTAGCGATCGGTGCGCACGCTGCGCACGGGATCGAAATTGTCGTGCCAGTTGCGCTCGCTGCACACCTCCGTGCGCGATTGGTGCGCGCCGCCGGTGAGCAGGCCCAGCAGGCTCCGGCCCTGCATCTTGCGGGGCTTCGGGATGCCGGCCGCTTCCAGCCACGTGACCGGCAAATCGACGTGCGCGATCAATTCTTTGGTCACGCTCGCGGCGCGCACGCGTCCCGGCCACCGCGCCAGCATGGGAACATGGATGCCGGCTTCATAACACGTGCCTTTGGCGCGCGGGAACGGCATGCCGTTGTCGCCGGTGAAAATAACCAGCGTGTTCCGAGCCAGGCCGCGCCGCTCGAGCGTTTCCAGCAGGCGGCCGCAATCGGCGTCCAGACGCGCGATGAAATCGTAGTAGTTGCCCAGATCGTCGCGCACTTCCTTCGTGTCGGGCAGGAACTTGGGAACCGGGAGCTTCTTGCGATCGTGCGGCGGGTCGAAGGCGCCCGAACGGTAGGGCCGGTGCGGGTCCGTGAATCCCGCGTGCAGATAGAACGGCTTGCCGGCCGGCAACGCGTCGAAGAACTTCTCGAAATCCAGTTGCTGGCCGCCGTAGAAGCTCCACCGCTTGTCGAATTGCGCGCCCTGGTGTACCTTGCGGAAAGCGCCCACGAAGTAGCCGCGATCTTTGAGATAGTCGACGATGGTCGGCTCCCACTCGGGCATCGGCGTGTGCAGACGCGATGTGGACGTGGTGTGCGGCGTGCAGCCGGTGAGTATCGAAGACCGGTTGGGACTGCACTGCGCCGAAGACACGAAGGCGTTCTCGAATCGCATGCCCTCGCGCGCCATGCGGTCCAGGTTCGGCGTGTGAATCGCCGCGTCGCCGTAACAGCCCGCGTGCGGCCACCCATGATCGTCGCCCAGCAAAAAAACAAAATTGGGCATTTCCGTTTTCGCCGGCGCGGCCGCCGCCGCGCCGCCAACCTTCAGCATCGATCTTCGTGACAATTCCATGCCAACCATTCTCCCTCACTCATCCGTACTACTAACGTTCATTTTCTTTGCGTGCTGCAAAGATTTTCGGCTATCGGCCGCGGAATCTTTAAGTTGGCCGCATAAGAAACTTGTTGAACCGCCGATGAACGCTGATCCGTGCAGTCATCGGCGTTGATCCGCGTTCGTCGGCGGCTTGAAATTTTGGCCTCTGACTTGGCATTTTGGTTGCGGCTCCGCCGCGCTGTGTCCATCCGTAGCCAGTAGTTTTTCAAAGGCGGCCTGAAGGCCGCCGACCTTTGGCCATTGGTTCTTCATCTGCGATAATAATAGCTAAGGTGGCCTACCATGCCCTCGGCAAAACAAATGCTCCATGAAAAAATCGACCAGGTCTCCGAGGACGAAGCTCGCGAGATTCTCGACCTCGTCCAAGTCAGACAGGCCGCGAAAGCAACCGAACCCACGCGCGAGACCCTCATCAGCCGGCTCAAAGGCCGTCCTGGTTTTCGTGTCCCCGCCGAAGATTCAGCCCCCTTCTCGAAGTTCGAGCCAATCAAGTGCCCCGGCATACCGGCATCCAAACTCCTCATCGCTGATCGCCGATGACACTCTACTTTCTTGATGCCAGCGCCTGGGTTAAGCGCTATTTTCACGAAACTGGAAGTGATCGCGTGATCACTCTCTTCGAACGGAACAACCTGCTGAGCGCATGTACGCTGGGCCTCATTGAAGTCAACGCAACGGCCGCGCGAAAACGTAGTGCAGGCAATATTGACCAAACCCGCTTCCAGCAAACTAAGAGCCGTCTGCTTGAGGATTGGGGCCGTCTCCTCTGGGTCGAGTTGACACCGGAAGTCCGGGAAACCGCGCTCCAAGTTGCTGAAACTTATGCCCTTCGGGGCGCGGACAGTGTGCACCTCGCCTCCGCTTTGCTGCTCCAAACGCAACTGGAGATTAGCTCTCACGATTTCAACTTTGTGTCGTCCGATCAGGAACTCAATGTCGCGGCTCGCGCGGCCGGACTCTCCGTAATCGACCCCGAACACGGATTCTGATCCCATCCGTACTACTAACTCTTGGTTGCGGCTCCGCCGCGCTGTGGCCATCCGTGGCCGATCAGGCAACGGGTGTGCCCAGCGGCTTGTCGTCAATCGCGCTCGGCGCAAGGTCGCTCGAAATGCGGAACACCCGCGCGTCCACTTTCCGCTCCAGAACCAGTTCCACCATAGTAGTCTGGTTCGCCGCCAGAATGCGCTTCATCGACTGCACGTCGCCCCGGAACTCCAGCGTCCGGTAGTAGGCCAGCCCGGCGCTGGGCCGCGCCACCAGGCGAAAGCCGAGACGGCCTTCCATTTTCGGGTTGGCGAAACCGGCCTCCATCACGTCGTAGTCCAGGAAGTAAGTCAGCTTGCCGGGGTTGCGAAGGTTTCGCTGGCGATCTTTGAAAAAGCCCGGCGGAAGGGCGTTGGCATCGTACTTGGGTCCGGCGGTGAGATACAGGTCGTAGTCGGAGACCTGAGCGCCCCGGTCGTCCACAATCCGGAAAACCACCATCGTGAACCGGCTGGTCTCAAATGTCCGCTTGCCGAGCAGGGTCTTGACCTGCTCTTCCCGCTCGCTCTGCTGAGTCTGTTCGGTGAGGCGGGCCAGTTCGCCGGCGGCCGCCAAGTACTCGCCGGGCGTGCCGACGTTCAGGCAGCGCAGCACCCACTGCGCCGTCTGGTGCGTGGCCGCATTGTCCAGCGTCACGCCGCGGATGATGCCCATCTTCTTCCCGGAATGCGAAAATCCGGGCAGAATCCCGAACGCCGATGGCTCGCTCGGCGTCAGTTCTTCGGGCCTGATCTCATCGCCGGCCTGCCGCAGCCGGATCAACTGGTAGTTCATGTTCGCCGCCGCCGCGCGCACCACGCCGTCCGACCCCGCTTCGCCGGTGTACTGGTTCAGGCTGTCGTACATCTTCCGGTCGATGCGCTGTCCGGTCAGCACAAACGGGAACAGTCCGCTCTCGACGCACCGGTAACCAAGCCAGGCTTGGTTCAGATCCCACTGCTGGTCGCTGCCCAGCTCGAGCCAGTCCAGCACGCCCTGCCCCGGCTCGGCGCCTTCCAGCAGAAACTTGATCCGCGATAGCCGCGACTTGCCCAGTTGCGCCAGCGCCGACCCGTGGTTGGCCGGCGCGAGCATGATCAGGTGACTCAGCGGGCACTGCCCGAGCCGGTCCCGGTAGTACAGGTCGATCCACTTCCGCACCACCGGCCCGCCGGTCGAGTGAGTGATGCAGGCGAACCGCTCTCCCTGCGCCAGCTTCGCGCCGATCTCGTCGCGTATCGCCTGGTCGAACGCCCGCGCGATGTCGTCCACCGTGACCGCGTCGCTGAAGCTGATGTACTTGCCCAGGTAAACGTTGCCGACCTGAATCGGCGCGTTATTGAGCCAACGCGGCAGATCGCCGTAGGTCTCGGTGTGCCGGACGCTCCAACCGTGGACGAAAATCACAATCATGCGAATGGCCTCCCGACCATTGTAAGGATAAAAATGCGTCAGCCTGGTATGGCCCCTTTTCTGGGACAGACCAGTGTGTCCCTTGCGGACACACCTGTCTGTCCCGAAATAAAAGGGGCCATACAAGGCTGACGCATTTTTTATTTCTCCCGGTACGGGTGGTTCAGATATTGGCCCGCCTCGCGGCGCGAGTTGTCGAAATCGGCCGCCTGCTGCACCAGCCGGTACTGCTGAACCGCCTCCGCGCGCCGCCCGGCCAGGTCCAGCGTCTTGCCCAGTTCCAGCAACGCCGCGGCCCTCGCCCGCCCCGGCAATGAACTTCCGCTCAGCGACAGCCGCAGCCATTTCTCCGCCTGGGCGTAGTCCTTCATGATCCGGTACGTGATCGCCAGATTGTTATAGACGATTGTCTTCTCGAAGAAGCCCGGCGTCGCCAGCACCTGCCGGTAGACTTCGACGGCCGCCGCCGGTTTGCCGTGGCGCACCAGCAGTCCCGCCAGGTCCAGGCGCGTCAGATAGTTCTCCGGGTATCTCTTGCACAACTCGTCCAGTTTGCCGATCGCCAGATCGTAACGCTTCTCGCGGGCATACAGCAAAGTGAGAATCGTGCACGCGTCGTCGGTCACGATATCGCCCTTGGCGGCGGCCAGTTCGAGTTCTTCCCGTCCCCGCTCCTTCGAGCCCTGATAGCCCAACAGCACCGCAATCCACCGCACCTTCCATGGCAGGCTGCCCACCGTGTAGTTGTAAATGCCGGTCACGAAATGGGCGTCGCCATAACCGGAATCCAGCGCCAGCAATTCCCGGTGCGCCTGATGGCTCTGGTGCCCCGCCCGGACGGCGGCGAGCCACGCATTGTTCATCGAAATCTGGAACGACGCCTCGTTCTGGTAAGCCGCCCCGGCCAGGTACAGCGCGGCGGAATCCTTGGGCCGCTTCGCCGCATGCGCCCGCGCCCGGCGCATGGCCTCTTCGCTGGCCGTGTGGAAGCGCTGCGCCGCCGCCGGGGCGGCGGCAGTCTTGTATCGCGGCGTCTCGGAAAAAAAATCCGGCTGCGAGAATCGCTCCAGCGACAGCGCCCGCTGCTCGAACAACAACTTCTGCCAGAAGACCCGGGCCAGATAAACATACCCGGCCGGATCCTCGGGCCACTGCGAGATCATTTCCCGGCTGCGCGTCTCGGCCTTGGCATAGTCCAGCCGGTAAACCGCATCCAGCACGCCGCGCACCTTCGCCAGTTGCTCCGGCGGCAGCGGACTGCGCTGTGCCACACCCGTGGCACACAGCAGAACCGAGCAGGCCGCCAGCCGGGCGAGTCGCATGGCTCACCCACCTCCGCTTTCCGGAAAGGCGACCGACACGCACGTTCCGCGCCCGCCGGCCAG
>JAUYBU010000038.1 GCA_030693045.1 Bryobacterales bacterium | reverse complement strand
ATCCGAAAGCCGCCGCGTTCCTTCGGCAGTTCCTCGAGCACTGCGCTGGCGGGAAGAACTCCGCAACCGGCAAGACCGGCGCGCCGCTGGATTTCATCGCCTACCACGCCAAGGGGCGGCCGGTGGTGGTGGGCGGCCGCGTGCAAATGGGGCTTGGCAGGAATCTGCAGAACGTGGCCAAGGGCTGCGAAATCGTCGCCTCTTTCCCGCGGTTCAGGAACCTGCCGATCATCCTGAGCGAGTACGACCCGGAGGGCTGCGCGGCCTGTTCCGCGCGCGAGTACCCGCAGAATGCCTACCGCAACGGAGCCCTGTACGCCTGCTACACCGCCGCGTCGCTGAAGAACGTAATGCTCCTGGGCGATCGCCACAAGACCAATATCGAGGGGTTGCTTACGTGGGCCTTCGAGTTCGAGGGCCAGCCCTACTTCGACGGTTTGCGCACCCTCGCCACCAACGGCATCGACAAGCCGGTGCTCAACGTTTTCCGCATGGCGGGCCTGATGCGCGGCGACCGTGTGAAGGTCGCCAGCAGCGGAGCCGTGGGACTGGAGGCGATCCTCGAAAGCGGCGTGCGCGGGAAACCGGATGTGGACGCCATCGCGGCGCGATCGGAGCGCGACATCACCGTCATGGCCTGGAACTACCATGACGACGACGTCGCCGGCCCGGATGCTAAGATCAGCGCGATAGTCGCGGGTGTCCCCGCGCCGGCGCGCCGGGTCTTGCTGCGCCACTACCGGATCGACCGGGACCATAGCAACGCCTACACTCTCTGGAAGGAGATGGGGTCTCCGCAGAGCCCGTCGCCCGAGCAGTATGCGCGTTTGGAAGCCGCCGGCCAACTTGAGCTGCTCGACTCGCCGCGCTGGCTGTGGAATGAAAACGGTAGCGTCGAGATCGCCTTCACGCTTCCCCGGCAGGGCGTGTCGCTGCTCCAGTTGAGTTGGTAGCGGCCGCGCCCCGCGCGACCGGTGGACGCACTTTGGCGCCCGGAGAAGATTGTGCCTCTAATCGCCGGGCGGCCCGCAACAATGCTGGACGGTTGACAACGCCCAGTCGTTTTGTAGACAATTAGTCACTGTATGGTAGGCACACAACTGCGGGAGCGCCGCCAGCAACTCGGCCTTTCTCAAGCTAAGCTCTCAGAACTATCTGGCATCTCCCAACATTTGCTCTCGGCGTTCGAACTTGATAAAGCGCCGCTGTCACCAGCACTCCTGGACGCCCTCGCATCAGCGCTCTCGGACACGACTCAGGTCCTCACGCTTGCAAACCGAACCAAACGCTATCAGGATCACAAGTACGTAGAAGTACCTAAACTACCAGATCGGGTAGGACGGGCGTCCCGTACGCCGGGGAGCCAAGAGTATATCCAAGTACTCGAAGAGATCGCCAGGCTGCACATCCAGGAACAGAACCGCGACTTGTCCGCGCTGAGTCTTTTTTCTGGATGCGGAGGCTTTAGCTTGGGTTTCTCCGCGGCTGGTTTTTGGGTCAAGTCATTCTTGGAAGTGGATGAAGGCCTTAGGGATATCTACAAAGCTAACTTTCCACATTCCCTGGCTCTTGGTGGCGACATCACATCAGTAGACAGAGAGGCTCTATTGCGCTTTGCCAACCGACTTGGCAGAGTAGATGTCGTCATCGGTGGGCCTCCATGCCAAGGTTTTAGCCTTGCTGGAAAGAGGAAAGTAGATGACCCACGTAACGCGCTCTTCACGCACTATCTTCGTTTTGTGGACGCACTGCGGCCGAAGGTAGCGGTTCTAGAGAACGTACGGCTGCTTACGTCCATGCGTAGCGCCTCCGGCACTTTGGTGAAGGACGATGTTTGCAGCAGCTTCTGGGAGCATGGGTATAGCGTGAAAGGCTTCGAGATCAACTCAAAGGACTACGGCGTACCACAGCACCGAGAGAGGGTCTTGTTTGTCGCTATGAGGACTGACCTTAGTCTGTTACCAGAACTCCCCGACTGTACTCATAATGAGTGCCCAGGGTTGTTCTCGACTGTTTATCCGTACAGAACCTTTGGAGACGCATGTTCTGATCTTCCATTCATCGAATCCGGGGAATCGTCTAACGACCCACTCCACATGGCAGTCAGACATCCATCTCACGTGATTGAGTGGTTGTGGGATGTCCCAGAAGGCTGTAGCGCCCACGATAATTCGGATCCGAGCAAGAGGCCCCCTTCTGGATACAACACCACCTATAAGCGGCAAGTATGGGATGAGCCAGCAGCTACGGTGCAAACAACTTTCGGAATGATTTCAGGATGCCGAAATGTTCACCCTATTGCTACACGCTCATTAACCATACGAGAAGCCGCAAGAATTCAATCGTTTCCGGACTCATATCGATTTGTGGGTAATGTTGGAACCATTCGCACCGGCATAGGGAATGCAGTTCCACCATTGCTAGCCTATCGATTAGCTCAGCATCTTAGGCAACGGCTTCAGAGCTTGTAGAAGTACCCTGCCTCTAGATTGAATTGAAGCTGCTCAGGATGTTGCTTCTGGCCACCCCGCTGCATCTGAATTATTCCGAACCGGGGCGCAAGGTGCGTGACACCGGTCGGGTCTTTGTAGCTGCCTTTTCGGACGGAGTATTGCCGCGTTGCAAAACCTTGATAGGCACGGCTCAGAGCTATGAGCTCTTCAATTGAGTAGATTGCCACTTCGGTCGTGTTCCAGGAGGCTGCACGCCGGGTCTTGTGAAGCAGGTAGTCCGGAGCGAACGGATCATCGATGTACGCTTTCTGGAAGAGGAGACGTGAAATGGTGTCCTGGTGATCAGAAAACAATTGCTCCCACTCAAGCCTACCCGCAGTATCGATTTGCTCCCAAAACCAACGGCGAGGATCCGTTAGCCGTTTTGCGGATAGGCGAGGATCGTCAGAGGGTAGGAAGCCCTCATCACCGCAAAATTGGCGCAGAGCGCGAACGGCGGTCTCTGAAACGGTTAACCCGTTATTCCGCAGAAGACTAGAAAAGCCGCGTGCAGTAGTGAAATACAACTGGGCATTTGTGGGCGTCGAGTTGTTGCACTGCTTGATGGACACTCCGATGGTGAGATGGCGTTTGTTGTTGGTAGTGATGGTAAGTACGAGATCACTCTTGCATCGTGAAACACTTGCTCCATTGATTGAGAGCCATCGTTTGCCATCTTCCGAAGTGGCGAGGGCACCTGTCGATAGGGCCGATGCGGAAGTGATGCGGCGGATATGGTGATGATAGGCGATGTAGTTCAAACAAAGCAGCGCGGGATCGCCCGCGAGAACGTGGCTATCCGCTGGCGTCATCACCTTGAGCGGGTAGGCTAGATCGTTGATGCGTTGTGTAAGTGTGTCTTCAAAAGTATGGCCCGCCTTGCGGCCAAAGGTTCCGGCTTGAATCTGGAGAGCGTGTGCATTATCGAGTGGTTGGAGTGCCATCGTAGACCTCGGTGAGTTTAGAAACCGAAGTCTTGAGGCCGTTAGCCAATTTCAGGAGATTGAGAAGGGATGGATTCCGCTTGCCGCGCTCAAGCATACTTATGTACGTGCGGTCAAAGCCACACTGCTCAGCCAGCTTTTCCTGGGACAGGCCAAGGTCCTCGCGTCGTGATCTGATTGCTCCACCTAGCGGAAGGAGGGACTCCGGCATCAAATCCATTTCACACGGAATGACGACAAAACGTCTACGGACAATCAGTCACAGTTGGGGCAAGTTTTGCCTGACTGGTAGCCTTGTCCGCAGAATCTGTGGGTCGGCGACGATCCTTGCGGATTGTTGAGGGTGTCGCAATTGATTCGTAAGGCTTTGTTTTCATTGACTTCCAGAGTGCGCTTGATATGTTGGGAGCCTCATAGGAATCCTCGGTGAACAGGCCCTCGAATTCCAAGGTGATGCCGCCCTCGGTAAGAATGAAGCCAAGTCCTGATCCAGTAGGAAGCCGAAGCTTGGTCGAAGCGACGGGAGCAAGGGCCAGAGCATCCGCCCGGACCACCGGGAGAAGGTTGAGGGTGGTGGTCATTCCACGGGTCCAGCCGTTCCTGAACGTGGGCAGAAAGGGAAAGGGAGGGTGGCTTCCAGATGGGGTTTCAGTGGGTGTCCCCCTCGGTCCGGCTGGGGGTAGCTCGACCGCACGCGGCTTCGCTTTCGGTGCTCTCCCGTCCCCCCAGTTTCCTATTCAGGCCAGAGCGCTTCTCTTCGAGGCGGCTGACCCACAAGTTCCTCCGAAAACCGGATTAGTTAGGCTCTGCCCCTAATTACTTATACTGGGGGAGTTGATGGGAAGGTTGTACAGCCGCGAGAATCTGGTTCGCGCGCGCGCCGAATGGCGGCAGCGGGGGTTGAAGGTGGTCTTCACCAACGGCTGCTACGACCTCCTGCACCCGGGCCACATCCGGTTGCTGGAGCAGGCGCGCTCGCTCGGAGACGTGCTGATTCTCGCGCTGAACTCCGACGCCAGCGTCGAGCGGCTGAAGGGTCCCACGCGCCCGCTGATTCCCGAGCGGGACCGCGCCGCCCTGGCCGCCATGCTCGAAGCCGTGGACGCCGTGACCGTGTTCGACGAGGACACGCCGCGCGAACTCATCGCCGCCGTACTGCCCGATGTTCTGGTGAAGGGCGCCGACTGGGCCCACTGGATTGCCGGGCGCGAGGAAGTCGAGGCTGCCGGCGGGCGGGTGCTGGCGCTGGCTCTGGAGCCCGGTTACTCGACCACCGGCATCGTCGAAGAGATTCTGAAGCGAGAGCCTTGACCCACCCGGCCATCCGCGAGCTGTTCCAGCACCTGGCGCGCCACGCGTCGTTCCAGGAGCTGGTGCGGCGGGTGAGCGTGAGCGGCACCCTCTCCCTGGCCGGGCTGGCACCCACCGCCAAGCCCATCTACCTGGCCTTGCTCTGGCAGGCGACCCAGCGGCCGCTGCTGGTGATCGCCGACAGCGGCAAGCGCGCCGACGCCTTGTTCGAGCCGCTGTCGATGTTTTTCGATCTGTTGGACCCGGGACGCGACGCCGGGCGGCCGCTGCTGGTTCCCGCGCTGGACGCGCTCCCGTTCCAGAAGCTGTCGCCACATTCGGAAATCAGCGCCCAGAGGGCGGTTGCGCTGTGGCGGCTGGCCACCGGGCGCGCGCCGGTGACGGTGACGCCCGCCACCGGTGCGCTCTTGAAGCTGGAGCAGCCGTCGTTCTACCGCCAACTGGCGCTGCATCTCCGCGTGCGCGACGAGATCCCGCTCGAGGATCTCACGGCGCACCTGGACAGCATCGGCTATCAGCGGCGCGAACCGGTGGAGATGGTGGGCGAGTATTCGGTGCGCGGCGGCATCCTCGATATCTATCCCGCCGAGGCGCCCGGGCCGGCGCGAATCGAGATGTTCGGCGATTCCATCGAGTCGATGCGGCGCTTCGATGTCGAGACCCAGCGCTCGGTCCTCAAGCTGGAAGACACCCTGGTGCTGCCGCTCTTGGAGCATCCGCGCTCGCCCGCGCTCATCGCCCGGCTGGCCGAGTTGGCGGGGCGGGGGGAAGCCCCCGACCCCGGCGAACCGTTCCCGGGTTGGGAACATCTGCTGCCGCTGGTGCGCCCGCGAGAAACCGGGTTGGTCACGCTGCTGAAGAACCCGGTGATTGTGTGGGACGAACCCGAGCAGGTTGGCACCGCCGCCCGCCGGCATTGGGAACGACTCGAGGAACATCGCTTCGAGATGCTCTGCGCCCCGGAGAAGACCTGCTTCCGCCTCGAGGAGTTCCAGGCGCTTTGCCAGGGAACGGTGAACCTGGATCTGCGCGAGCTGGCCTTTGGCGAGGCCTCCCCCGATTCGTTCCACATTCCCAGCCGGCCCGCGCCCGCTTTCCACGGAAACATGAGCGTCGCCGTGGCCCAGACGCGCCACCTGGTCGAGCAGGGCGGCCGGGTGGTTTTCTTTGCCGCATCCATGGGCGAGCTGGAGCGTTTGGCGGATGTGCTGGCGGAGTATTCGGTGCCCTTCCAGCTTGGGCTCGATCCCTCCGAGCCGGTCCCGCGCTACCTGGCCGAGCGCACCTACCTGGCCGGAGCGGTCGCCAGCACTTTTCTGATCAAGGGAGCGGTCCGGCGCGGCGTCGCCTTCCCGGACTCCGGGCTCACCGTTTTTGGCTTTGACGACCTGTTCGATGCCTCCGAACTGGTCGCGCGTCCGACCGGCGCCGGGGCGCGGCTGGCCGCTTTCACCGCCGACCTGGCCGATCTCAAACCCGGCGATCACGTCGTGCACGTGACTCACGGCGTGGGGCGCTTCGTGGGCCTGCGCGAGCTGGGCGAGGGCGAGTACAAGGGCGATTTCATGTTGCTCGAGTACGCCGCCGACGCCCGGCTCTACGTGCCCCTGACGCGCATGGACCTGGTCCAGAAGTATCGCGGCGCGGGCGATTCGGCGCCGCAACTGGACCGGCTCGGCGGCGTCACCTGGGCGCGCACCAAGAGCCGCGTCAAAGCCCGGATGCGGGACATGGCCGACGAGCTTTTGAAGCTTTACGCCGAACGCAAACTCGCCCAGGGCTTCGCCTGCTCGCCGGATTCCAATTGGCAGCGCGAGTTCGAAGACGGGTTCGAGTTCACCGAGACCAAGGACCAGATCACCGCCATCCGCGACATCAAGCGCGACATGGAATGCGAACAGCCGATGGACCGACTGCTGTGCGGCGACGTGGGATTCGGCAAAACCGAGGTCGCCATGCGCGCCGCCTTCAAGTCCCTGGGCGACGGCAAGCAGGTGGCGCTGCTGGCGCCGACCACCGTGTTGAGTTTCCAGCACTACGAGACGTTCCGCACCCGCTTTGCCGCGTTCCCCGTTCGCACCGAACTCTTGAGCCGGTTCCGAACCCCCAAGGAGCAGAAAGTCGTCCTGGCGGACCTGGCCGCGGGGAAGGTGGATATCCTCATCGGCACCCACCGGCTGTTGTCACAGGACGTCGAGTTCCGGGATCTCGGGCTGCTGATTGTCGATGAGGAACAGCGCTTTGGCGTGCGGCACAAGGAGCGCCTGAAACAGATCCAAAAGAACGTCGATGTCCTGACCATGACCGCAACCCCCATTCCCAGAACACTACATATGTCGTTGTTGGGCTTGCGAGACATGTCGGTAATTGAGACGCCACCGAAAGATCGGCTTTCGATTCATACGGTTGTGGCCCATTTCCAGAAGGAGCTGGTGCGCGCGGCGATTGAGCAGGAATTGAGCCGCGGCGGACAGGTGTACTACCTGCACAACCGCGTCGACTCCATCTGGGCGCGGGCGGCCTTGCTTCAGGAACTGGTTCCGCACTGCCGTATCGGCGTCGGGCATGGACAGATGGGAGAAGCGGCTCTCGAGAAGGTCCTTCTCGGCTTCATGCGGCATGAGTTCGACGTCTTTGTTTCTACAACTATAGTTGAAAATGGCCTCGATATTCCGCTGGCGAACACTATTATTATAGAGAACGCGGAACGTCACGGATTGTCGGAGCTTTATCAGCTTCGGGGTCGTGTCGGGCGCTCGAATCGCCGAGCCTACGCATACTTGTTGGTGCCGGAGGACACGGAACTGAGCGAGGTGGCGCGCAAGCGGTTGGCGGCGCTGAAGGAGTTCAGCGACCTGGGAGCCGGGTTCAAGATCGCGGCGCTGGACCTGGAGCTTCGCGGCGCGGGCAACTTGCTGGGCGGAGAACAGCATGGCCACATAGCAGCGGTGGGTTTCGACATGTACGTCCGTTTGCTGGAAGAAACCGTGCAAGAGCTCAAGGGGGAAGAGGCGCCGCTGGAGGTGCATTCCACGCTCAACCTCGGGCTGGACATTAGGATCCCGGCCGACTACATTGCCGAAGAGCACCAGCGCCTGCGCGCCTACAAACGCATCGCCGAAGCCGGGGACCGGGAGCGCGCCGCGGAGCTTCTGGCCGAACTCGGGGACCGCTATGGAGTGCCGCCCGAGGCCGTGCGGCACCTGGTCGAATTCTCCCTGCTGAAGACCCTGGCGCAGCGGCTGGGGGTGGAATCCGTCGAGCGCCGGCTGGGGATGGTAAACATCAAGTTCCACGCCCAATCGCGCATCGATCCGATGGCGTTGATGGAACTGGTTCGGACCACGCCCGGAGCCCAGTTCACCCCGGCCGGCATCTTGCGCCTGCCCGCCGATGCCACCGCCGGTCCGGCGCACCTGCTCGAATCCCTCAAGACCCACCTGCAGCGCCTCAGGTAGGGACAGAGGCACCCTCCCCAATGGCAGGAGTACTCCTGCAAACAAAGAGGGTGCCTCTGTCCCTACCTGGAGGGGCGGTCGCTAGCTGGAGGGGGGCGCCAACACGCCTGTAGTAGCCGTGTAGGATAATAGCAACATGAAGTTCTTCGGATCCCTGCTGTTCTTGGGGCTTGCGGGTGGCGCCCTGTTTGCCGCCGACGTGAACCTGGTTGAAGAGATTATCGCCAAGATCAATGGCGACATCATCACGCGCAGCGAGCTGGATCGCTCGCGCAGACAGATGGGAGCCGAACTCCAGACGCGCGGCGTGAAAGGCGAGGCGCTTACCAAGGCCATGCAGGAGCGCGAGAAAGACATCCTTCGCGACCGCATCGACCAGTTGTTGCTGGTACAGAAGGCCAACCTGCTGAGCATCAATGTCGACAGCGAATTGTCGAAATACATGGCCGACATCCAGCTTCAAAACAAGATCACGGACTCGGAGAAGTTCCAGCAGTGGATTCGCGAGCAGACCAGCATGACCTACGAGGACTTCCGCCTGGAGACCAAGAACGGCATGCTGACGCAGCGGGTCATCCGGCAGGAGGTCGGCGGCAAGATCAGCGTGCCCAAGCCCGAGTTGCAGAAGTACTACCAGGAGCACAAGAAGGAGTTCGAGCGCGAGGAGCAGGTCTTTCTGCGCGAGATTTTTCTCAGCACCGAGGGCAAGGACGAGAAGGCCATCGCCGTCGCCGACAAGAAGGCCAAGGACCTGGTCGCGCGCCTGCGCAAGGGAGAGAAGTTTCCCGAGATGGCCCGGGACAACTCCGATTCGCAATCGGCGCAGCAGGGCGGCGACATCGGCGGCTGGAAGCGCGGTTCGCTCGACAAGAAGATCGAGGAGATCGTTTTCAACCAGCAGCGCAACTACATCAGCGATCCCATCCGCACGCCCAACGGTTTTCTGATCCTGAGAATCGAGGAAAGGCACAAGGCGGGGCTGCCGCCGTTCGAGGAAGTCGAAAACGAGATCACCGAGAAGCTCTACATGCCGCTGTTCCAGCCCCGTGTGCGCGAGTACCTGATCAAACTCCGCGAGGAGGCGTTTCTCGAGATTAAGGACGGTCACATCGACACCTCCGCCGCGCCTGGCAAGCTCACCAAATGGAGCGACCCGGCGCAGTTGAAACCCGAGACGGTAACCAAGGAAGAAGTCGCCTCCCGAATTCGACGCCGCCGCCTGTTGTGGATGGCCCCGATTCCGGGCACCAAGACCACGGTGGCGAAGACATCGAGGTCCAGGTAACGGCGACCCGATGAAATCACCATACGCAGCCGATCTCGAACCCAACCAGCTGGCCACCGCCACCTTCCTGGTTGTGGCCAAGGAAGTGCGGCAGAAGAAGACCGGCGAGCCTTACCTGTCTCTCACGCTGGGCGACCGAACCGGCCACATCGACGCCAAGATGTGGGACCACGTCGCCGAAGTTGTCGAAACCTTCGAGCGCGACGACTTCGTGCAGGTCAAGGGCCTGGTGCAGGTCTATCAGAACAAGCCGCAGTTGACCATCCACAAGATGATCCGCGCGGATGAGCGCGAGATCGACTTCGCCGACTTCTTTCCCTCCTCCAAGCGCGATCCACAGGAGATGTTCGCCGAGCTTCAGGGCATCGTCGCGGCGTTTGAGAACCCGCATCTCAAGGCGCTCGTGGACGGCCTGTTGGCCGACCCCGCTATCGCCCTCCGCTACCGCACCGCGCCGGCCGCCAAAACGATCCATCACGCCTATCTGGGCGGGCTGATCGAGCACGTTCTCTCGCTCGCCGCGCTGGCGCGCGCAATGGCCGCGCACTACCCGCAGGTCGACCTCGATCTGCTTCTGACGGGCGTGATCCTCCACGACATCGGCAAGATCTTCGAGCTGAATTACGAACGCGGCTTCTCCTATTCCGACGACGGCCAGTTGCTGGGTCACATTGCCATCGGACTGAGAATGATCGGCGACCGTATCCGCGCCATCCCCGGCTTTCCGCCCAAGCTGGGCGCGCTGGTCGAGCACATGGTCCTGAGTCATCACGGCGAACTGGCGTTCGGTTCGCCGAAAGCGCCGATGTTCCTCGAGGCCTTGTTGCTGCACCATCTGGACAACCTCGATTCCAAGATGGAGTGCATGCGCGCGTCCGAGGAGAAGGATCACAACATCGCCGGCAACTGGACCAGCTACAACACGGCGCTGGAACGCTCGGTCCTGAAGAAGGAAAAGTACCTGGGCGAGACGGCCGCGGCGCCGCCGGCGCGGTCGCCAGAGACCGGCCACCCCGTGCCAGCCGCGCCGCGCACGCCGCCGGCGCCGAAATCCGGGTCCCTGTTCGGCGAGAAACTGACGCAGGCATTGAGGAAGGATCCCTAGAAACCGCATGCGACGACCCGGCGTCCCTCGCGAAATCCCGCCGCCGCTCGAACTGGAGTGCCTGAAGACGCTCTGGACCCTCGGCGAGGGAAACGTCAAGGACGTCCGCCAGGCTCTGGAGCCCGCGCGCGGGCTGGCCTACACCACGGTCATGACCGTGCTCGACCGGCTCGCTCGCAAGGGCGTCGTGAGCCGCCGTAAGGTGGGCCGGTCGTTCGTCTACACGCCCGCGGTGACGCGCGACGCGTTGCGCCGCCCCGCCGTCCGTGAACTGCTGGAAAACTTCTTCGACGGCTCCGAACAATCGCTCATCGCCTATCTGAAATCCGAGCCGCTTCCGCCGCCCGCCGCCCCCGAGCCGCCCGACGACCGCATGGATACGACGCTTCTCTGAGACGGAAGAGGCCGCCGATGAACGCCGATAGGAAGAATCCTATCCGCGTTCATCCGCGGCTCAATCGTTTCTCCAGGCAAAGCCGGTGCGCCCGGACCGCGCCCGGCGCCGTTCCCGATCATGCCGGGAGTGGCGCGCGCGGCGGAGGCATGAGCCCCAAACTGATTTCGCGGTATTCTTAGGTATGGCACGCAAACTAGCGTTAGTCTCCTGTATCGTTCTCGCCGTGGCAGGATTGGCGTCCGCTCAGACCATTACCGCTTCCATCACCGGTAATGCGAGCGACCCATCGGGCGCCATCATCCCCGGCGGAGCAGTCACCGCAACCAATACCGAAACCAACATCCGCACCACCACCACAACCAACGCGGAAGGGATCTACACCTTTCCGTTCCTGCGTGTGGGCAGCTACACGATCACGGTCGAAACCAAGGGCTTTAAGAAATCCGTGGTCGGCCCATTCAGGGTGGAAGCCAACCAGATCGCCCGTATCGACGTGAAGCTGGAGCTCGGCGAAACCACCCAGACCGTGGAGGTCTCCGACGTCGGGGCGCTGCTCCAGACGGAGACGCAAGCCACCGGCGACACGCTTTCTTCAACGAAGTTGACCAACCTCCCGCTCAACGGCCGCAACTTCGCTTCGCTGACCCTGCTGATTCCGGGCGCCGTTTCTACCGCGCCGAACGCGATGAACACCGCGGCCCGCTTCCAGGGTTCCGGTTCGCGTCCGCAGGTGAACGGCAACCGTGAGCAGACCAACAACTTCATTCTCGACGGTGTGGACATCAACCAAAGCGTGGATAACCAGATCGGTTACCAGCCGAACATTGACGCGTTGGAAGAGGTGAAAGTGGTCACTGGCAATGCCGGCGCCGAATTCGGCAACGTCGGCGGCGCCACCGTCGTGATGTCGCTCAAGAGCGGCACCAACGAATTCCACGGCAACGTCTTCGAGTTCCTGCGCAACGAGAAACTGGATGCGAATGGATTCTTCAACAACCGCGGCAATGTGAAGAAGCAGGCCCTGCGCCAGAACATCTTCGGCGGCACCTTCGGCGGGCCCATCCAGCGCAACCGGACGTTCTTCTTCGCCGACTACGAGCAGACCGAGCGGCGCATCGCGGGACCGGCCACCGCCGCCGTGGCGCCGGCCGCCTGGCGCAACGGCGATCTGAGCCAGTTCCTCACGGTGAACAATCAGATCGTTCGCGACCCCGCCACGGGCACGTCCACCGCCACGCGCACACCGTTCCCCAACAACCAGATCCCGGTGGCGCGCTTCAGCCCGGCCGCCCGCTTTCTGTTCGGCAACCCGTCCCTCTACCCCCTGGCCAACAACATCGGCACCGGCGCGCTCGGCGTGGGCAGCAACTACATCGGCGCCACGCGGAACTACCTCAGCAACAAGCAGGGTGACGCCAAGCTCGACTATCGCCTGAACGACAAGGACAACCTGATGTTCCGGTTCTCCAAAGGCATGTACGAGACCTTTGGCTCGCAAGCCGCCCTGCCGGTCACCATGACCGGCGGCAACAACGGCCCCACCTGGTCGGCTGTCACCAACTGGACCCGCACCTGGAGCTCGAAGCTGGTCTCCGACAACCGTTTCTCCTACAGCATGATTGGCATCGATGATAAAGTCATCGATTGGTCCGGGCAGCTCGGCGCGGACGGCAACTCGAAGTTCGGCATTCCCGGCGGACAGTTCATCCCCGGTCTATCGGGCTTCAATCTTGGAGGCAGCTTGTCCGGCGTCGGCGCGGCGGCTACCATCGCCAACACCCGCGACAACAAGTTCCAATTCCAGTCCAACAACACCTACCAGAGCGGCACGCACCTGCTGAAGCTGGGCGTCAACCTCCTTCGCAGCCGCCAGAACCGCTACTACGCCGGCAACAACGGCGCGCTCGGCTCGTTCGTCTACAACGGCGCTTACTCGGGCGTCGACCATGGCGACTTCCTGCTCGACACGCTGGCCAGCAAGGGCCGCGGCGCGGTGAGCGGTCCCTGGGGTCATCGCGGCTGGCGGAACATTTTCTTCGCGCAGGATAGCTGGAAGATCCGCCGCAACATCACCTTCAACTATGGCGTGAGTTGGGAATACATGTCGCCCATCTACGAGGTGGCCGACCGCCAGGTGAATATCAACACCTATACCGGCGCCCTGATCCTTCCCGGCTCCGGCGAATTCGGACGGGCGCTCTACAAGCCCTACAGGAAGCAGTTCAATCCCAACCTGGGCATCGCCTGGAGCCTCGACTCAAAGACCGTTGTTCGCGCGGCCTACCGCCTGTCCAACTTCCTGGAAGGCACGGGCGCGAATCTGCGCTTGACGCTGAACCCGCCGTTCTTCACCGAATCCAATATCACCTACGACAGCGCTCTGCCCGGCCGGATTGCCACCGGCTTCACCGATGTGATTGCCCGGGGCGATCTTACCAGCCCGCGCAGCAGCCCTACCGCCGCTCCGTTCTATCAGGGCCGCGCCTGGGACTTGAATCTCCGCCCGCAGATGACCAACCAGTTCAATTTCGCTGTCGAGCGCGAGATCGACAAAGCTACCAGCGTCACTGCCGCCTATGTCGGACAGCGCGGTACGCACCTCGTGATTCCGCACGAAGCCAATAACCCGCTGCCCGGGGTGGGCGCGTATTCCACCTGGGCTCCCATCAACGACCGCCGTCCGCTGGCGAAGGCGTTGCCGAACGTCGGCAATATCGCGCTGACGGAGTCGAGCGGCACCAGTTGGTATAACGCTCTGCAGTTGAGCGGCCGCCACCGCATGACGGGCGGCTTCGAGATGTTGTTCCAGTACACCTTCTCGAAGACCAACACCGACGGCTTGGGCTACTACGGCTGCGGTGGCGTCAGCGCGGAAGGCGCCTACTGGCAGGACGCCTACAACCGGCGCGGCAACTACGGTCCGGCATGCTTCGACGTCCGCCACAACTTCACCACCGCGGGTGTGTTCAACTTTCCCTTCGGCAAGGGCCAGAAGTTCGGCGCCGGCGCCGGCAAGGCCGCGGATCTGGTCCTCGGCGGCTGGAACATCAACTACAATCTGGCCAGGCGCGGCGGCTTCCCCGTCACGATCTTCGCTGCAACCCAGAACACCAACTCGGGCCGCAGCCCGCGCGGCAACGCCCGCCCCAATCGCTACAAGAACTATCCGGCGCCTTCGGTCCGCACCGTGGACCGCTGGTTTGGCGATGTCACCGCCAGTTCCTTCTGCGCCGCCGGCGTGAACGACGGAAATTGCGCCTACGGCATCCCGGCCTTGGGCGAATTCGGCAGTGCGGGAGTGGGCACGGAGCGCGCTCCGGGCTTCTTCAACCTCGACACCTCGATCGGCAAGCGCTTCGCCGTCACGGAGCGCCAACGCATCGAGTTCCGCGCGGAAATGTTCAACATGCTGAACTTCGTCAGTTGGGGCGCTCCGGGACGGGATATCACCGCTCCGGCTGGATTTGGCGCCATCGGTGGTCAGATCAACGCCCCGCGCAACATTCAGTTCAGCTTGAAGTACCAATTCTGATCGAACTGCCGGAGTACGCACAAAAGGGCCGGACGCCGCTTCCAGGCGTCCGGCCCTTCGTGTATTTGGCGAGGCCATTTTGGGGCCGCGGCCGGCCTGCCTACGAGAGCCAATCGGCCTCAACGCCACTCACGGCATAGTGCGGCATCGCCGCGGACAGAATCGCGTATCCGTGCTTGGGGTGCGGCGCGTGGCTGAACATGTCTCCCGACTTGTCCAGCCCCCAAAGCGACGGCCGGCCGGACCAGACGGGAGTCATGTCCCACGGCGCGGCGTCGTCGCGCCGCGACACGATTCCGCGGGATGGCAGTACGGCCCGAAGGCCGTGCCACCGCAAAACAGCGTACCATTCCAGTGCGAAACGTGTGAAAATAGGCATCTCTAACTCCGTATTCGGAGAGCGGCGTCGCATTGCGCGCCGTGTGTGGTGCAGGTGCGCACTATTTGTGTCGCTGTCCCTCCGGATGGTGAGCGGCGCGAGAGGAGGACGGAATGGAGGACTGCCCGCACCCCGGTTGCGGCGGCGCGGTCTCGGCGGCCGGCGGCGCGGGACTCTGCCGCGAATGCCGGGAGCCTGCCGGCGCCTGCCCGTCGTGCGGCGCATGGAACCGGCCCTTCGCGCAATTCTGTCGCGGTTGCGGGAAGCGCTTCCAGTTTGGCAGCGCGGATCTGGGCTCGCTGGGAGTCGAAGTGCTCGACACCCTGCCGCGCGATCCGGCGGCGCTCGAAATCCCCGCCGAGTTCTGGATCGCTCCGGTTTCATTCGGCGGCTACTTGTGGGCGCTGGCCACCGACGGCAGCCTGTGGCGGGTCAACCCGGCCCGCGGCGAGGTGCTGCCGCTCTTGCCGCTCGGCCCCGGGTTCGGGCGCTCTTCGTTTGTCATCCAATTCCTCTCGCTGCCCGGCCGCCGCAATCCGGCGCCGTGCCTGGTGGCCGCCTCGCCCGCGGCGGTGGCCATCCTGAATCTCGCCGAGCCCCGTGCGGAACCGCTTCTGATCGCGCCCGAAAGCGGAGGCCGCTTCCTCGCCGACCTGGATAAAGACGGCTTTGCGGCTGTCGCGGTCCACCAGGGGCGGGTGTTTGTGCTCCAGCGGCGCGGCGGCGCACTCGCAATGGTTTCCCACCAAGTCGCCACCGGCGTCCAGGAGCGCTGCCCCCTGGAAGCGTCCGATGCCGCCGGTCCGCTGGTGATCGGCAATCACGTCTGGGCCTACAACGCGACTTCGCTCATGCACGTTTCCGGCGCCAACTCCAGCCTTCTGCCGCTGGCCGAGGGTGTGACGCCGTTTCGGTCTTTGACCGACGGCGACGGTTTCCGCTTCCCGCTGGGCTCCGCGGTTTGGCTGACCGCGCCGGACGGAGTCTACCTGCCCGCGCGAACAGCGGACCGGTCCGGTTTTCTTTACTTGACTTCGGTGCATGAGTCCTTGCAGCAGCATTTCCTGGCCCTGGATGGAGGCTTTTCCTACTCCGCGGACTCTGGCGGGCGACTCATCGTCGCCGGCGGCGAGAGACTCGCCGTTTTCGAGGGCCGCAACAAGGTGGCCGAGATCCCGGCCCCGTCGCTGGCGCCCAATGGCGCCGAGCACATCGACGGACAGTTCTACGCCTGGACCTGCCAAATGGGCGCCGCCATCGGCGTCCGGTTCGCCTTTGGCGACCGCCCGCGGAACGCCGCCTTGCCTCAGCAGTTGCGCACGTGGTTGCCGAAGGGCTTTCTGATCGCAGGCGGCGCGCTGGTCCTGGTGGTTCACAATCAACACGAGAATAATAACCTGGGGCTGTCCGTATGGAACCTGTTCGACGTCTGAGACTCACGCTGCCGCTGCTGGCGGCCTTGTCGGCGGTGGCCGCCTGGGGCCAGGGGCAGGCGGTGCTGGTCGACCGCTCGGGAAGCGTCAAGGCGTATTACGACAGCGGCCTTTTCTCCGAGGTCGGAGAAAAGGTCCTGGGTTCCCTGGATTCGTCCCGCCCGGTTCAGGTCTACGCTTTCGGCACGGAAGTGACCCCGGTGAGGGATTTGCGGGCGCTTGGGCAAGTTCCTTTTGGAGCGAACACGTACCTGGATCGGGCTCTGGAGCGGGCCATCCGCGATCGCCACGCCATCGCCTGGATGATCACCGACAACATTCAGGACCGCCTGCAGGATCCCACCGCCGGCAACACCGCCGTCTTCTACCGGACGCTGCGCGGTGGCGCCGTGCAGAAGGTGGTCATCTTCCCGTTCCTTCAGCCGGCCGGCCTTTCCGGCCTGGCCGTGTACGCCCTGCTCCTGGCGCCGGAAGCCGACGCGGCTTTTGAAAGCGGGATCCGCTCCTTTCTGGAGCAGACGCGAAGCCGCTACCGCACCGAGGCCTTGCGGATGAAGCCGCTGGGCCGCGACACGGTCGAGGTTGTGCTGAGCGACGCCGGCGGCAAGCGGCCGGTATTCGACGAGGGCAAGCCGCTGCGGCAGGTGGTCGAGATGCGGTTCCGCTCTCGTTTCGAGCACCTCAAGATCGTGGATTCGCAGATCAAGCCGGTCCAGGTGACTCCCACATTCGGCCCCGACTCTCTGCTGGAACCGGAAAAGAGAGAGGTCGAGATTCGTCCGGACCGCGTGACGGCGCTGGGGCCGCAAGAGGAAACCGGTCAGGTCTTCCGAGTCGATGTCGATCTCGGGAAAGTGCGCCTGAAACGCGATCTGATGTCGCTCATGAAGGCCGCCTGGGGGGGCAAGTCGGGCGAAGATTTGACGTTGAAGGTGCCGCTGGCCATCCAGGTGCCGCAAGAGAACTTCCGCTTCCGGGAGAACTTTCTCCAGATCTACCACGCCCCGACGCTGGAGGCGGCCAAGGCGTCCGGAAAGGTGTACGGAATCGGGCAGCTTCCCATTCTGCTGTCGGACGCGGCCACCAACGTTGTGACCGAGGTGCCGTGTTCTTTCCGCGTGAACTACCCGTGGTGGCCGAGCGTGGTTGCGGTGGTCGCGTTGCTCTTGGCGCTTCTGCTGCTGGCCGGGGCGGCATACGGGCTGGTGAAAATATTGCGGCGCGGCGGTCGTAAGAAGCAGTGGCGGGTGGAGGCGTTCACCGAGTTCAACATTCCGCTGGAAGCCAGCGTGGATCGGGAAGGCCGCCTGCTGGTCCGCGGCGACGAGTTAGGTTCCATTCGCGGAAACAGGTTCGATCCCGCCGACGGCGTCCAGGTTATCGCGGGCGCCCCCGGCGGCGAAATCCTCGAGGGCGCCGTGTGGACGCTCCAGACGGGCCGGGGCGTTGTGAAGCTCGGGTTCCGCGAAGCCGGCGCCGAAGGGCCGGCACCGCCCGGCGGCGACGACTACGTTCCGGAAGAAAGATAAGGTGAGGAGGAGGTTTCATGGCTACGAAAGGCTCGAATTGGCGGGTTTGGACGATTCTGATGTTCGGGTGTCTCTTATTGTTGGACGCGGCGCTATACGGCTTTGCGGCCGGCCGGGCGCTCAGGGACCCCAACTGGAAAATATGGGGCGAGGACTTCACGCCCGTTCCGCGGCTGCTGATCTTTCTTCTGGGGGCGGGGCTGGCCTGGGGCGTGGGCCGGATGACGGTGGCGCCGTGGATTCGAGGCATGGTGACGGTGGCCGAGGCAGTGCCGGCGGCATGGAGTTTCGTACTCCTGGTAGCGGTCTTTTTTGTGGCGGCGGCGTTCGCCGGAGTGTTGCACTGGGCCTTTCTGCTGTTGCTGCTGGTGATCGCGCTGTTCGTCTCGGCGCCGGCGTTTTGGAAGCTGTTGGGCGGCAAAGTCACCGGGTTGGTGCTGTTCCTGGCGCTGGTGGCCGGGCTTGCGGCGTTCTATTTTGGCGGGATCGAGTAGAGCGGGTTTAGCGAAGGAAGAAGGAGATTGCTGCGTATGATGCCGAATCAAGAAGTTGAGAAAAGGGCGGTGCGCCCGACGCTGTTTCTCGGGCTTGGCGGCACGGGCAAGGAGGTGCTTCTCCGGCTGCGGCGGAAGTTCTATGAACGGCTGGGGGTGACCGGGCTCCCATGCACCTCGTATCTCTGGCTCGACACGGACACTTCGGACAAGGGCGCCGGGGGCGAGCCGATGGGCGACATCTTCTCGGCGGTGGCATTCAAGCCGGAGGAGCAGATCGCGCTGCTGACGGGCAATGTCGGCAACGATCTGGCGGATGTGTTCGCCAACCGGCAGCACTGGCAGCATATCCACTCCTGGCTGCACCCTCAGGTGCAGCAGTTCGGCGCCGAAATCGCCGACGGCGCCGGCGGCGTGCGCGCAGTCGGCCGGTTGACCTATTTTTACCATTTCGCCCAGACCATCAACCCGCGCCTGAGCGGGGCTCTGCAGGGAGTTGGATCGTTTCACGCGATTAACGATACCCAGACGTTCTTCCACAATCGCGGCCTGGGCGCGCCGGATTTCCTGACCAAGCCCACGCCGCAGGTGTTTCTGGTCTGCTCGCTGGCCGGCGGTACCGGCTGCGGGACGTTCCTGGACGCGCTGTTCCATCTCCGCAACCTGTCGCAGTACGGCGGCGTCCCGATCGAGCGAATCGTGGTCATTTTGTTCATGCCCAACGTGTTCTACGCCAACGCGGCCGACGAAGTCGCCCGGCGCAGCTACGCCAACGCCTATGCCGCGCTGAAAGAACTCGAATACTACACCTTGCGGGTAGCCGACCCCGCCAAGGATCTGAGCATCGATTTCGACGTCGAGTGGGAGCCGGGCAAGCCGCGCAGCATTCAGGGTCCTCCTTTCGCCATCGCCTATATTCTGGAAGCGCGCAACGAGGACGGGATCCTGCTTCAGACGTCCAATCGCTCGGAGCTCTTCAGTGTGGTGGCCGAGTCGCTGTTCCTGGATTTCATACCGGGACCGTTTCCGGATGCCAAGCGCTCGTCCTACTCCAACGTCTCGGAGCATCTTGCCGGCCACGAGGGCGCCAATGCCTCCTCCGAAAACGTCGAGCTGCCGCAGAGCTTCGCCCGGCGCTACGCCTCCTTCGGCATGTCGAAGATCGAGATCCCGATCGACCCGATCAAGAGCGCCTGCGCCGCGCACCTGGGGGAAGAGATCGCCACCTACATCAATCGCGCCGGCCACGATACGCAGTTCCAGGAGTCGGTCCGCAACGACATGGCTCAGAGGAGATTCGACGGCGAAGGAATCCTGGGGCGCTTCAACGACGGCTATAAGGGTAACATCCGGACACGGATCGCGAGTGTGGCGAACCAGGCGACCCTCAAGACCCCAGCGGACGTGGACCGCCTCGGCGGGGCGTTTGAATCGGAGGTTCGGGCACTGGTCTCCAGCGACGGGACGGACCCGGCCCACTGGGGGTCGGCGGTCAGCGCGATTCGGGGCGAAACGGGCGACGTCACCGGCCACCTGAACAGGGACCTTCTGGAATGGATCAAGGCCTCGCTGGAGGATGATGTCCGAGGCCTCAAGTCGCTGATCAAGAAAGAGGGCTACCTTTACTTCCTGACTCGATACATGGAGGATCTTTACTCCCCCCCAGGTCAGAATCAGACCGCCTATTACGACGCCAGGCTGGCCAAGGCCAAACAGGATCAGGAGTTCTGGCGCAAGGAACGCCAGAAGGCGCAAGCCGAACTCAAGATGGCCGTCAGCAGCCGCGGACTCAAGCTCCTGTTGCGGAACGAATGGGCCGTCGAGACTCTCAAGGAACGCTTGCGCAACGCAACCGAGCAGTTTTGCCTGGCGGGAGCCGACGACTGCCTGCTGCGAGAGGCCAAGGACGTCGCTGGGAAGGGGGTCGATTCTGCAAACCAGCAGCGGCCCCGGCTTCAGAAAATGGCCGAAGCGGTGGAAACCACCATCGTGGATTTCCGCGACAAGTGCAAAGACCTCCTGAATGTTTCCCAGCAAGTGCTGCTGATCCGGTTCTTCGATCAGCAGGAGGATTGGCCGAAATTCTACAGGCTGGGAGGCGAAAGTGTCAGCGCTCGCGTCGAGTATGGGCGGTTTCTCACCCAGATTCCGCTGGACCCCGGTCAACCGCCGGTCAGGCTCTGGGACCTCGCCAAGGAGATCTCCCGCGAGGGCGCCACGGCGCTGATCCGGAAGCTCCACGACTACGCGGAGCCCCGTTTCTGGCGGGACTTCGACGCTCATCCCCGCGATGCCGATGTTCTGACCCATCCCGAAATGGTGGGGAAATGGCAGATGAAAATCGATAGTCTGGTCCGCAACGCGATGCCATTGGCCCGGCGCGGCGCCACCATGGTCGGGAAGGCTCTTCAGGTGCAGCGCGTGGCGTTTCTGGGTGTCGCGACCCAGAAAGGGGAGCCCTATGCGGGATTCATCCAGGAGATTCGGAACAAGCTCACGGCGCGCGGTTTTGTCAATCATGACATCAACGTGCAGGATACCGGCAAACCCTGGGAAATCTATCTGTATGTCGTCGCTTACGCTTTCCCGCTTCCCGCTTTGACGGTGGTTACCTCGAGCTGCCAGGACGCCTACAACGAATTCTACAGTTCCCTTGTTGCCAACCGCGTCCAGCAGCAGCGCCACCAGATCCCCTTGCACATCTCCTCGCGCTGGGAGGGCAAATTCGACGACCTGGTGGTATACAGCGACCGCGCGGCGAAGGAGGTCAGGGAAGCCCTCGAGGTCCTGCTGTTCGGTCCCATCTTCGGAGTGCTGGGGGCGTCTCTGGACCGCGGCCGCGTGCTCTTCAACCACTGGGGCCTTCCGCCGCTCAAGCCCCTGATATCGTTGGGCGCCAAGAGGGAGGCCATCGAGTGGCTTCGCGCCAACCAGGAGAAGCGGCAGGAATTCCTCACCCGGATTCGCGAGAAAGACGCCGCTCTGCCCCTCGACGACCTGAAGGTCTACTACTGGCTGGTGTACAGCTTGGTCGGGGAATACCTGGCCCGCTCGCCCGAGCACACCATGCTCGACAGGCGGTTGACGGAACTCTACGCCGGTTTGTGCCAGCGCGGCGTTGCGGAAGCGGAACTTAGCGCGGACGCCGCTCCCGCCGGCGACGCAGTTGCTTTCGCGCGAGCCAAGGCCGGCAGCCGGGTCGACTGGAAGGGACCCCTGCCGCGACTCCTCACTCCGGCCCCGGGCCAGGCGCAGGAGCCGGCCGGCGCATAACCCATGGCAGCCGAACCCAAACCTTGCAGCCAGTGCGCGGCCGGCATTCCCGGCAATTCGCTCTTCTGCGACGAGTGTGGATGGCAGTTGTTTGAGCTGAAGATCGAGCCGCGCAGCTTCAACTTCTACATCGATCCGGCCCAGGAGGCGCCGCGCGGCAAGCGCCTCCTGATGGCCAAGGGAGACTGGGGCGTGCCGCGTCTGGAGTGCGAGGACCCTCCGGGCTGGCTCCGTTTCGACTCCCGGGAAGAAACCCTGTGGGTCGATCCGTCGAAATTGGCGCCAATGCTCGAGGTCGACGAGTTTCCTCTGACCATGCGCGTGCGGGGCGCCGACATCGCCCAGGAGATCCTGGTCTCGGTGGCGCCCCCGCCGGTGATCGAGATCAGACCGCTGACCGTGGTGGGCGCCGCGGGAGAGGCGCCGGCCAAGCTGGACCTGGTGGCCTACTGCCCGATGATCGTCGAAAAGGTCTCCTTCGAGCCCGAGTGGCTGGAGTACAAAGCGTCCGGAAGGCTTGAGCTGCGCCGCGAAGTGGTCGAACTTCCCATCTCGGCGCGCGTGGCGAGCGCCGGCCGGGCGCCCTTTGAAGCCCTCTGCACGATCAAGGTTCTGGGCTGGCCGGAGCCAGTCAAAGCCAGGTTCACAGGCGAATTCAAGGAGCCGCCTAACCTGCACGTGGTGGAGATCGATGAGGAGCACGACTATCCGATCCTGGTGGACGGCGAAGGTGAAATCGTGCTGCACTTCACCAACAGCGGGAGCGAGACGGCCCTGTGGATCGACAACATCGACGTCCAGGCGGTTTCCGAGCCGGCGCGCGCCATCTCGTTCACGGTGGAACCGGCGCGGCTATCGGTGCAGCCGGGACTGACCTTGCCGATTTTCTTCCATGCGCACCGCAGCGCGCCGGTCAGGAACGGTCACTACAAGTTCCAGTTGAATATCGATTCGAATGCGCCGGCCGGGCAGAATCGGAAGGAACTCTGGGTGAAGGTCAGCGATGAGACCTATTTGCAATTCATCGCGGTGGACTTCGGAACCATCGACTCGGCGATCGCTTGTTTCAATCCGACGCTACGCGAGAAATCCTCGAACCTGCTGCTGGAACGAGACAGCCGCGATCCCAAGATCTACTCCAATATTTTCTTCGAGGACTACCTTCCGGACCAGGAACCGCCCTACTCCTGGCTGATCGGCAGGAAGGCGCTGATGCTGGGCGAGGCGCGCGGCGCGCGCAGGCGGCTGATCCGCGCGGCGAAAACCAAGATCGACACCAAGCAGAAACTGCTGATCCAGTTTCCCGGCCTTTCCTCCATCAACGAAATCGACCCGGAAGACGCGGTGCAATACGTCTTGATGGACCTGCTCAGGCGGACCCGGGACAATCTCCGGAAGAAGCCCTCCAAGTTCGTGATGTGCGTGCCGACGCGCTTCACTCTCCGCAAGAAGAAGATCCTCGTGAGCGCCTTTCGCAAGGCGGCCGCGGCGGTTTCGCTGCGAGTCTCGCACGTGGTCACGATCGACGAATCGCTGGCGGCGGGCTTGTTCAGTTTCCGCAGCGGGGCCATGAAGGGGCGCGACGGCACGTCCAACGTGATGATCGTCGACTTTGGCGGTGGAACCACCGACGTCACCGTCTTTCGGGCGCACTGGGACCCCGGGCAAAGCTCCCCGGCGCAGGTGGAAATCATCGGCGCCTGGGGCGACCCCGAGTTGGGCGGCGAGGCGATCACCCGCGAAATCTCCGATCTGCTGTTGAGCAAGTTCGGCGGCCCGGCCAAGACCCAGCCCGAGCGCGAAGCCGAATCGCTGAAGATCGTGGTTTCCGAACTCGACCGCCGAATCGCGGAATGCAAAACGGATCGTCCCGAACAGTTGCTGGCGAGCCTGGATGAAAGCCTGCGCCTGCGGATCGGCTATCTTTGCCTGCTGAACGCCGAACCGCCGGAGCGCGAGCTCCTGGCCATTCTCGAAAAGTACCTGAACGGCGGCGAGATCAGCGTCGTGTCAATCGATTTCGGCGCCGGCATGCGCCCCGCCACGGTTTCGCGGGACCAGATTGTCGAAATCTACCGCCGAAAACTAGGCGCCTGCAAGGAAGGCCTCCTCACACTGCTCGGAAAGATCGGGCTCGATAAAGTGGACGAGTTGCTGCTGGCCGGACAGTCTTCGCTGTTTCCAACCGTGGCCGAGATTCTGAAGGATCTTGCCGTGCGCTGGGACTTCGTCCGGGATGCCGGCGCGGAACTCCTGCTGAAGGAATGCGTATCGCTGGGCGCCGTGGCGCTGGTGGGCGAAGAGCTGAAAATCGCCGGGCAACACCGGCTCTGGACCCGTCTGGGCTACTACAGGGCGGCCAATTTCAAGGAACTGGTGCCGTGGGGGACCGACTACTCCGGGGGGTTCTCCGCCCCTTTCACTTTGGACCGGCTGTGGGTCGAGCACGAATGGCTGGTAGTCCAGATTTGGGAAGCCACGGAACTCGAGGGCGACAATAAGATTCTGGCGTTCGGAACCTTCCGTCTGGAACTGGAGAATCCGACGCTGGACCAATACAATTGCCGTCTTGCGCTGGACACCGAAGGCGCGGTGAAGATGTACGCTCAAGCGGCTGACGGCCCGTGGCGGGAGATGGAATGGGTGGCATAATTCCGGGTCTCCAACCGCTCCCGGCCCAGAGGGCACCCCGGTCGC
>JAUYBU010000025.1 GCA_030693045.1 Bryobacterales bacterium | reverse complement strand
TTTCGAGGTTACGTAGCCTGTCCCCGGAATTGGGTCTACAATGGGTATCTGGGAGTTGTTCTATCCGGAATGGAAGAGCTTAAGAAGAAACTGCAGGAAGAGATCGCGGCGCTCGAGCACGAATTCCGCTCCGAACTTCCGAAAGAGATTCTGAAGGCCCGTGCGCACGGCGACCTGAGTGAGAACGCCGAGTATCACGCCGCCAAGGACCGTCAGGGCTATGTCAACGCCCGCCTCGGCCAGCTCAGGAAACGACTGGCCGAGTTCTCCATGGTGGACGTCGCACGGATTCCACACGATAAGGTCGGTCTTGGATCCAGCGTTGTGGTGCTGGACTACCAGAAGGACCAGGAGACCACCTACAGGCTGGTTCCCAGCGAAGAGACGGATGTGAAGAGAGGCTTGATTTCGACCAGTTCTCCGATCGGGAGGGGACTGCTCGGCAAGGCCGTGGGCGATGTCGTCCGGATCCAGAGTCCGGGTGGTTTCCGGGAGATGGAGATCCTTCGGCTGACGACCATTCACGACCAACTCTAGCCGCCGCGCTTTGAGGTACGCTTGAAAGGACCGCCGATGACGCTGACGCGAATGATCGGAACCGCCTGCAGCACGGTTATCCGGCTGATCGTCCGCGCGCTGGCCCTGTCGAGAATCCATCCCAACGTCCTGACCTTCATCGGCCTGGTGATCAACATCGTGGCCGCGGTGTTGCTGGGCGCCGGACGCTTCCAGGCCGCTGGCGTGGTGATCATCAGCGCCGGAATTTTCGACATGGTGGACGGCCGGGTGGCGCGCGCCACCAACCAGGTCACGCCCTTCGGAGGCTTCTTCGATTCCGTCGTGGACCGTTACTCGGACCTGGCGCTGTTGATGGGTCTGCTGGTATTCTACGCTTCCATCAACCGTTACTTCTATGTCGTGCTGACGGCGGTTGTGATGACCGCGTCGGTGATGGTCAGCTACACCCGGTCGCGCGCCGAAAACACTATCCCCTTGTGCAAGGTCGGATTCCTGGAGCGGCCCGAGCGCATCGTGCTGCTCATCATCGGCGCGCTGTTCGACCGCATGGCGGCGGTGCTGTGGGTGATCGCGGTGCTGGGCAACCTGACCGTCATTCACCGCATGATCTTCACCTGGCAGGAGGCCTCGCGGCTGGAGCGCGCGCAACTCCGTCCGGCTCCGGCGGATGTAACCAGGAAGTAGCGGGTCAGCCCTCGCCCTCCAGGATCACGAACGCCATTCCCTGCTGGGCCGTGTGCGTCAGCGAAAGGGAGATGACGCGCACACCGAGGCGCTCGGCGACGCGCGCGGCCACGCCGTGCAGCTTGAGCGTGGGGCGTCCCGAGGGCAGATTCAGCACCTCGAAATCCTGCCAGCGGACTCCGTGCCGCCAACCGGTTCCGATGGCCTTCATCCCGGCTTCCTTGGCGGCGAAGCGCGCCGCGTAACGTTCGTACCGGTTGGCTTTTCGCTCGACGTAGGCGATCTCGGCGGGCGTGTAGATGCGCTCGATGAAGCGCCCGCCGTAGCGTTCGATCGCGGCGCGGACGCGCGGCACCTCGGCCAGGTCGATCCCCGTCCCCAGGATCACAGCCCGGCCCCCGTCGTGGTGATGGTCAGCCGCCCGTGCCGCACGCCCTTGGTGCTGATCAGCGCGTCGGCGATCTTTTTCACCGCCGCCGCCTTGCCGCGCACCACCAGCACCTCCAGGCAGTGGTCATGGTCCAGGTGCACGTGCAAAGTCGACAGGATATGGTCGTGGAAATCGTGCTGCATATCGGTGAGCTTCTCGCTCAGCAGACGCACATGGTGGTCATAGACCAGCGTGACGGTTCCGACGACGTTGCTGGCCGGGTCCTGCCACGACTTTTCGACCAGCTCGTCGCGGATCAGGTCGCGGAAAGCCTCCGACCGGTTGGTGTAGCCGCGCGACTCGATCAGACGGTCGAACTTGTCCAGCAGGTCGGAATCGATGGCCACGCCGATACGGCTCAGTTGCCCCATGAGAAAAGGGTACAACGGATGCCTCCTCTGCGAATCGGGCAGCACCCGGCACAACGTCACATTTAGCCGATCCTATTTCGGGGACAGGCTACGAAATCCCGAAACTCGGGCCGTGCGTGGATTCAACTTCGTCGCGGCGGTATTTCGGGATTTCGTAGCCTGTCCCCGAAATAGCCCACGAGGACGGCGGCGGGCCCGGGCGTCCCGCCGCGCGCGATAATAATCTCGAAGCGCCCTTTCGACTTTTTTCATCCCGCGGGCGTCTTTAGAGTGGAGCCGAAGAGTTGATCTTCCGGGAGGTGGAAGACCGCGATCTGATCGCCCAGGCGCGCCGCGGCGGCGTGGACGCCTATAACCTCCTGGTGTCTCGTTGGGAAAAGCGGATCTACAACTACCTGCTCAAGCTGGCCGGCAACCGCGAGGACGCCCTGGATCTGTGCCAGGACACCTTCCTCAAGGCCTACCAGAACCTGGGCAAGCTGGACGATGCGGGGCGGTTCGCCCCGTGGCTGTTCCGGATCGCGCACAACCAGGCCTATTCGCTGCTGCGCAAGCCCAAGCCCGATTCGGGCGAGACGCCGGAGTTCGAAACGGCGGCGCGGGGCGGCCGGCCTTTCCCGATCGAGATGACCCTGGCGGTGACCGCGGCGCTCGACCGCCTGACGGCGGACCAGCGCGAGGCGGTGGTGCTGAAGATCTACCAGGGGTTCAAGTTCGAGGAGATGGCCGAAGTGCTCGGCTGTCCGGTGTCGACCGTGAAGTCGCGGCTGTACACGGCGCTGGATCTCCTGAAGGAAACGCTGGCTCCCATAAAGACGGGGTGAAAAATGAGTTGCCCGGAATTCGATCTCAAGGGATACATTTTGAAGGAACTGCCGCGGGATGAAGCCCGCGCCGCGGAACTTCACGCAGCCGGCTGCGACGCCTGCCGCGAGGAACTCGACCGCCTGTCGCTCACCTTCACCGCGCTGCGCGCCATGCCCGAAGAGGAAATGCCGCGCCGCATTGCCTTTGTCTCGGACAAGGTCTTCGAGCCGAAGTGGTGGCAGGCGTGGCTCAACTCGGGACCGCGGATGGGGTTCGTCTCGTCGGTGGTGCTGGCGGTGGCGATCCTGGCGCACGGCGTGATGCGGCCGGTCGAGGTGGCCGGGCCGGCTCCGGCCTTCGACACGGCGGTGATCGAGGCGCGCGTGAATCGGGAAGTGGCGCTACGGCTCGACCATGCCGTGAAGCAGGCGGTCGGCGAAAGCGAAGCCCGCCAGGCGGAGAAAATCCAGGCCGTAGTCGTGGCCGCCGAGAAGCGTTTCGAATTCGAACGCCAAGCCGACCGCGTGCAGGTGGAAGAGGCCTTCAACGTCGTGCGCAAGCAGATGACGCGCTGGTATATGGCCAGCGCCGAAGTGGGAGGCGCGCGATGAAACCGCTGGCGTGCCTCTCGACCGTGCTCGCCGCCTGCCTGTGTCTCACCGGCGCCGAACGCCCGCGCGTCGGCCGCGCCGCCGTGGCGGCGATGGAAAAAAGCATCGACCGGCGCCTGGAAACCGTCGTCGAGGACCCGTTCCTGCTGCTGGGCATGACCCGCGGCGTTTATCTCGAGAGCTACGGCGCGGTTTTCACGGCCGAGGTCAATCTGGCCTCCGGGCCGTCGATCAGCCCGTTCCGCCCGAAGATTTCCAAGGACGACATCGTAAAGCTGCGGCTCAAGAAACTGGAGCGTTTGCCGGCGCTCAAGAGCGCGATGCGCGAGGCGCTGGTTGCCGCGGCGGGTTCGCTCGACACCGTTCCGGCCGAAGAGCGGCTGGTGGTGGGCGTCTCGCTGTTCTGCTTCTCCTGGGAGGACTCCTCGGGCCTGCCCTCGCAGATCGTCATGCAGGCGCCACGGCGGACCCTGCTCGACTTCCAGACCAACCGCCGCGACCGCTCCACGCTGGAAGCCGCCGTTCAGGTACAGGAGTTCTGACCATATGCGTTTGGGCGAGATGCTCATTCAGCGCCAGTTAATCACGGCCGAAGACCTTGAGCGGGCCCTGGAGATTCAGCGCGAGCGCGGAGAGAAGATCGGCAAGATCCTGGTCGACCTCGGCTTCATCGCCATGCGCGACGTGCTGGCGGCGCTTTCCGACCAGTTGTCGATCCCCCTGGTGACGCTCGACGGGCCGCCGCCGGCGGCGCCGGAACTCGAGGGCCTGGCGCCCCGGTTCCTGCGGCAGTGCCGCGCCATGCCGGTCGCGCTGAAGGGCGCCAGCCTGCAACTGGCGATGGCCGACCCGCTGGATTTCGAGACCATCCAGGCGGTGCGCGGCTTCACCGGCCTGAAGGTGGAACCCGTGCTGGGGGCCGAGCAGGAGATCCTCGACGCGATCGAGAAGTACTACGGCCAGGAGGATAAGACCGAAACCGACCAGGAAGGTCTGGGCGCCGAAGCCGCCGAAGACCTCGAGCACTTGCGCGACATGGCCAGCGAGGCTCCGGTGATCCGGCTGGTGAACGCGGCTATCGCCTCGGCGGTCGAAAAGCGCGCCAGCGATATCCATATCGAGCCGTTCGATAAGGAGTTTCGCATCCGCTTCCGAATAGACGGAGTCCTGTACAGCCAGGAGCCGCCGCCCCGGGAACTGAAGGCCGCCATCATCTCGCGCGTGAAGCTGATGGCCAAGCTCAACATCGCCGAGCGCCGCCTGCCGCAGGACGGCCGCATCAAGATCAAGACGCTGGGGCGCGAAATCGATCTGCGCGTCTCGACGCTGCCCACGCTGTACGGGGAAAGCGTGGTCATGCGCCTGCTCGACCGCTCGGCGGGCGAGTTCTACGACCTGCTCAACCTGGGTTTCGACGACCACATGCTGGCGCGCATGGAACACTTCACCGCGCTCCCGCACGGCATTTTTCTGGTGACCGGCCCCACCGGCAGCGGCAAGTCGACCACCCTTTATTCGGCGCTCAAGCGCATCAACCAGACCGACAAGAAGATCATCACCATCGAGGATCCGGTGGAATACCAGATGGACGGGATCAACCAGATCCACGTCAATCCGCAGATCGGGCTGACCTTCGCTTCCGGCCTGCGCCACATCGTGCGGCAGGACCCGGACGTGATCATGGTGGGCGAGATCCGCGACCGCGAAACGGCCGACATCGCCATCCGCAGCTCGCTCACCGGCCACTTCGTCTATTCGACGCTGCACACCAACGACGCGCCCAGCGCCATCACGCGCCTGACGGACATGGGCGTCGAGAACTACCTGATCACATCGTCGCTGGTGGCGGTGCTGGCGCAGCGGCTGGTGCGGCTGATCTGCCCGCAATGCAAGTGCGACGCCGGGACGCGTCTGACGCCGGAAGGCGAAACCATCCGGACCTTCCGCGGCGCGGGCTGCGAGCGGTGCTTTGGCACCGGCCACACGGGGCGCGTCGGCATTTTCGAGCTGATGGAGCTGAACGACGAATTGCGTCGGCTCATCATGCGCAACGCCGACGCCGCGGACCTGACCGCGGCCGCGCGGGGCAACGGCATGCGCACGCTGCGCGAGGATGGCTGGATGAAAGTGCGGCAGGGCGTCACCAGCGCCGAGGAAGTCATGCGCGTGACGCAGGAATTCTGATGCCGGCGGCTTACCATTTCAAGGCGGTTGCGGGCGACGGAAAAATACGTACAGGAATCCTGCACAGCGACAACGAAAAAGCGGTGGCGCGAGAGCTGCGCGCACAAGGTCTGGCGCCCGTCTACATCGGCCTTCAGCGGCAGAAACGATCGCTCGAATGGAAGCTCCCGGTTTTGGCGCGCGGCAAGCGCCGCGACGTGCTTTTTTTCACCCAGGAGCTGTCGACGCTGCTCAACTCGGGCGTGCCGGTGGACCGCGCGCTCACCATTTCCACCGAACTCACCGAGCGTCAGGAATTCCGCGCCATCGTGCTGGATGTCCTCCGGGTGCTCAAGGGCGGCAAGTCGCTGGCCGATTCGCTGGCCACCCACCCGGAGTGCTTTTCCAACCTCTACGTCAACATGGTGCGCGCCGGAGAGGCGAGCGGATCGCTGGCCTCGATCTTCGAGCGGCTGGCCGAGTTCGAGCGGACCCGCGACGACCTGCGCAGCTACATCATCTCCTCGATGATTTACCCGGCGCTGCTGGCCGTGGTCGGCCTGGGGTCGATCCTGGTCCTGATGTATTTCGTGGTTCCGCGTTTTGCGGCCGTGTTCGAGGAATCCCACATGGTCATGCCGCTGCCCACGAAGATCATGCTGGAGACCAGCCGCTGGCTTCAGAACTACGGCTGGATGATCCTGGCCTCGGCCGCCGTCGCGGGCGCGGCGCTCAGGCTGTATGTGGGCACCACGCTGGGCCGGCTGTGGTGGGACACGCTGCGGCTCAAGGTCCCGCTGCTGGGCGACGCGTTGCGCAAGGCCGAGACGGCGCGCTTCGCGCGGGCGATGGCGACGCTGGTGGCCAACAGCGTTCCGCTGGTGCAGTCGCTGGGCATCGCCGGGGCGATTATGAACAACCGGCGGATCGCGGGTTCGCTGGACCAGGTGGCGCAGGGCGTCAAGCGCGGCGAGGGCATCGCGGTCCCGCTGCGCCGCACAATGCAATTCCCTCCGCTGGCCGCGCATCTGCTGAGCGTTGGCGAGGAGACCGGAAAGCTGGACCTGATGTTCGCCCGCATGGCGGACATCTATGAAAGCGACACCCGCGCCGCCATCCGGCGCTTCACCAGCGTCTTCGAACCGCTGATCATTCTGGTGATGGGGGTCATCGTGGGTATCCTGATTCTTAGCATGCTGCTGGCGATAACCAGCATTAACGAGGTGGCGGTGTGAGGCGGAAAACGAATAGGCGGCAAGCGGGCGTCACGCTGATCGAGATGCTCGTGGTGGTGACCATCATTGCGCTGTTCGCGGCGCTGGTGGCGCCCAGAATGTTGCGGCGCAGCGACACGGCGCGCATCACGGCGGCGCGCGCCCAGATCAACTCGTTCATGACCGCGCTGGGGGCCTACAAACTCGACACGGGATTGTTCCCGACCACCGAGCAGGGCCTTCAGGCGCTGCGCGTCAAACCCCAGGGCGTCAACCAGTGGGAGGGGCCCTACCTGCCGCAGGAAATTCCGGTCGATCCCTGGGCCCGTCCCTACGTCTACAAGTATCCCGGCGAGCACGGCGACGAGCCCGACATCATCTCCTACGGCGCCGACGGCCAGCCCGGCGGAGAGAGCATCAACGGCGACATCCTGAGTTGGAAATCGCAATAGGGCGCAATGAAGAGATCTTCCCGCGGCGTGACGCTGATCGAGATGCTGCTGGTGGTGGCGATCGTCGGCCTGATGGCCGCGGTCAGCTTCCCGGCGGTCACTTCGGGCATCGATTCGCTCCGCCTCGCCTCCGCCTCGGATTCGGTCGTGAGCTTCTTCAACGCCGGGCTGAACCGCGCCGAGCGGCGTCAGCAGTTGATCGAAATCGTGGTTTCGAAATCCGAACGGTCGCTGACCATGCGATCTTCCGAGCGCGGATTCCTGCGCCGGATCGAGTTGCCCGAGGGCATCGCCATCGTCTCCATCCTGCCGGAAGGCCGGGAGGAAAAGGACGGCGGACGGCGCTTTGTGCTGTACCCGGGCGGCGTCGTCCCGCGCATCGGCCTGGAACTGGCCAACCGCAAGGGAACCCGCCGGATCGTGCGCGTCGATCCGATCACCGGCGTGCCTCAGATCGAGCGGGTGGAGGGGAAGTGAAGCGCAATCGCGGTTTCACGCTTCTCGAAGTAATGGTGGCCACCACCATCATGGCGATCGCGGTGGTGGGCTTGCTATCGAGCCTTTCGGCGTCCCTGCGCAACGCCGCCCGGCTCACCGACTACGACCGCTCCGCCCTGCTGGCGCGGCGCAAGATGGACGAACTGCTGTTGGACCGGCGTCTGCCTCGATTCGCGGCCGTCGAGGGGAATTGGGACCTTTCGGCCACCGGCGTCGAAGGCGGCTGGCGCGCCCGCATCCTGCCATTTGACGTGCCGCCCGGCGCAGGCGCGAACGCTGCGGTGCTGGACCGCGTGGAACTGGAAGTCTGGTGGAAGAAGGGCGGCCTTCGGCGCTCCTTTGCGCTCGAGGGTTTCCGCCGTGGCATGCTCCGCCCCGAGGAAGTCGCGCTGGCGGGAGGGGCGGCGCCATGAAATCCTTTCAATCCGGCTTGACCCTCATCGAGGTGCTGATTGCCGTGTCCCTGGTCAGCCTGCTGTCGACCGGTATGCTGATGGCGCTGCGCACCGGCCTGAACGCCATGCAGAAGACCAACTCGCGGCTGATGGCCAACCGGCGGTCGCTGGGCGCGCAACGGGTGATCGAGCAGCAGATCGCGGGCTTCATGCCGGTCATGGCGGACTGCGCTCAGGCTCCGGGGGCGCCGCCCACGCGCATGCCGTTCTTTCAGGGCGAGCCGCAGTCGATGCGCTTCGTTTCCACCTACTCGCTGGAGGAAGCCAACCGGGGCCTTCCGCAGGTTCTCGAATTTCAGGTGATTTCGGGCGCCAATAACCAGGGCGTGCGCCTGGTGGTGAACGAGCACCTCTACGTCGGCCCGCGCGGCGCCGGCCTATTCTGCCTGGGTATCGGGCCGGATCCGGTGGCCGGCACGGCGCCGCACTTTCCGCCCATTCAGCCCGGGCCGCGGTCCTTCGTGCTGGCCGATCGCCTGGCCGGCTGCCGCTTTTGGTTCCGGCGGACGCTGCCGCCGCCGATCATGGAGCGCTGGGAGGATCGCTGGGTGTGGCGGGAATGGCCGACCGGCATCCGCGTCGAGATGATCCCGCTGGAGAGCGATCCGTCGAAGGTGCCGCTGGTTTCCCTCGCCGTGCCCCTGCGAGCGCAGAAAGATCCGACGTTCCAGTATGTCACCCAGTAGAAAAATGCGTCAGCCTGGTATGGCCCCTTTAATTCGGGACAGACAGGTGTGTGCGGGGACAGGCCGGTGTGTGCGGGGACAGGCCGGTGTGTCCACAAGGGACACACTAGCCAGTCCCCAGGGACACATTAGCCAGTCCCCAGGGACACACTGGTCTGTCCCAATAAAGGGGCCATACCAGGCTGACGCATTTTTCCGGAGGGGCGGGGCGCTGCTGGCGGTGCTGTGGCTGTCGGCGGCGCTTTCGGCCATCGCCTTCACGGTGGCCAACACCGTTCGCGGCGAGACCGAGCGGACCTCGACCAGCTCCGATGGCGTCCGCGCCTACTACCTGGCGACCGGCTCCATCGACCGGGCCATCCTCTACATGCTGCGGGGGGCTAGCTACAGGAACCCGGACGGGTCGCCGCGCTACTACGAGCCCGGAATGCCGTTTCTGCGATTCGGCTACGCGAGTGGCGAGGCGCTGGTCGAAATCGTCCCGGAGTCGTCCAAGCTGAACATCAATCAGGCCCGCCCCGAAGACCTCCATCGGCTGATGCTGGCGCTGGGCGCCGAACCCGAGCGCGCCTACGAGATTGCGATGGCGATCGTCGACTGGCGCGCGGCGGCCCCGCCGGGCGGCCTGAGCCCGTTCGACCCGTTTTATTTGTCCCGGGTTCCGTCTTTTCCGGCGCGGCACGCGTCTTTTGAGGAGATTGAAGAAGTTTTGCTGGTCAAGGGCATGACGCCGGAATTGTTCCATGGTGGTTACGATCGCGACGCCGAGGGCCGCCTGATCCCGCGCCCGGGATTGCGCGATTGCATTTCGGTGTACGGCTCCACCGGCGTTTTCGACGTGAACAGCGTGGAGCCGGCCCTGATGGTGGCCTTGGGCGTCCCGCCCGAGTTGGCCCGGCTGATTTCCGAAACCCGCCGGATTATGCCGTTTCGCAAGATGGAGCAGGTTCTGGCGCTCACCGGTGGCGCCGCGCCGGGCGTGAACCGGCTGGGCTTCGGCTCGAGCAGCTTGTTCACTTTGCGCTCCACCGCGGGCCTGCGGCTGAGCAACGGCCAGCTTTCCGATCTGCGCCGAACGGTCGCGGCGATGGTGAAGATTTTCGATCCGGGTACGGATCCGCCGGTGGCCATCCTGCGCTGGTACGACAACGCCCCGGCGCCGGCGAGGTCATTCTGATGGCCGCTGGGAACTTCAGGAAATGGCTCGCCATCGGCGCCGGCGTGGGGATCGAGGTCGGCGCGCGCGAATTGCGGATCGTGGTGGCGCGGGTGCGGCCGACGGGCGTTCGAGTGCTCGGCGCCACCACCATCGAAGGCTTCCGCGAGCGTCCGGCCACCGAGTGGGGCGCCGAATACGCCGCTTTCCTGAAAAAACTGGGCGCCTCCCACCTGGTCGCCTCGGTGCTTCTGCCGCGCCACGAGGTGATCGTGCGGCCAGTGAACCTGCCGGGCGTCGCGGCGGGCGACCTGGATGCCGCGGTGGGTTTCCAGCTCGAGTCGTTGTACCCGTATCCGGAGGACGAAGCCGCCTGCGCCTGGGCGCGAATCCCGCGCGCCGCGTGGGTGTTGGTCGCAATCGCTCGCCGGGCGGCGGTGGAGCGCTACGCGGAGCTGTTCTCGGAAGCGGGCATCAAGGTGGCGTCTTTCACCGTTTCGGCTGCGGCGATCCGTTCGGCCATCCGGTTGCTCGCGACCCCGCCCGCCGCATTCGTAACCTATCACGTCGCGGGCGGCGAGGTTGAACTTTACGGCGAAAGCGAAGCGCGTCCGCTGTTCTCGGCGGTCTTCGATCCGCCGCTGGAGCGCGCTCTGCCGCTGGCTCTGGCCGAGTTGCGGCTGGACGCCGCGCAAGAGTCCCTTCCGCTTCAGCAGATGCTCCCGACGCCCCGCTGGGCGCCCCCCGATTTCGATTTATCCCGCGCAACGCTGGCCTACGCCGCGGCGCTGGCCGGGGCTTGTCCCCGGCTGGCGACCGCGGCGAACCTGCTTCCGGCTCAGTTGCGCCAGACCAGCTCGCGCGCCATCTACGTACCAACCCTGGTGTTGGGCGGGCTGCTGGCGATCGTGCTGGCGGCGCTGGCGGTTTCCGGGACTCTGGAAAACCGCCGCTACCTGGAGCGGTTGGATGCCGAGATCGCCAAGCTGGAGCCGCGGGCCAAGCGACTGTCGCAGATGGATGGCCAGGTCGCGGCGGCGCGCGCCCGCACGCAACTGTTGGACGATTTCCAAAAGCGTTCCAAGGCCGATCTGGACGCGTTAAACGAACTCACCAAGCTGCTGGCCCCTCCGGCCTGGCTCAACAGTCTGGAGTTGAACCGCTCCGGAGTAATCCTCAGCGGAGAGGCCGAGCAGGCCGCCAGCCTCCTGAAGATCCTGGACGCCTCGCCGATGTTCCGGAACTCGGAATTCACGACCGGAATCACGCGCGTCGGCGGCGCCGAAGTATTCCGGATCCGCACGCAACGGGAGGGCGAGCCGCAATGACGCTCTCCAAGCGGGACCGGCGGGCGCTGGCCGGGCTGGGTGTGGCGGCGGCGTTTTCGCTGGCCGTCTGGTTCTGGCCGGAGAGCGCGGCAAGCCCGGCCAGGGCGGTGAGTCCCTCGGCCGTCCCGCTGGCCGAAAAGCGGCTGGCGCGGCTGCGGCAGTTGGCCGCGACAGCGCCGGCCAGGGAGGCGGCGCTCAAGCAGGCGCTCGCCGATCTGGGCCAGCGCGAGAAGGGGATCATTCAGGCCGACACGGCCGCGCAGGCGCAGGCCCAGATGCTGCAAGTGATCCGCCGGCTGGCGCGCGCACAGGTTCCTCCCCTCGAGTTGAGCGGCGTCGAAATCGGCCCGGCCCGGCCGCTGGGCAACGATTACGGCGAGGTTCTGGTGTCGATCTCGTTTGTGGCGCGCATCGACCAGCTTCTGAACCTGCTGGCCGACCTCACCGCGCAGCCCGAGTTGCTGGCCAGCGAAGAATTGCGCCTGGGCGGCGGCAGCAACAAGCAGAAGATGATGTCGGTCCGGCTGACCGTGTCGGGGCTGGTGCCGCGTAAGCTCATTCCGGAAAAGAAGGGGTTCGCGTTTTGAAGGGCAGGCTCGCACTGGTCAATTTGACGCTGGCCGCTTTGGCGGCTTTCGGCGCCTGGCAGTTGCGTGTGCGATGGCTCGATGCGCGCGCTCGCGAGACGGCCTTGTATCTCCAGCAGGTGAAGCCGCTGCCGGCGCCGCCGGTGGTTCCCATCCCGCCGGTGCAGCCGGTTGCGGCCATCGGCTACGGCGACGTCGCGCAGAAAATGCTCTTCTCCAAGGACCGCAATTCGGCGGTGGAGATCGACGTGGCGCCGGTCAAACCGATGCCCCCGTTGCCGGTGGCCTATGGCGTGATGGTGTTCGGCGAAGTGCGCTCGGCGATTCTCAGCCCGAGACCGGGCGCGGCGCACCGGGCTTTCGCGCCCGGCGAGATGGTCGGCGAATTTAAGCTGGTTTCGGTGGATCCCGAAGAGTTGGTCTTCGATTGGGACGGGCAGACCATCGTCAAGAAGCTGGAAGAACTGGTGACGAAAGGCCGCGCAACAGGGGCCGCGCCGGTTCCCGAAGCCGCCGCGCCGCCGCCGCCCGCCGCGCCGCCGCCGGTTACGACCGTGGTGGCCGCGCCGGTGAAACCCGGTCCAGGTATGCAAATGACCCCCGAGATGCGGGCCTGCCAGCCCGGCGATCCCACCCCCGCCGGCACGGTGATGGAAGGCATGCGCAAGCTCGTGACAAGGACGCCCTTCGGCGACCAGTGCCGGTGGGAGCTGATCAGGTAGGGAGAGCAATTATGTCGAAAAACAGCGTTTGGTTCATGATTCTTCCGTTCGCGCTGGCCCTGGGCGCCGGCCAGGCGGCCGACGAGAGACCCAAGGGCAAGGCCGCGACCGGGTACAGAACGCCGTTTGGCGTGCTGCATTCCGACGGCAAGGCCGCCGAAGGCCAGGCCAAGCCCCAGCCGCCGGTCGGTTTCAAGGTCACCGAGGAGGGCGACAGCCTCCGCTTCGAGCGGCCGTCCCCGTTCGGCGTGCGGAAGTGGACTCGCAAGAAGACCGAGCTGACCGGGACGGAAAAGGCGGCCTGGGAACTGGAGAAGTCGAGCCAGGGTCCACAGTCCGGGAAGAGCAAGGAGTAGGGTGATGATCGAATTGCGCTGCAGTGTGGCTATTCTTGCGATGGCGGCCGTGCTGCATGCACAGGCGCCGCCTCCGGTTAACGTGCCGCCGGGTTTTGGCCCGCGCCCTGAGCCTTCCACGTCCCAGCCGGCTGAGCAGCCGCCTGCGCCCAAGCCCGCAGCCAAGCCCGCGGCTCCGGGGCAGGCGGCCGCACCCGCGGCCAAGCCCACGGCTCCGGGGGAGGCCACCGCGCCCGTGCCGGCTCCCGCGCCGCCTTCGCAGCGCTCGTCGCTGGGCGGGTTCAGCCTCCAGAACGCCTCGCTGGTCGAGGTGATCGACCAGTTGGCGCGAGTTCTCAAGATCAACTACGTCCTGGATCCGCGCGTGAAGGGCGGCGTGATTCTCAATACCTACGGCGAGGTCAAGAATCTCGACCCGCGCGCCTTGCTGGACATGATTCTGCGCATCAACGCGGCGGCGATGGTCCAGGTGGGCGAACTGTACCGGGTGGTTCCGCTCGCCGACGTCGCCCGGCTTCCGATCCCGCCGCAGGTCGACGCCAAGAGCATCCCGGACGACGACCGGGTGATGCTCAACCTGATTTTCCTCAAGTACGCGGCCGTGGAAGAGTTGTCCAAGCTGCTGGCGCCCTTCATCGGGGAAGGCGCGCAGACGTTCGCTTACAGCCCCGCCAATCTCCTGATGATTCTCGACAGCGGCCGCAACATGCGCCGGACCATGGAACTGATCTCGATGTTCGACAGCGACACGCTCGCCTCCCAGCGCGTCCGCCTGTTTGAAACCAGCCACGGGCGTCCGAGCGATCTGGCAAAGGAGCTGGAAGGCATCATGAAGGCCGTCTCGCTGGGCGGCAAATCGAGCACCATCCAATTCCTGCCGGTGGACCGGATCAACACGCTGGTCGCGATTGCGCCCAATCCGGGCGTGTTCGACGAAGTCGAGAAATGGCTCAAGAAGCTCGACGTCCAACAGAAAGTCACTGCCGGTTCGATTGACAACTACGTCTACCGCGTCAAGTACGGCCGCGCTGAAATGCTGGCCGGCGCCATCATGCAGCTCTACGGCGGGTACGGCGGCATGGGCGGCGGATATGGCGGGATGGGCGGCGGCTATGGCATGGGTGGATACGGCGGCATGGGTGGCGGCGGCTACGGCGGCATGGGTGGCGGCGGTTATGGCGGGGGCGGATACGGCGGCATGGGCGGC
>JAUYBU010000015.1 GCA_030693045.1 Bryobacterales bacterium | reverse complement strand
GACCCCAGCCTGCTGAACGCCTCCGGTCTCGACAAATTCCCGGAGGAGTTGCGCAACGCGCTGGTTCCGTCTCCGGTGAGCATCTTCGACTACTCGATCTCGGTCAAGCAGCCGCTCTACACCGCCGGCAAGGTCGGCACCGCGCTGCGCCTGGCGTCGATTGAATCGGAAGGTTCCGAAATCGAGATCGACCGCGCCAAACAGAACCTGGCCCTGGAAGTGGCCCGGGCTTTCTTCGGCCTGCTGTGGGCGGAGCGGTACGAAAAACTGGTGGTCGAGACGCAGGAGCAGAAGACTCGCCACGCCGGGATGGCGAAGCTGCGTTTTCGCAACGGAGTGGCGACCGAAGTGGACGTGTTGCGATCGGAAGTGGCTGTCGCCAACGGGCAGCCGGACCTGGTCCGCGCGCGCAACGCGATCAAGCAGGCCCGGGCGCTGCTCAACTACTACCTGGGCCGTCCGGTGGATTCCCCCACCCGGATTGCCGGCGAGTTCGAACAGGCGAGCTGGGACGAGGCGGACCTGGAAGCGCTGACCAAGGAAGCCACCCGCCGCCGGCCGGAACTCCAGCGCCTGCGCATCGCCGAGCGAAGCTCCGCCGCCCAACTGGAACTGGCGCGCGCCGAAAGCCGCATGCGGGTCGATTTCACCGGCGCCTACGGCATCGTCTCCCGGCTGCCCTCGAACCTGCTTAACCCGCTGTACGCCCGCTGGAACGCCGGCGTGAACTTCACGCTGCCGGTCTTCGACGGATTCCGCCGCAGCGGGCTGGTCTGGCAGGCCACGGCCAGCGGCCACGCCGCCAAGCTCGAACGCGAAAAGACCGAGCAGCAGGTCCAGTTGAGCGTGCAGCAGGGATTGGACGACCTGACGGCCGCGCGCGAGGCGGTGACCGCGGCGCGCGCCAACCTGCGCCAGGCCGAGCGAGTGCTCGAGATGATGCAAGCCAATTACCAGCACGGCGCCGCCACCACGCTGGACGTGGCCGACGCGCAGACCGCCCTGGCGGTGGCCCGCACCAATCTGCTTCGCGGTTTGTACGATTGCGCCGTGGCGCGCGCCGGCTTGCGCTGGACCCTGGGGAGAACGCCATGGGAGTGAATATGCGGATGGCCCGATTTCTTTTGCCCGCTCTGGCGGCGCTGATCCTGGCCGGGTGCCAGAAGAAGGAGACTCAAGCGGCGGCGCCGGTGGCGTCCCCGGCGGTTCGCGTCAAGGCGATCCGCGTCGAGCCGGAGACGTTCGCCGCCACGGTGGCGGTGACCGGTTCGCTCCACTCCCGCGCAACGGTCGATGTCAAGGCCCAGACGACGGGCCGTGTGGTGCGCTTTCCCAAGGAAGAAGGCGACCGGGTGGCGGCCGGCGAAGCGCTGGTTTGGATCGACGAAGAGCAGTACCGCCTGGCGGTGCGGCAAGCCGAGAGCGCGGTGGCCGTAGCGCAGGCGGTGCTCGAACGGGCGCGCGTGCAGGAGGCGCACACAACGTCGGAACAGGAACGCGCGCGCAATCTGCTTCGCTCGGGCGGCATCACCGACCGGGACCTGAAGTCGGCGGAGGTGGCCGATAAGGACAGCCGCGCCCAGGTGGCCCTGGCGGCGGCGCAACTGGACCAGGCGCGGGCCGCCCTCGACGTGGCGAGCAAGCTCCTGAGGGACGCCGTGATCCATGCACCGGTGGACGGCGAGATCCAGAAGAAGTGGGTGAATCCCGGGGCCTACGTCGAGCCACCGACCGCGGTTTTCACGCTGGTGGACAACGCCCGCCTGGAGCTGGAAACCTCCGTGCCGGCGGCCGAACTGGCGCCCATCCGCGCCGGCCAGCGCGCCGCGTTCCGGATTTCGAGCTTTCCGGGCCAGACCTTCGAGGGCCGCGTGGTCGAGATTCTGCCGGGGGTCGAGACCGAATCGCGCTCGGCCAAGGTGCGGATTCAGGTCCCCAACCCGGGCGGCAAGCTCCGCTCGGGCATGTTCGCCGAAGGCGAAATCCGGACCGGAGTCACCGCGCGCGCTTTCGTGCTGCCGGCCGCGACGGTTTACCGCGACGATGCGGCGGCGAAGTCGTCGTACGTGTTCACGGTCGAGAACGGCAAGGCGGTTCGACGGCCCGTGCGCATCGGCCGCGAACGCGACGGGCATCTGGAAATCCTGGACGGACTCACGGCCGGGATGCTGGTGGTCGCCGAGCAGAGCATCGAACTCGCCGACGGCGTGGCGGTCGAGGTCGCGGGTGCGGGGAAGTAGGCGCGCATGTTTCTCAGCGACCTTTCCATCAAACAGCCGGTGCTGGCCACCATGCTTTCGGTGTCGCTGGTGGTGCTGGGCATCTATTCCTACCGCGAGCTGAGCGTCGATCTGTTCCCGGACGTCGAGATCCCGGTGCTGACCATCCAGACCTTGTACCCGGGCGCGGCGCCGCAGACGGTCGAGCGCGAAGTGACCAAACGCATCGAGGAAGTAGTGAACACCATCTCGGGCGTGCGGCACATGTCATCGACTACCACCGAGGGGCTTTCGGCCGTGGTGATCGAATTCCGGCTGGGGACGAACATCCATACCGCTCAGCAGGACGCGCAGGCCAAGGTCGGCGCGCTGCGCTCGGATTTCCCGCAGGGCGTCGAAGAGCCTCTGATCCAGCGGCTCGACTTCGGTGCGCTGCCGGTGATCTCGGCGGCGGTCGAGAGCCCCACGGCCGACATCAAGACGCTTTCCCTGATCGCCGAGAAGACCATCAAGAAACGGCTGGAGAACGTCTCCGGGGTCGGCCAGGTGAACCTGGTCGGGCTGGCCCGGCGCGAGATCCAGGTGTTCATCGACCGCGATAAGCTGCGCTCGTTCGGGCTGACTTACGCCGAGTTGGCGGGCGCGCTGCGCCGCGAGAACATGGACATGCCGGCCGGCAAACTCGAGCAGGGCACGCGCGAGCCGCTGGTGCGCGTGGCGGGCAAGGTCCGCTCGGTGGACGAATTCCGCAACCTGATCGTGGCGGTGCGCAACGGCCGGCCGGTCCTGCTGCCGGAAGTGGCGCGGGTAGTGGACGGCATCGAAGAGCGCCGCAGCGCGTCGCTGGTGGACGACCGCATCGGTCTGTCGGTCGAGATCGTCAAACAGTCCGGCGCGAACACCGTCGAAGTGGCCGACGGAATCGATCGCGCCATGGCTCAGATCAATTCCGAACTGCCTTCGCACATTCGCTTGCGCACGGTGGTGGACCGCTCGACGTTCATTCGCGAGTCGGTCGAGGACGTGCAGACGACTCTGGTTGTGGGCGGCATTTTTACCGTGCTGATCGTCTTTCTGTTCCTGAACAGTTGGCGCAGCACGGTGATCACGGGGCTGGCGCTGCCGGTTTCCATCATCAGCACGTTCATCGTCATGCGGGCCTTCGGCTTCACGCTGAACATCCTCACCATGATGGGCCTTTCGCTCGCCATCGGCCTGCTGATCGACGACGCGATCGTGGTGCGAGAGAACATCGTGCGCCACATGCACATGGGCGCCGATCACTTCACGGCCGCCCGCGAGGCCACCGCCGAAATCGGCCTGGCAGTCATGGCCACCACCTTCACCATCGTCGCCGTGTTCGTGCCGGTGGCTTTCATGGGCGGCATCATCGGGCGGTTCTTCTTCCAGTTCGGCATCACGGTCGGCTTCGCCGTGCTGGTGTCGTTGTATGTCAGCTTCACACTGGACCCGATGCTGTCGTCGCGGTGGTACGACCCGGCCGCCGATCCGAAGGTTCCGCGCTCCTGGTTCGGCCGCTCTCTGGCTGTGGTGAACGACCAGGTCGACCGGCTGCAGAACGTGGTGGGCGGCGCGCTGGGCTGGTCGCTGCGGCACCGCTGGGCGGTGGTGGTGGTCGCCACGGCCTCCATCGTCGCCAGCTTCGCGCTGTTTGGCCGTCTCGGTTCGGCCTTCATGCCGGACGCGGATCCGGGCCAGATCCAGGTCACCTACAAAGCTCATCCCAGCGTTAGTTTGGAGCGTTCGCTGGAGATCGCGCGCGAGATCGGCGCGGAGGTTCGCCGTTACCCCGGCGTCGAGTACATCTACACGACCATCGGCGGAAACCAGAGCCAGCCGGTCAGCGAAGGCGGCATTTTCGTCAGGCTTACGGACCCCAAGACGCGGCCGCATTTTCTCATTGTCAAGGCCGGCCTGCGCGAACGGCTGCGGCGCTTCCGCGCCGTGCGCACGTCCGTGGGGAACGCCGACGAGCATTCCGAGGGCAAGCCCATTCAGATCACGCTGCGCGGTTTGGACCTGGCGCGGCTGTCTCCGCTGGGCGCGCAACTGTTGAACCTGGTCGAGAAGGTCCCCGGCGCGGCCGACGTCGACACCAGCGACGAAGATCCCCGCCCCGAAGTGCGCGTCCGTCTGGACCGCAAGGTGGCGGGCGACCTGGGCCTGGACGTCGGCATGGTGGCGAGCACGTTGCGCGGGCTGATCGCCGGCGAAGTGGTTTCGCAGTTCGAGGACACCGACGGCGACAGCTACGACGTGCGCCTGAGGGTGGCCGCGGCCGGCCGTACGCGCGCAACAGATCTGTTGGGCCTGGATCTGCCGGGCCAGGGCGGCCGGACGCTGGTGCCGCTCAGCCAAGTGGCCGCGCTGGATTCCTCCACCGCGCCGTCCAAAATTCGCCACCGCGACCTGATGCGCGAGATTCGTGTCAGCGCCAACACCGAGGGGCGTTCGCTGGGCGAAGTGATCGCCGACATCAAGCAGCGCGCCGCGGGCCTGGCGCTGCCGGCCGGATACAGCATCGACTACACTGGCGAGACCGAGGACATGGTCGAGAGCTTCGGCTACGTGATGCAGTCGCTGGTTCTGGCCGTGATCCTGATCTACGCCATCCTGGCTTCGCAGTTCCGCAGCTTTCTGCAACCGCTGGCCATCATGTTCTCGCTGCCGCTGTCGCTGGTGGGCGTGGCGGGCATGCTGTACCTGGTGCGCGACACGCTCAACATGATGTCCATGATCGGGGTGATCCTGCTGATGGGCCTGGTGACCAAGAACGCGATTCTGCTGGTGGACTTCGCCAACGTGCAGCGGCGCGAGGGGCTCGCGCGCGCCCAGGCCCTGGTCGCGGCCGCCCGCGTGCGCCTGCGGCCCATCCTGATGACCACGCTGGCGATGATCTGCGTCATGTTGCCGCTGGCCTTCGAATGGGGCGCCGGCGCCGAGTTCCGCGCGCCCATGGCCCGCGCCGTCATCGGCGGCCTGATTACTTCGACGCTGCTGACGCTGCTGGTGGTGCCGGTGGTCTACACCTACCTGGACGACCTGGGCGCGCTGTTCGTGCGCTGGTGGTCGCGCAAGACGCCCGCGCACGCGGACAAGGCAGCCTGAGACTTACCCATGGTTATGAGCGAGAATAGGATCATGCCGGGCCTGCACGAAGTAGAGAAGCTGCTGCCCACTCTGTCGCGGGGTGAGAAGGCGCAGCTTTTGAAGTGGGTGGTGCAGGACCTGGGCGATGATTTTCCCGGAGTCGATTCGCAGCCGGATGTGTGCGGAGGAGAGCCCTGTGTGGTTCGCACTCGTATTCCCGTCTGGCTTCTGGAGCAAGCCCGGCGCTTGGGGACGACGGAGAATCGGTTGCTGGAGGCCTATCCTTCGCTGCGCGCGGAGGATCTGGCGAACGCCTGGGCGTTCGTGAGGGCGCATACCGCGGAGATCGAAGCCCAGATCCGCGACAACGAATCGGCCTGATGGCGCGCATTTACTCCAACGAGAATATCCCGCTCCAGGTGATCCAGGAACTCCGGCGGCTGGGTCACGACGTACTGACTTCGCACGACGCCGGAAAAGCAAACCGCCGGGTGCCGGACGAAGAGGTCCTCGCTTTCGCCGCCGCCGAGACGCGAATCCTCCTCACTCAGAACCGGCGCCACTTTCTGCGGTTGCACCAGCGGCGCGCCGTGGCGCATTCCGGGATCGTCGTGTGCGCCTATGCGGACATTCAGGTCACTTCCATGTGCGCTGCCGAAGCAGGGAGGCCAACTCACCTACAGTAGCCGGGATCTTCGCTCCAACACACTGTTCTAGGTCGAAGTATCGGTGTCCCATGATGCCCCCGGGGGACATCTTGCAGAAGTCCGTGGGTACCATTTCATCGCACAAATAGAATTTATACCCAGTGCATAAGTCCCAATTGCGCGTCTCAGCCTTTCGGGTCGCGCCAAGTATCCGGCCCTTCTCCTCTACCGTAAGTTCCGTAACGCTGTCGAGCACCGCCACATCATTCGCTGTGAGATCGACACTACACTCTACGACCTTCGACCTCCGTCCGATTGACCGTACCGTCTTCGCTGCATAGATGCCTAGGTATGCCGCCGAGCGCCGACTCCAAGTCGCTGGGCAATAGTAGAGGGAGAATTCCTCGTTCTCGAGGAAGGACTGTCCACATGGTGGCACAAACATCGTGCACTTGTCCCTCGGCAACACACCCATGCTGCTGCAGAATGACTCAAAGTCATCAACCAGGGCAAGCATCTCCTCATCATGCTTAGACAAGCAGATCCGGGCTTCACGAATGATATCTTCAAATGAGGTATAAACGACCTGAATGCCCAGGGGGGTCGCATGACTGCGGATTGACTTGAGAAGCTCGCTGAACATGGATCCAGGGGATCGACTCAGCAGGATCAGAAGCTTGTGCTGTTCGGTCTTGAACACTGCCAGGTGACTCTTGAGCTGATCGAGACCGAAGCTGTCGTCCAACTTCGTTTCCACAGCGATCTTCAGGCTGTCTTGAGCGATGAAGCCGTCCACAATGCTCTTGCCGGTTCCCTTCTGTTGACTGAATTGCAGCCAGGAAACCGCGAGTTGTATGTCTTCCTCTTTGCAGAGCCGCTCCATGAATTTCTGGAACTTGAAGCGATTGTGCTGATGGAGCCTTAACAGAAGAAGTAGCGTGTTGTTCGTGACGACGTTTTCCGGTTGTGAGTAACGGGGGAAGTAGTGAATTTCACTCATGGTGACAGGGTCTCCTGGGGGGCCGGCCTTCGAATCGCCAAACAGCACCAACCTCAACCGTTGCCAGAGCTTGCACATCATCTCAGATGCTTTGGCCAACAGGCGCTTAAGGCGGTCTTTCAAGGGATGGCTACCGCTCATATGATCGGACGGTCGAGTGCAAAACTTTAGCAATCGACTCCCTGAGGTGCCGCGGCCGCAGCACCTCTGCCGCGTCGCCCCAACCCAGAACCCAGCGCGCGATTTCGAACATGCCACCGGCACGGAAGCTCAGTTTAATCCGTCCATCCGGCAACTCGCGAATCCGTTGCGTCGGATGCCAGATGCGTTCGCGCACGTAAGACGCTTGATCGGGGCTGAACCGGATGATCACGTTCATCGGTTTTTCCCAGATCACGCCGAATGACTCGCGGCGGCAACGGTCCAGGTCGAGCGCGGGGTCGATCTCGAACTTGCTATCGGTAATGCGCAGGGCGCGAATGCGCTCCACGGCGAGCGTGGTCAAGTTGGCGTGGGGCGGCACCTGGCCCAGACAGTACAGGCCGCCGGCCACGCTTACGAGCCGATAGGGGTCGTACGGGTAGGCTTTTGCCGCGGCCGCCGCGGGGGACTGATACTCCACTTCGCAGCGGCTGTGACGCAAGATGGCTTCGACCAGGCGCAGGATCGTCTCCCGATGCGGGCCGTAGTCTTTCATCCCCCAGCCGCCCTCGGTCATGACCGCCTCGATGCCGGCCGCCCCCTCCTGGCGGGCCATGGCGCGCAGTTTGGCAGCGGCGGCGCCGAGCGCTTCCCGGAATGGGGACTGCTCAGCCGCCTGCCGCGAAGCCCACAGCAAGGCAGTGATTTCCTCGTCCGACAGCCGCAGGTGGGGCGCGTTACGGCGCGCTTCCGGCAACAGGCGCGGATGACTCAGGCGCCCCGACTCATCCCCGGAAATCGGGTAACCTGCGTCCTCCAGGGCTCGGAGGTCCCGATAGATGGTTTCCCGCCGCGTCCCGAAACGCGACGCGAGGTCCCGGATCGCCGGTTGCTCATCTTTGAGCAAGACGCCAAGGATTCCCAGGATGCGAACTACCTGCCGGTCGCGCCGTTTGGACCCTCGTTCCGCCATCCCCCGAGTATATTTCAGACAATCTTCCCTGTTGCGGCGTTAGATCGCACACCGCCCGGCTACCTTCTAATCAGGAGGCAGATGAATCGGTCAATTGAACTTGCACCGACATCACCGGTCACCGCGATGGAAGCGTTCATGGAGGGCCACGGGACCTGGATTGAATCCGTGGTGAGTTGCCCGCGGGGCGAAGCGTTGACCTTCGAGTTCGACTTTCCTTTCCGCCACATTGTAGTCGAACAGATCATGGATGGCATGGCCCTGGACCGGCAATGCCTCGGCGTCGCCACGATCCGTACCGTGCGGTCCGAAGCCAATGGTGTTGCCAGGCGCGCCGACGGGCGGTCGTTGGTTTTCGGCTCTACGACGCCGGCCGGGGACCGACCCTCCGCCGTTTGCCGGCGGGGCTGGAGGCGTGGGACCATGGTCGCATTGCTGCTGAAAGTGATCGTGACCGGCTTGCTAATGGCTGCGCTTCCTGCGACCGCAGCCACGTGTGCTCCCAAGACGGAGGAGATTCGGGACGCGCAGAATCGCCTCGTCGGGACCATGCGAACTCAGGCGGACTGCACACTGGAAGCCAGGGACCGTGTAGGCTGGTTTCTGGGGCGCTACTCTCCGCGAAGCCGCGAGACCAGGGATGCCGGCGGAAGACTCGTAAGCAGGGGGAACACTCTGGCCGCGCTGGTTTGGAACGCGGACAAAGGCACTTATTCAAGGCCATTTATGAGCAAATGCAGGTACTGCAATTCGACATCCTACGGTTCCGGCTGCCTTCGCAGCCCGCATCGACAACACGAACACGTCGGGGATGAAAAGCGCTGCGAGTTCTGTGGGGCGTCCTCCTACGGCAACGGCTGCCTGAACAGCCCGACGAAGAGGCACCGGCACGGAAGCGGCTCCGGCAAGTGCCGATGGTGCGGCTCGACAGCTACCGGCAGCGGGTGCCTGAACAGTCCCACCCGCAACCACGGGAAGTAGCTGTTCATTGCCTCTCCTGGAAGCAGTTTCACCTGCAGGCCTCCCGACGCCCGCCAGGCCGTCGAAGCGGGCGATCCAGCGGCGGCCATTGTGCAAGACGCCTGGCCCATGGTTTTTCATGTAAAATCATGGTATGCCCCGCGAAGCGACTCTCTCGACCGCCATCGATCCAGCGGTGAAACGAGCGTTGGCGCTCTACTCCAAGAAGCACGGATTGAAGATGCGATTCGTCGTGGAGCGGGCGATCGTGGAGTTGA
>JAUYBU010000617.1 GCA_030693045.1 Bryobacterales bacterium | reverse complement strand
GGTCGCGTGCAGCGTCCGGATGGCGTCGCGCCAGCGGCCTTTGTAGGCCAGGTCGTTCCAGTCCGGAATAAGGTTGTTCAGCGGGCAGCCGGTGTGACAGAACGGCACGCCGCAATCCATGCATCGCGCGCCCTGCCGGCGGACTTTGCCTTCGGGGTCCGCAATGTCTGGCTCATCGATCCGCGTGCCCGCCGCGCCTTCGCGTGGACCTCCGACGGCAGCCGCGAACTCAAGGACGGCGTCCTCCGCTCCGCCGACCCGGCCTTCGAACTCAGCCTCGCCGAACTGTACGAGGCGATGGCGGGATAGAACCGGCCAGCTCATTTCTTTTATATCTTCTCTTTTTTGTACTGTTTTTCTCCCTATTGAGTGTCTTTTTTTCTTGACAAGGGGGGGGGGGTAAACTCGTGAGTGTCTGCGGACTCTTCGACTTCAGAGGAGACGCTGCACATCTTTCAATGGTGTCCTACTTTCTCAGCGAACCCGGCGGAGTGCGCACTCGATGCTCTGACTCGTTGGAGTTGCTCGGCATCTTGAATGGAAATCACTTTGACCTCAGGAGGGGAATTGGCATGCGTTATCCGGTTCGTCGGCTCTTACTTCTTGCTTTGTTATCGTGCATCCTGATGCCGCAGCTTCATGGCGCTCCGATCACGTTTGTCTTCACGGGCTCCATACATATCGTTACGGATCAGTTCAACCTATTGTCTGGCCGGGTTATGGCATATCGGGACACAGTGTCGGGGTCGTTCACGTACGATACGGCTGACGTGTTTGGAGTGTGGTATACCACACCGCCGGCGGGATTGTGGATGAACGTCAGCACTCCCTCCGGCCAACTGAGTTTTGCTCATGATTTTGCCCGCGGAGATTTGCTGGTGGCTGGCTACGACGCATCACCGGGCGACGTTCTGACTGTGTTGGGTAGGGGTTCGTCGGCAACCTGGCCCTCCGTGCCGATCATCTCCAACACGGCGAGCTTTGGCTTCTCCCTGGTTAGCGACGCCGCGCATTCATTCCTAACGGGAAACCACCTTCCTCAGTATCTCGATCTTGCCAACACCTCCGACGGCTACGAGCCGTTCTCCCCGGGGCAAAGCTGGATTGGATCCGGCAGCCAATACCCATTCCTGTGGCAGATCGAGTTTGTGGTGACCGAAGTGAACGCAATACCTGAGCCTGGTTCGCTGTTCCTTATCGGGCTGGGCCTGACGGCGCTGGCTGGATTGTCTCGGTTGCGAACTGGCTGATTGATTGGTCGCATCCGAGTTTCAGGGAAACTCGGATGCGCGCAGCCAATTCACGCGACGACTCTTCCTGGAAGTCCCCTGCTGGGGCGCGCATGGCAGCTCACGAGGATCTCGGCGTGCGTTCTCCGAGCACGCACTCCACAAGCGAGCGCAATTCGGGCAGGTCTCGCGCGATCACCTGCCAGACGGCCTCGATATCGATGCCGAAGTACTGGTGGACGAGAACATTGCGGAAGCTGATGGCGCTCGACCAGATGTCTTCGGCGTGACGTTGGCGGAAGTCGTCCGACAGCCCGCGACAGGCCTCGCCGATGATCTGAAGATGATACAGGACCCAGACGCGGAGCATCTCGTCTCGCTCCAGATCTTCGCATTCGCGGGGAGTGCGTTTCTCGATCTCCGCAATCGCGTCGCGGATGTCCTCAAGCCGCGCGCGGTCGTTTCTCACAGCGCGACAGCCTCCCGAAGAACGCGTTCCCGCACGCGGTCGCGGAGGCCGCGGGAAGAGACCACGTCCACTCTCGAGCCCAGCAGCCGCTCCAGGTCGAGATTCAGGCCGCCCAGATCAAGGAGGCTGCGGCCGGGCTCCAGGTCTACAAGAAAGTCGATGTCGCTCCGCTCGTCGGCATCCCCACGCGCGAGGGAACCGAACACACGAACATTGCGGGCGCCGCGGGAGGCGGCCAGGCGCAGGATCTCCTCGCGCCTTTGCGTCCGTAATTGCTCGATCGTCATCTCATCCACATTGTCCCGTGGATCGAGACGCCCGGCAAGCCCTTACCCCGGCAGGTTCGACTCGCCCATCAGGAAAGCGTCGACGGCGCGCGCGGCCTGGCGGCCTTCGGCGATGGCCCAGACCACCAGCGACTGGCCGCGGCGCATGTCGCCGGCGGCGAAAACGCCCGGCGCCGTGGTCGCGTAGTTGTCGCCGGTCTTGACGTTGCCGCGGGCGTCGAGTTCAACGCCGAGTTGATCGATCATGCCGCCGCGCACGGGCCCGGTGAAACCCAAGGCCAGCAGCACCATTTCGGCGTCGACCGTGAACTGGCTGCCAGGGATGGGATCGAAGGCTGGCGGCGGGCCGACGCGCACGGCGTGCAACTGTTTCACGTTGCCGTTTTCGTCGCCCGAAAACGCCGTCGTCGCGAAGCTCCACTCGCGCGTGCCGCCCTCTTCGTGCGCGCCTTCGGTACGCAACTGAAGCGGCCACAGCGGCCAGGGGGTGAGCGGCGAGCGCGTCTCCGGCGGCTTCGGCAGGATCTCGAACTGATGCACTGAGAGCGCCTGCTGGCGGTGTACAGTCCCCAGGCAGTCGGCGCCGGTGTCGCCGCCGCCGATGATGACAACGCGCTTCCCCGTGGCCAATATCGCGCCGGCCTCGCTTTCCGGATCTCCCGCCACGCGCCGGTTCTGCTGGGGCAGAAAATCCATGGCGTAGTGAATGCCCTTCAACTCGCGGCCGGGCACGTTCAGATCGCGCGGTTGCTCGGCGCCGCCGGCCAGCAGCAGCGCGTCGTATTCCTTGCGCAGGTCTTCGGCCGGCACGTTCCCGCTCACACAGGAGCGCGTGCGAAACTCGACGCCTTCCTCCCTCATTTGGTCAAGGCGCCGGTCGATCCAGCGCTTCTCGAGCTTGAAATCGGGGATGCCGTAACGCAGCAGGCCGCCGGCGCGATCGGCTTTCTCGAATACCGTTACGCTGTGGCCGGCGCGGTTCAACTGCTGCGCGGCGGCCAATCCGGCGGGACCGGAACCGATCACGGCCACGCGCTTTCCGGTGCGCGACGGAGGCGGCGCGGGCTGAATCCAGCCTTCCTCGAACGCGCGGTCGATTATCATGCGCTCGATGAGCTTGATGGTCACCGGCGGCTCGTGGATGCCCAGCACGCAAGCGGCCTCGCACGGCGCCGGGCACAGGCGGCCGGTGAATTCCGGGAAGTTGTTGGTCGCGTGCAGCGTCCGGATGGCGTCGCGCCAGCGGCCTTTGTAGGCCAGGTCGTTCCAGTCCGGAATAAGGTTGTTCAGCGGGCAGCCGGTGTGACAGAACGGCACGCCGCAATCCATGCATCGCGCGCCCTGCCGGCG
>JAUYBU010000528.1 GCA_030693045.1 Bryobacterales bacterium | reverse complement strand
GGCGCCGGCGCCTACCTCCACGACCTGAGCTCGCAACTGGCGTCCTATCGCGGAGAGGGCCCCTGGCGCCGGGCCGAGCGCATTAACCGCAACGGGAATCTCTATCCGACCCACGGCCTGGGGCCCGTCGCCATGTACATGAACGTCAACCGCGGCGACCGCTTCGCAACCCTGGTGTCCATGAGCTCGCCGGCCAAGGCGCTGTACGTCTACCGCGACAAGAACGTTCCGGCCGACGACCCGATGCGGAAGGAAACTTACGCCGGCGGCGACCAGAACACCAGCCTCATCAAGACCGCCAACGGACTCATCATCACCCTGGAACATAACGTCGTCACCCCGGAACCCTACGACCGCATCAACCTCATCGCCGGAACCAACGGGATCTTCCGCGACTATCCGCCGCGGATCTACATCCACGGCGAGTCGAAGAACCACGAATGGGAAAGCATCGACCGCTTCAAGCCGAAATTCGAGCACACGCTGTGGACCCGCATGGGCGAACTGGCGCGCCGCAGCGGCGGCCACGGCGGCATGGACTTCCTCGAATGCTACCGCCTGGTTCAGTGCCTGCGCGAAGGCCTCACCCCCGACATGGACGTCTACGACGCGGCGGCCTGGAGCGCTCCGGGACCGCTGAGCGAAATGTCGGTCGCCAAGGGCAGCGCGCCCATGGAGTTCCCCGACTTCACGCGCGGGCGCTGGAAACAGAAGCGCGCGTAGGCCAGGGCGCGGGCCTATTTTTGCCCGTATTCCTTGACCGCCCGTTCAATCGCCGGCCCGGCCTTTGCCAGGTCCTCGGGCTTCATGGCCGGATAGAACTCCACCGCGGCGTTGAAGGCCAGGAACCACGGCTCGGCGATCGCGGGGATCTGCGAAACGTCCTGGATATCCAGAAACAGCACTCCGGTGCGTTTGCCGTGCTCGGCGACGAAGTAGACGGCTTCTGGCTTCTGCTCCGCCAAAATCTTCGGGATCTTATCGAACCCGCTTTTCGCCGCCAGATTTCCGGCTTCCACCGGCATGCTGACTTTCACCATGAATCGCATCTTGACCTCCTATGGTCGCGCTTCATAAACCAGGTTGAACGGTGTCTGGGCGGCGCGCCGGAAACGGGTGAAACCGCCTTCGGCGGTAACCTTCTTGATACGGTCCTCGCCGGCCTGCGCGCCTAGACATAGGCCGACTTCCTGCGCGCGCGAGGCGGGCGTGCAGATCATGGTCGAGGCGGCATAGAAGACCCGTCCGATCGGATTGAGGTTGGCTTCCAGGTCATCGCCTGCGAAGGGCTCGACGATCATCCATGCGCCGTCCGGGTCCAGCATATCGAGCACGTGACGCGAGGCGCCGACCGGATCCCCCATGTCGTGCAGGCAATCGAAGAAGGTCACGAAATCGTACTTCGAGCCGTAGAAGTCCTTGGCCGTGGCCACCGCGAAGTCGGCATTCTTCACGCCCGCGCGGGCGGCGGCGCGCCGCGCCCGGCCGATCGAAGGACCGTGGTAGTCGAAGCCCACGAAGTGGGAGTTGGGATAGGCCTGAGCCATCAGAACGGTGGAAGCGCCATGGCCGCATCCGACATCGGCGACATGGGCGCCTTTCTGAAGTTTCTTGTGCGTTCCGTTGAGCGACGGAATCCAGGCGCTCACCAGGTTGGCGGCGTAATTGGGGCGGAAGAAGCGCTCGGTGCCTTCAAACAGCGCGGCGTCGTGTTCGTCCCAGCCTACGCCATCGCCGGTGCGGAATGCCTCCGCCAGCTTGGGTTCGTCTCTCATGACCGCGCTGATGATCTGAAAGGCCCCGGGCATGTAGGCGGGGCTGTCTTCCTGCGCCAGGGCGAAAGCCTGTTCGTTGGGGAGCGTGAAAGAGCGCGTGGCGGCGTCGTAGGTGACGTAGCCGCCGGCGGCCTGCGCCGAAAGCCATTCCTTGACGTAACGTTCGTCGGTGTTGGTTTTTGCCGAGAGTTCGGCCGGCGTCATCGCTCCGGCCCCGGCCATGGCCTTGTACAATCCCAGTTTTTCGCCGATCAGCACGAGAGCCGCATTCATGGCGGCGCCCAGTTCCCCAACCACTTGCCCGAGGAACTGGTCGAGCTTTTCCTGATTGATCTCCATGGTCTTCAAGCCCTCCTGAGTGAGCGGGCAGTTTCCGCTCTGCGTACCCCGATGGCCGAGTTCAGCCAGCCATCCAATTCAGAACCAGGGCCCCAGTAAGATAAACTGTACTAAATTGTACAGTAGGCCGCGCCGCATGTCAACACTTCTTAATCCAATCCAATTCGGGCGGTGGCACCGTCTTCACGGATTTGATAGAATCGTTCCACGTTTTGAGAAGGAGGTTAGTTTTGAAAGGCACAAAGAATCTCAAATCTTTAGGGCAGGGGTTGTGCCTTGCCTTGACCGTACTGGCCTTGCTGGCGGTGCCCGCGTGGCCGCAATCCAGCACCGGAAGCGTCCGCGGAACCGTTCAGGACCCGACCGGCGCCGTCATCCCCAATGTGACCGTGGCGCTCACGAACACGGCCACCGGGGTGGAAATCAAGACCGTGAGCAACGAAACCGGCTTCTATGTGTTCCCGTCGGTTAATCCCGGCCCTTACAGGATCGAAGCCGAGTTGGCCGGGATGCAGAAGTTTGAAGCCACCATTACCGTGCAGGTGCAGCAATCGACGAACATCCCGATCACGCTTCAGCCCGCCGGGACGCAGACCATCGTGAGCGTTCAGGACGTGACTCCGATGCTGACCTCCGATTCCGCGACCATGAGCCACACGCTCGAGCGCACCCGCATCGAGCAATTGCCCATCAACGGCCGCTTCGTCGGGAACCTGCTGGCGACGGTCCCCGGCTTCACCCAAGGCGGTGACGGCTGGCGCTTTGATGGCAACCGCACCGGGACTTTCGACGTGGTGCTGGACGGCGCGGCCCTGACCGACCAGTTGTACGGCGGCGGCACCGTGTCGCGCCCGCCCAGCCTGGACAGCATCCAGGAGTTCAGCGTGATCGTCAACTCCAGTTCCGCCAAGTACACCCGCCCGAATACCGTCATCATGACCACCAAGGGCGGCACGAACGCGATCCACGGTACTTTGTTTGAAACCAACCGCGACAACTTCTACGGTGTGGCGCGCGCCCGCGACAACTTCACCGGCGTGGTGTCCAAGCTGGTCCGCAATGAGTTCGGCGGAACGGTGGGCGGACCGGTGTCGATTCCCAAGATCTACAACGGCAAGAACAAGAGCTTCTGGTTCTTCAACTACGAAGGGCTGAAAGAGCGCAGAGGCACCCAAAACAACTACCGGGTGCCGAACCTGACCACCCGGAGGGGCGACTTCTCCGACCTGGTGGACACCGCCGGCAAGATGACCGTCATCTACGACCCGCTGACCTCCGGCCCGGGGCCGCTCTACCTGCGCCAGCCGTTCAACTATGGCGGCAAGATCAACAACATCGACCCCTCGCGCCTCAGCCCGTTCATGAAGTACATTTACAGCATCCTGCCGGAGCCGAACATCGCCGGCGTGAACGGATACCTGGGCAACAACTTTTACGGGAATGCCCCGCAGATTCAGAACGAGTACACCTGGGGCGCGCGCTTCGACCACCGCTTCAGCGACAAGGACCTGGTCTACGGCCGCATCACCAAGGCGATGAAATCGGTATCCCGGCCGGCCGCCAACGGCGTTCCCAGCCTGGATGGCTTTGGGAACTCGCGGAACGACACGATGCCCAACCAGAGCATGTCGCTGGACTGGACCCACACCTTCTCCCCCACTTTCTTCAACGAGTTCATGTTCAGCGCCAGCCGCACCGTGACAACCCAGTTCTCGGGCGATTACACCCGCTTCTACACCAATGAACTGGGACTGCCCAACCCGGGCAACCAGCCGGGCTACCCGGTGGTCAACAACATCGGCGTGGGCACCGGCAACAGCAACTACTTCCAGCCGGTGAACTGGAACCAGCAGTTCTTCAACTACTTCATCATGGAGGACAACGGGACCAAGATCAAAGGCAAGCACGAGATCCAGTACGGCATGCACCTGCGCCTGGACCAGTTGACCTACATGCCCCAGCAGCAGCGTACCGCCGGCAACCTGACGTTCGCCGCCGTCACCACCGGCCTCTACGATCCGGTCAACAGCACCGCCACCAGCCGGGCTATGACGAACTATACCGGCCACGTGGCCGCGGCCGCCTACCTGGGCTATTCCGGCTATGAAGTCCGCGTCGCCAAGGGCAAGTATTACATGCGCCAGAAGGAGGACTCCTTCTACATTCAGGACAACTGGCGCGCCACCAGGCGTCTGACCCTGAACCTGGGCCTGCGCTGGCAGTTCAGCCCTTACCCGAACGACAAGTACTACATCATGTCCAGCTACTCCAAGAAGGACAATGCGATCGTGCTGGGTAACAAGCTCGACACGTTCTACAAGATCGGTGCCGCCAGCCCGGCGTTTATCAACGTGCTCACCGGCTACGGCATGAAGTTCATGACGTACGACCAGGCTGGCCTTCCGCAGACACTCGTGAAGAACAACTGGAAGGACATCAGCCCGCACCTCGGGTTCGCCTACCGTGCCTTCGACGGAAGGAAGAGCTTCGTACTCCGCGGCGGTTACGCGCTCAACTACATGCTGATCCCCATTTACGGGTGGAACGACCGCATGCGCATGAATACGCCCTTCGCCGCCTTCTACCAGAACTACCAGCTCACCGATGGCGCTCAGTCGCCCGCCGGCGACGGTATCAACAACTGGGGGCTGATCAACGCTCCGACCATCGTGGCCGGGAAGAACAGCGCCAATGCGGTGACCTTCGATAAGCCCATGGGGATCACCCCGGGCACGGAGTCCTTCCAGAATGCCTACTTCAATCCGGACCAACCCACTTCCCGCGTACACGACTGGAACCTGACGTTGGAAAAGGAAGTCATGCGGGATACCGTCCTGCGGGTGTCGTACGTGGGCAATAAGGCCGCTAAGCAGGACTCCTACGACGACTGGAATCAGTCCATGCCGGATTACGTCTGGATGATGACCAGGAAGCTCCTGCCTCTGTCGGGCACAATTCGCAACTACGGGGCGCGCGCGATTTCCGCCGGCCCCTACGGCAACCTCCAGGAGTACCGCAAGGACGGCTGGAGCTGGGCTAACGGCATCAAGGCCGAATTCGAGCGCCGCTTTTCCAGAGGGTTCGGCTTTCAGATCATGTACCAACTCTTTAACACCAACAAGGCCGCCGGGCATGGCTGGTATTCCGACTCCCAGGTTTCTCCGGTGAGTTCGTTCCTGCCCGCCGAACAGATTCCGGATCGCAACAAGTTCATGAAGACGTACATGTACAAGCGCGATACCAACGTCCCGCATGATGAACTCCGCTGGAACTGGATCGTGGACCTGCCGTTCGGTAAAGGCAAGAAGATCCTCGGACACGCCAACAGGTTCCTGGACGCCTTCATCGGCGGGTGGCAGGTTAGCAGCATGGGCCGCTGGGGCAACCGCTGGATCGGGCTGACAACTGGCTCCAGTTGGCCCACCGGCGAGAAGGTGAAATACAATGGCCGCAACGTTCCGATCCAGGACTGCACCAGCGGCGTGTGCCGGAATGCTTTCCTGATGTGGAACGGCTACATTCCCGCTTACCTGATCAACAGCGTGGATGCGACCGGAAAACCCAACGGTTACATGGGCATCCCTTCCGACTATAAGCCCGCCGTGGCGCCCTTGTGGCCCTACCCGGCCGACTACCGCAGCCGCACCGCGGCCAACGACCCGAACTTCGCCAACTACGGCACCAGCTACATCTGGCTGCCGGTTACCAACCAGGCCGCGCCGGTCCGCTTCAACCTCAGCGGCACCGATTCCAACGACCCAGCCACATCGCCCGTTCACCCGTTTAACGGTATGTCCATCCTCGGTGCCGGCAATTGGAACTTCGACACCGCGCTCTTTAAGTCGTTCAGGATCACGGAGCAGGCCAAGCTGCGCGTGCAGTGCGACTTCTTCAACACCTTCAACCACCCGGGCGACGCCGCTTCAGGCATGATCGCCAGCAACTACGGCAGCCAGAACGGCGCCCGCGTCCTGCAGTTGTCCATGCGCCTGAGCTGGTAGATTTAACCGCTCCCTGACGGTCGCGGCTCAGCAGGCGTTTCCGAGCCGCGACCGTTAGGGAGCGGTCATTTCTTATTTCACCGCCTCTAACTCCCGTCTCACCTGCGGCGCCACGGCCTGAAACTCGGGCGCCGAGCCCTTGGCAGCGAGAAACGCCTCGACCGACGCGCGCCCTGGCGTTCTCCCCCGCCATCTTGTGAAGCCGTGCCAGATTCAGGTGATAACTGGGGTCGAGCCGGGCTGCTTTCTCGAAGTACCTCTGCGCGGCCGCGCGGTCACTCTTCTGAAAGCTGACCATGTCCATCTCGTTGTAGGCCGGGGCGTAGTCTTCGCCCGACTTCAGGATCATTTGCAGGATCGCCTCGGCATCCGCAACCTTTCCCGTTTCCCGGTAGGCCACCGCCAGGTTTTGCAGGCTGTCGTAATCGGAAGCGTTCATTTGCGCCGCCGCTTCAAAGAAAGTGATGGCGTTCCCCTGGTTCCCCTGCCGCAAGTACAACTGGCCCAAACGCGAGTACAGCCAGGCGGCCCGTATCCCCTTGTTCACCCCGTCCTGCTACAGCTTCATCAGTTCGCCGGAGCGCCCGGCCTCCAAGTACAAATTACCGAGATTGTTATACAGCGTCGGGTTCGTGGGATCCTGGGCCACCGCCTGGCGCAGCGCGGCAATGCGCTGCGCCAGCGGAAGGCCGGAGTACATCGCCGTGTGCAGCAGCTTCAGGATTTCGACCCGGTCTTTCGGATCGATTCCCTTGCCCGTCAGCGTTTGCTTCCCCTGAGAGGACCCGCCCAGGTAGCCCAGCGAGCGCAACTGCTTCATCGTGCGCGCGTCCATCGCCGCGGGCTCGACTTTCTCGGTGTCCGCTCCCGCTCCGATAGCCGACTTCAACTTTGCCTCCAGTTGCTGCGCTTCGGCGGGGTGCTGCGCAATCACGTTGGATGTCTCGGCGGGGTCCTGGGCCAAATCGTACAGCTCCGGTTTGGGAGCGCGGATGTACTTCCAGCGACTGGTCCGGATCCCCCGCAATTCGGTCCAGCCCATGTTGAGCTTGGAGAACAACGTCTCGGCGTAAGAATCGGCCGTGGGAACTCCCTTGCCGGCGAACGCCGGCCGGAGGCTCGCGCCCTGCACTTCCGGCGGCGTCTTGCCGCCCATCAGTTCCAGGATGGTGGGGAGCAGGTCGATCGTGCGCGCCTGCTGCTTCACGCGCAAGGCTGGCGGAACGCCCGGCCCAGCCAGCAGGAAGGCGATGCGCAGCGTCGTGTCGTAAAGGAAAACTCCATGCGCGTACTCGCCGTGCCCGGAAAAGCTCTCCCCGTGATCCGACAGCACCGCGATCAGCGTATTCTCTTGCGGCGACTTTTTCGCGACGCTCTCCAACAGCCGCCCCAACGGCTGGTCCGTATAAGCCACTTCGCCGTCGTAAGGTCTGCCTTTGTACTTTTCCCGGAACGGCGACGGCGGATCGTAAGGCAGGTGCGGATCAAACACGTGCACCCAGAGGAAGAAAGGCTTGCCCGATTGCGATCCGAGCCAGGCGACCGCCCGGTCCACGACCTCGCCGGCGCGGCGCTCGGAGTCCTCGGCGGGCTTCGGCATCGCGTCGTCATAAACCGCGAACCCCTGGTCCAATCCGAATCGCTTCTTTAGCACCGACGCCCCGACGAACGCCGCCGTGTCCCAACCCTGCTGCTGGAGAATCTTCGCCAGCGTCGTGTGCGACCCGGACAGCACGAAGCCACCGGTGTCGCGCACCTTGTGCGCCGTGGGATTCAGTCCGGTCATCATGCTGGCGTGCGAGGGAGCGGTGAGCGGAGCCTGGCACACCGCGTTTTCAAACAGCGCCCCTCGTTGCGCCAGCCGGTCCAGGTTGGGAGTCTCGATACTCGAGTAGCCGTAGCATCCCAGCCGGTCCGGGCGCGGAGTGTCGATCGTTACCAACACCAGGTTCAGCCGGCGCGGGGGTGGGGGAGCCGAAGTCTTTTCGCCGGGCCGGCAGGAGCCCAGAACCAGCAACGCCGCCAACGACGCGACCGCGAAACCGCGCTTCATCGTTTCATTCTAGCCGTCCCGGCAACAGCGCCGCACCCAGCAGGGAGAATGCCAGGAACCAGACCGCCCAGTGGGTCTGCAAACCAAGAAACGCCACGCTCGCGTATGGGTACGATACTTCGATCCAGTCGATGCGCCCCGCGCCCAGCAGCGCTTCAGTAGGGTATTGGACAAGCTCCAGCGGTGATCGGGTGCGCTTCCTCGATACAAAGCGCGGGCCCGTGCCGGCCGCGACGCTCTTCTCCACCTTGCTTCCGGCCAGCGTCCACACGAGCGTCCCCGATAGCGGGCGCAGCGGACGGATGCGCCAGCTTACCTCGCGCTCGCCGGTCACATACACGGGCGGACTCTCGACGGAAATCCCGTCGGGGGCCTTTAATTCCAGGCGGTCCGGAGGCTGACTGAATTTGAGAGTCACCACCGCCGGCTCGCCGACGCGCAGAGGCGAACTTCCGTAGACGGCGTCCAGAAAGAAAAACAGCGGCGTCGCGGGAATCGACAGCACCACCAGCGGAACCAGCAGCAGGCGCAGAAACCGCGCGTTCGCCCACAGAAGCCCCCCCCACGATTTCCAGACCAGCGCGGGCTCGTCGACGAACAACCAGAATTCCAGAAGATGCGCCTGAATGCGGTTGGCCGCCGCGCGCAGGGCCTCCCGATCGGCCATGCGTCGAAACGCCCACATCAGCAGCGCGCCAATCAGCACACTGACCGGCGCGAGCGTCCACAGTGCCGGCGTCATTCCACGTAGCCCAGGCCTTTCAACTTCTTCAGGATCTCCTCTCTGGAATCCGCGTCGCCGGACCGGGGGACGTACTTGTCCAGCACGTGCTCGGCAAACTCCTGTGCGGAGCTGTAGCCGCCGGCTTTCGCGGCCCGCTCGATCCTTTCCCAAAGCTCTTTGTTCACCTTGATCGATTTGGCCATAAACCCTCGCTAGAAAATGGAGCGGCCGCCCATTGCCTCCGGCCGCGGGACTCCGTACTCGCTCAGGATGGTCGCGGTCAGGTCGGCCAGGCGGGGATCGGCGAGCCGCACCGGACGGTTGGCGATCAGCACGCCGGGCACATGGCCGGCGTCATTGCAGTGGTCGCCGATCCAGGCGTCCCGGTTGTCCTCGATGGTCTCCGCGGGCGTCGCGCCCAACGCGCTCTGCCACGAGCAGCGGTAGGGCGCGTTGTAGCCTACGATCAGGTCCGGAGCCAGGGCCAGCGCATTTCCGTTAAACACCTCGCGCGGCGAGTAGACGTTGGCGATCACCTGGCTCCCGCCAACGGGATCGCGGAAGTCTCGCAGACGCCTGGAAATCACGCGCAGGATGAGTTCCGCCTGCGCCCCCGGCCTCACAATGCCGTGGCGCTCCCGGCCCTCCAGGTTCAAATAGAGGCCGTTGAGGCCCAGCGCGTAGGCCTGCGTTCTGGACCAGTCGACGTGCGCGAACAGCTCGTCCGGACCCGTGTTGGCCGGGTCGTCGAGGGTCAGAAACCCTTCCCGCAGCAGCCAGGTATTCAAGTGAACCGCGCGGTCGAAGGCGGCGAAGCCGTGATCCGACATCACGATCAGTGTGGCGTCGCCGGCACGCTCCCGGACCCAGCCGACCGCGTCATCCACCATCCGGTAAGTTTCGAGTAACTCGTTTTCGTACTTGCCCCAGAGCATGTGCGAGTTCTGATCGACGCCCAGAAAATGCTGGAAGAACAGGCCGCCGCGGAACCGCTCGATCCCCAGGCGGAGCAACGCCAGTTGCTCTTGGGCGACAATCCGGCTCTGGTCCAGATAGTCCTTCAACCGGAACACGCCCTGCCGCAGCGCGGCCGTGTCCTCGGCGATTCCCTGCGTGTAGAACGGACCGATGGCTTGCGCCAATTCGCGGCTGTAGGAGGCCGGAACGGAGATGGGGACGTCCGGCGAGGCCGGGTCGATGTTGACCGGCGACACGTAGATCCGCAGGTTGGGAGAAAGCTGCTGGGCGAAGATGCGCACGATTCCGGACGCGCTTTGGATGCCCGGGATGAGCGGGAATTGGACTCGTGTCCAATCCGACCACTCGCCTTCGCGCAGAATGATCCGGTTGCCGTCCAGGTCAAAGCGTGCCGCGCGCCCGCCGGGATCGCGGTACACAACCAGCGAGGCCGAGGTGCGGCGGCGGTCCTTGCGCAACGAGTTCACGGGACCTTCCAGCGGCAGCAGGGCCCGATTCTCCGTGACCGTTACGCGAACGATCTTGCCGCCCGCAACCTGGCGGGGCGCTTCCGCGGGGTCGTCGGTATAAAACGTGAAGGTGCCGTAAGTGCCCTGCATGTCCGGCGTGCCCATTCCGGCAAGCTGCTGACACTGGCACGGGACCGGCGGAAAGTTGGTGGGCATGCGCAGAATGGTGGCCGGAATCCCGCGTTCGGACAGGAACTGCCAGAACGCTTTTCCCTGGCGAAACGAGAGCACTTCGCCGCCCGCCAGCGGCAGCGAGTAGGGCCCCAGCGGGAGTCTGCGTTTGGATTCCACGGTCTCGCCCATCGAGGAAAACGGCGTCATCGTGGCGGGGTCGCGGTGTACGAAATCGAAGATGCCGTGCCCGCCGGGATCCATGCCGGTGATGAAAGTAGACCACGCCACCGGGCTCTGCGGCGGAGTGGTTGTGCCCAGACGCCGGAAATCGCCCGCGCGGCGCAGCCGGTCGAGATGCGGCAGCCGGGACCAGTGCCGCTCCAGAAAACCAGGGTCCATTCCGTCGATGCCGAGCACGATGATCCGCTTGGAATTTGGAACCGAAGCGGCGCGGCCGCAGCCCCACCCGGCCACCGCCGCGGCGACCGAAACACAGCCGGCAACCAATCCAGGCAGGCGACCGCTCATGCGAACCGGAATACCGGCTTCCCCTCCATCCAATCCGGTTTTTCGACGCCAAACAACTCGAGCGCGGTCGGCGCCAGGTCTTCGATCCCCGGATCGCCGGAATCGATCTTGCGATTCGAGAAGAGCACGCCGGGCACCAGGGGGGGATCGATGCAGTGATCGCCGCTCCAGGCCTTGAGGTTGTCTTCGATGACGCTGCAACCTACTTTGCCGGTGGCCGCATCCCAGGAGGTGCGATACCCTTCGTCGAAACCAATGATCAGATCGGGTCCGGCATCCAGATACGGCCCCTGGTACAGTGACTTAGTCGCGTAAGCTTGCCGAATCGCGGTCCGGCCCAGTTCGTCATCCTGTAAGTTCGAAAGCTTCCCCACTAACTCCTGTTCGAGCGCGGACGCTTCCGGACCGCGTTCGACGATCCCTTCCGATTCCCGGCCCCGCAGATTCAAGTACACTCCGCCGAGCCCCAGCGCGTAAGCCTTCGTGCGGCTCCAATCCACGCCCTGGAAGTAAGTGCCGCTCTCCGAAGCGCCGTCTCTCAGAGCCAGGTATCCATTCCGGTGCAGCCAGGTGTTCAGGTTCACGCCGCGGCGGAAGGAAGCGAATCCGTGGTCGGAAAGGACGAACAGCACGGTCTGCTCATCTACGTGGGGAAGTGTCTTTCCGACCAGGGCGTCGGCGCGGCGGTAGAGGTCCTCGATCGCGCCGCCGCCGTTTTCGCCCAGGCGCCGGTAGAACATGTGCTGCACGCGATCGGTGGCGTCGAATACGCACGCAACCACTCCGCGCCGGGTGCGGTCGAGCGCGCCGAGGAACATCGTCTCGCGCTCGGCGTGAGTAAGATAGGTTTGCTCCAGGAATTGCTTTTCGTCGATCACTCCCTCGTTGAGCGCCCACGTATCCTCGGCCATTCCGAGGGTCGCGAAGGAACCCATCAGTTTGGCCAGGTAGACCGCGTAGTAGGGTGGATGACTGATCGGCAGCGCGGGCTTCTCCGGGTCGATATGCACCGGCGTAACATAGAGTGAGAACTCGGGGGTGGTTTCGGTGATCAGAAAGCGCGCAATGCCGTGCGCCTTCATCCCCAGCGAGGTCCGGAAGCTCAGCCTGATCCAGGGGCTGAATTCACCCAACTTGAGTTGCCAGCTTCGGCCCTGAATCCGAAGAGTCAGAGCGGAGCTAACTCGAAACGGGATGCGTAGCGGACCGCCCTCGGCCACAAACAGGTTGTCGGGTCCTTCGAGAAAGCCCGCGTAGTCCCGGCCCACGCGCTCGAGCGGGAACCGGCTGCCTCCGGTGCAAGCGGCGGCGGCCTCGCGGCGCGTGGTGAAGTGCGAGAAACTACCCTGAGTCCCTTTCAGATCGGGTGTGCACATGGCCGAAAGAAGCCGGCCGTCGAACTTCTCGGGCGGGAAGGTGATTGGAATCCGAAGGATGGTGCACCCCACGCGGTGCTCTCCGAGTATCTTCCAGAACGGCTGGCTCTTTCTTCGTAACTCGGCGAAGGGACGGTCGAGCGGAATCCGGTAGCGGCCGATCTTCCAGAACTTTCGCGGAGGGTGTACCTTCGAAGAGGACAGTTCGGGCAGATACGATCTGAGATCGCGATTGAGAAAGTCGAAGATATTGTGCCGCGCCGGGTTCACGCCAGTCGCGAAGGTGGACCACGCCACCGGAGAGAGCGCCGGAAATGTAGTGCGCAGGCGCGAGTAACTGCCTTGACTCTTCAGGCGGGCGAGATGGGGCATCTTGCCCTCCGCCATGTATCGCTCCGTAAGGCGCGGATCCAGGCCATCCAATCCGAGAAAGATGAGCTTGCGAACTTTGGCCTTTCTGTGGCTGCGAATGCCGGCGGCGAGCCGCCACATCACTCGAAACGGCCACATCAGCAGTGCGGCGACGCTGAGCAGGGCAGCGGCCACGATGGTCAGAAACGAGCCCAGAAAGGCGAAGCCCGCGCCCGGTCCGACATAGGCCAGGGGGAAGATCATCTGAGTTTCCCCTCGACGAAGAATACCTCGAAGACTTTGTCGTGCTGGATCGGTCCGTGCCCGAAGTATCCGTCCTCGCCGAACAGCTCGCCATGGTCGGAGGTGATAGTAACATACGTATTCTTCGGGAGTAAGTCGAACAGTTCCTCGACCACGGTATCCAGATAGCGCACAGCTTGAATCTGTCTCTTGCGAAGCGTATCGAGTTTCGTCTGGTCGAACATCTTCGGACGCCGGACCGCCAGCTTGCCGCCGACCACGCGCTGGTCCAGGTGTTTGAATACGCCGTGGACGCCGCTGATGCGGGGCCATTCCTCGGGCGGCTCCGAGGGCAGCGCGTACGGGTAGTGCGTCTCACCCACGTTGAGCAAGTAGAACGAAGGGCGCTCTTCGGAGAACTTCATCTGGCCAACCATCGCGCGCATGTCGTTGTGCGCCGGCATGAGCTTGTAGGTGTCGAAGCCGTGGTTGAGGATCGTTTGCGGGTTCAAAACCGGCAGCGAAACCATCGCATGGGTGGCATAGCCCAGGCTGTGTTTCAAAAACGCGGGGAGATAAAGCTCGGGCACCAGGGAGCTGAACCGGATGTCGCTGGAACCCAGGCGCTGGTTGAATTTGAGGAAGTCCCTGGTGTAATACTCGGAGGCGTAAACCCGCTTCGGGCTCGAGTGGGGCAGCAGGCCCATCAGCAGGTTGAAGTGGGATGGCGAGGTCCACGAGGCGTAGGACCAGCGCCGCTCGACACGCCCGAGCTTCCCGATTGTGCGGGCACGCGCGCGCGTGAACGAATCGTAGCGGCAACTGTCGAAAACCACCAGGATGTAATTGTTCGCCACCGGCCGGCGCTCCGTTCT
>JAUYBU010000413.1 GCA_030693045.1 Bryobacterales bacterium | reverse complement strand
AGGTGCGCCGCTCGGGGGGATCGGTCCTGCGTAGTCCTCCGAGGTTCGCCGGCCCGCGACGATCTCGCGCGGCCGCCCGTGTCAACGGCGAGGTTTCATGACCAGGTCGGCTGGTTGTCGCGGTACGGCGCCCATGCCAGCGCCACCAGGCGCACCGGGATGGCGGTTTTCTTCGGGCGGACGACGATTGTCTCGATCGCCGCCGACGCCGGGTCGAGCGAGGCCTGCAGCGCGGCCGCTTCGGCCTGGAACTGGGTTTCCAAATCGGCCCGCTGCTGTTCCATCGCCCCGAGCGTTTCCGAGGCGCGCGCGACGTCCTGGCTCTCCTTGTAGGCGCGGCCCATGGAACGCACCGCCGTGCCGGCGCGGCCGACGGTCGCCGCGCTCACCGCCTTGCGCCCCAGAAACGCGCCCAGTAGCGTTGCGCCGATAGAAACCGCGACGCCCAACTTTTGCGACTGGGCCTCCTGCGCCTCCCGCTCGGCGGCCTGCCGCGCGCGCCGGATGCGATCTTCGAGAACCGTGATCTTGGGCGCGTACTTCCGGCGCAGATCTTCCGCGGCGTGATCGCGTTCTTCCCGCGCCGCCTGCGCCAGGCGGACGCGGAAGTCGCGCTCGGACTCGCCCGGCGCGGAGACCTGCTTGAGCGCCACGCTGCGGTAGACCTCGAGCCCCCGGTTCGAGTAAACCCAGTTCACGAACTCCTTGGACCAGGCCGCGTAGCCGCGAGCCTTCGAGGCGGCGGCGGGCGCGGGCGCGTACTCTCCTTCCGCCGGGGGTTCGCTTTCGAGCGCGTCCAGGCTGACCTCGAGGTCCTCGGCCGCCTCCCAACGCACCGGCGTCAGGTCGTCGCCGAAGGGAACCAGAATCGTGACCTCGCACGTCTCATCGACCTTGAGCTTGGCGTCGGTGAATCGCACCTGCGCCGCACCGATCAGACCCGGCCGCCAGACCATCGGCCCCGCGCCGCGGGCCGGCAGGAAACACTGGCGGACTTCGGGGGGCAGCACCGGGCGCGCGGCTTGGCCGCGAATCTCGGCCGCCGGAGTCTTCGCCGCCGGCGCCAGCTCCTTCCGCCGTTCCATCAAAGTGCGGATGTCGGTTCGTGTCAGCGGACCGCGCAGATACGAAAGCGTCCAGCGCGTTTCGAACACCACGGGATGATCCTCGTGCACGTTGTTCATCAGAAAGACGCGGTTGCCGAGCGCGGAAAGGGTGCGGTCCATCTGGGCGCGGTCGAATCGGGCGCCCGCGCCCGAGGCCGCGCCTTCCAAACCATCCAATACTCTCGCCTTGTCACGCTCGGTTTGCAGCCGCCCGATGAACCAGGTGCCGGCGTTGGCCAGGCCTTTGTAGTCCAGGTCCACCGGGTTTTGCGTCGCCAGCACCACGCCCAGCCCGAAGGCGCGCGCCTGCTTCAACAGAGTCAGCAGCGGCAGCTTCGAGGGCGGGTTCGCGGTGGGCGGGAAGTAACCGAAAATCTCGTCCATGTAGAGGATGGCGCGCAGGCTGGTGGCGCCCGATTGCGCGCGCATCCAGCTCACCATCTGGTTGAGCAGCAGCGAGACGAAGAACATCCGCTCGGCGTCGGCCAGGTGCGCGATCGAGAAAATCGCCACGCGCGGCTTTCCCTTCGGCGTGTGCAGCAGACTGGCTATATCCAGCGGTACGCCTTCCATCCAGGCCTCGAAACCGGGGGAGGCGAGCAGATTGTTGAACGCCATGGCCAGGGCGAAACGCTCTTTGGCCGGGTAGAACGATTCCAGATCCAGCACCCCGATGCGGCTCACCGGCGGCGCCTGTATGTCGCCGATGATCGCCGCCAGGTCCAGTTCGCGCCCCGCGCGCCAGGCGCGATCGAGCAGCGTTGCTACCAGAATGTGCTCGCGGCTCTGGATGGGGTCGGCCTCGACGCCCACCAGCGCCAGCAGCGCCGTGACCGTGGCGTTGATGCGCTCGCGCAGCAGTTCGCGGTCGTTCAGGACGGCCTCGGCCGGCGGCGCGAACGACTTGAGCGCCGACACCGGAATGCCGGCGTCGCTGGCCGGCGTGTAGACGGCGAAGTCGGCCGCGTCGAGCATGCGCCGGATCCGCGCCGTCCTGTCCCCACCGGGCCAGCCCGTCGCGCCACAGCGCCGCCTGCTGCGCGGCGTGGTCCTCGACCGAAACGCCCTTGCGCCGCGCGTCGTCCTGGCTCACCCAGGGAGCGAAGTCCTCCGGGCGCAAATCCGGGAAAGCCAGCAGCAGATTGGCCAGATCGCCCTTGGGATCGATCACGATGGCCGGAATGCCGTCGATCGCCGCTTCCTCCAGCAGGCCGATACAAAGGCCGGTCTTGCCGCTGCCGGTCATGCCCACGCAGACGGCGTGCGTGACCAGGTCGCGCGAATCGTATAGCACCAGTTCATCGCGGCCCCGCCCGGCGGCCAGATCGTAGGCGCGGCCCAGGTAGAAGGCGCCCAACTTTTCGAAATCCTGCATACCAACCTAGTTTACAATCGGCTCATGGCACGGTTGCTTGGGTGTTATCTGTTCGCCTGCGCGCTTGGGGTGGCGCAGCCGCCGGTCGCCGAATTGCTCGAGCGCAAGACGCTGGCCGAAATTCGCGCCGTGGCCGGCCGCCTGGACGGCGTGCTGGGCGTCGCGGCCATCGACCTGACCACCCGACGGACGCTGACCCTGGATGCCGACAGCGTCTTTCCACAGGCCAGTGCGATCAAGATCCCGATCCTGGTCACGCTGTTTCGCGCCGCGCACGCGGGGGCGTTTCGGCTGGCCGACACCGTAACGCTAACCGGGAAGGACGCCGTCGGCGGCAGCGGGCGTTACGCGAAGCGTCTCCGGAGCGGTCCGCTTACGCTGAGTGTGCGCGATCTGGCCGCCGCGATGATCGATTGGAGCGACAATACGGCGACCAACCGTCTGATCGCGATGCTGGGCCGGGAACGCGTCAACCGCACCATGGATGAGCTGGGGTTCCCCAAGACGCGCCTGATCCGGGTGATGATGGATTCGACCGCGGCCGCGCGCGACGACGAGAACGTCTCGACCCCGATGGAGATGGCGCGGTTGATGGAATCGATCTGGAGCAACCAGGCCGCCGACGCCGAATCCTGCCGCGAGATGCTCGAGATCCTGAAGCTCCCCGACAAGGAGATGAAGGGCGGAGTGCCCGACGGCGTCGAGGTGGCGGCCAAGCCCGGCGTACTCGATGGCGTGCGCTGCGAAATCGGGATTGTCTTCCTCGAACGCCGCCCCTTTGCGCTGGCCATCATGACCGCCTATCTCGACCGCAGCCGCAATCCCGTGGCCGAAGTGACCGAACTGATTTTCCGTCATTTCGAGAAAGTGGCCAACGCAAACCGCTTCGGCCGGCGGCTGCGGTGAAGTCCGGCGCGGTTGACTTTGCGCCGGAAAACCCGCTAAATTGGGTTCAAGAAAGCCTTTTTGCGCCCGTAGCTCAGTTGGATAGAGCGTCTGGCTACGAACCAGAAGGTCGCACGTTCGAGTCGTGCCGGGCGCACCATTTGTTTCTTCTACTTACCGTCTTCCGCCCCCTCTTTCGACTCGATTTGACAGCTACAATGACAGCTACGCGGAAATAATTCCGTTCATTTTTTCGGCCGCTTCCGACTCCATGTCGGTGGTCGTGTGCGTGTAGATTTCCTCGGTCGTGCGCACCGATGCGTGTCCCAGCAGTTTCCGGATCGCCTGCGAGGGAACGCCGGCCTCGTGCAACAGCGTGGCCGCCGAGTGGCGCAGATCCTGAAAACGAATTTTCGGAAGTCCCGACATTTCCCGGAGTTTATAATACTCGCGCAACATGTTGCGCGCCTCGAGCGGGGTGCCCCGCCCGGTGGTGAACACGCGCCCGCTCTCGACCCAGTCGCCGCAGGCGCAAGCTATTTCCCGCTCCCGCCGCGCCAGGTGCTCGCGCAAGGAGACCACCACCAAATCCGGCAACCGCACCACGCGCTGGCTTTCCTCGGTCTTGGTCGGAACCAGTTTCAGTTCGCCGTCCACCCGCTGCAGCGCCTGCCGGATCTCGAGACGCTTGTTGTCCAGGTCCAGGTCCTCCAGACCGAGGCCCAGCACCTCGCCTTCCCGCATGCCCAAACACAGCGCCACCAGAAACAGCGACTGCAAACGGTGCCCCTCGATGGTGCGGAGGAAGACCTGAGCTTGCGTCCGGTCGTAGACCTGGGGCTTGGGCCGGATGCGCCGCGGCAGTTTTACTACCGCGGCCGGATTGCGCACCAGCAGGTTCCACTGCAAGGCGACGTTCAGTGCGGCCCGCAGGCAGTCCCGGCAGTGCTTCACGGTGGCCGGCGAAAGTCCCGCCCCGCTCAGCGCGTTCAAGAAATGCTGGACCTGCTGCGGGTCCAGTTTCGCCAGCTGGATGGCACCGAGGCCCGGCGCCAAGTGCTTCTTGATCAAATCCGAATAGGTGCGATGCGTCTTGGGGGCGACGTTGGGCTTGGCCACATCCTCGAGCCATCGCGCCAAAAACTGCGCGACGGTTTGCTTGTCGGCCGTCACCGGGCGCCCCGCCTCGATAGTCTTCTGGGCCGCGTAAAGCTTCTCGGCCACCTCGCCCCGCGTCTGGCCGTAATAGTATTTTCGAAGCTGCCGCCCCGCGCCGTCGAAGCCGAGGGTGATCGAGCTCACCCAGCGCGCGTCCGCGCGCTGAAAAATCGAGCCCTCGGCGTTGCCCCGCCGCGCCGCCCGCCTTTTTGCCCGCGACATTTTATTGCTCCTTCCGCTTCGAGGGCTGCGGCTTTTGCCGGATGGATTTCCGCTGTGAGCTTTTTTGCGCCAGCAAGTCCCACTCCATCGCGCGTGTCAGCACTTCGATCTTCTCCTCGGGCATCGCGTTGACGTACTTCGCCCACAGCCCGATCCAGGAGTTCCGCCGGGCCACTTCCTCCTCGGCGAGCGGCTGGCCTTCTTCTTCGCCGTGCCGCACGTAGGTCGTCGTCGCGTAGTCCCATTCCAGCGGCGTCCGGAAATAGAGCTTGAGGGCGTCGACGACCATTTCCTGCAACGACAGATCGCGCCGCAAACACTCGGATTGGATGCGCCGCTGAAAGCTCTCCGGGACTCGCACTCCCACCAGGACCTTCTTCTGCCCGGCCTCTTTGTCGGTGTCCGCGTTTCGATGTGCCACGTTCCACAGCGTACCATAGGTTGTTGACTTGTGCAAGATGTAGATTCATACTAGATGTAGCTTTCAGGAGGTTTATGATAGAACGGTTGTTCTTGAAGCCAGCGGAAGCGGCGACGGCCATCGGCGTCGGGCGCACCTCATTCTACAAGCTCGTGAAGGCCGGCGTCATTCCGTCGTGCCGCGTGGGAAAGTCGATCCGGATCTCCGTGTCGGCGCTGCGCGCGTGGGCCGAGGCGCAGGCGGGTTCCGAGCCGGATAAGGCCATTCGCGGGCAGTAGGCAGAGCCTCGGTCCGCAGTGCGTCTTGTCCCGATGGGGTGCCGGGCGGGGGGCAAAGCTTTGTCCGGAATCCGCCGGATGAGTGGATCTTAACCCTGGGCCCGGTCCAGCGGCAGTCCGGACCATCGGATGAGAGAAGGCGCGGAAGGGGGAAGCCCTTGACCGACAAGATCACATTCGAGCCGCAGACCACACCGGCGGAATGATCTTTCCGGGCGCGAAGTCGGCACGGCTGGCGCGGGTTTTCGCGCCCGAACCAACGGCCGACGTTCGGCTCCCGGTTGAACCCAGTCCGGGAGCCGGCGTCCACAGTCCTTAACAGGGGAACACCAGAATGAGAAATCCACGAAGAATTGCCTCCATTCGTCAAAACTTGCGCGAACGCTCGTCGAGTCTTCGCGAAACATCTGGCCCTTTGACCGACACTCGTCGAAACGTCGCCGAGAATTCCGCGACCCGGGAGGAGGTTTATCGCTCCGGCATCGCGGCCAAGTTCCTGGGGATTTCTTCGTACCAGCTCAGGCGGTTGTGCGAGGCCGGGTTGGTCAGGGCGGAAATCACCGCCAGCGGGCAGTGGCTGCTGCCGGCGAGCGAGATCGCCCGGCTGCAGGAGGAGGGGATTCCGCCGCTGCCGCAGCAGCCGGCAGAGGAAGCCGGCGACCCGGTGTCGTCTCTGCCGCGGGCCGATGGCGGCCGCTGGAGGGAACCCGCCAAAGAAGTGGCCCAGCGGGTGGCCGACTCGGCTGACGACGTCGCCGTCACGGCGAACCTCCTTCGCAAGCGCGAGATCGAGTGGAAGGCCGTAGCGGTCGAGGATCGCTTCCTAGAGCGCACGCACCAGGCGGCCCAGCAGAAGGCGGCGATCGAGGAAACACGGCTCCGACAGAAGACCGAAGAGGAAGTGCGGCGCGACCTCCGCGAGTGGCGGAATTCGTGGCACCGATATGCCACGAATTCGATGCCCGACGACGTCCCACCCGAGGTGAAACTCTCGCTTCCCGACTATGTCGATGAAGCTCTGGCGAAAACGAATCCGTCTCGCCCCGAATCGGTAACCAGGTCCCTGGTCGATGCCGCCATTGACCTGGTTCTGGAGCCCTGGCGACACCAAAACCGAATCGAGGCGATCGTAAAAACCGCCGTCGCCGAGTTGCCTTGGGATGCTAGAGGAATCTGGAAACCGACCGAGTGGGACACTCGCGCCGCCCAATCCGTGCGCCAGGCCCTGCGCCAACTCCCAGATTGGGCGCAGCCCCCGGAGATGGAGGCGGCGGCCTGCCAGGCCGTCGCCGCCATCGCGTTGGAGTTCGAACATTCCAAAATCTGCCGCCGGCTGGTCTCCCAGATCTACCTTTCGGGCGGCACCTCGGCGGAAGAGCAGCGAGCAAAAGACACGGCCGCGCACGAACTCGGCGCCGTCGCTGCCGGCGCATCCGAGTCGCTGATGAAGCAGCGGATCGAGCAGGCCCTGGCGCCCCTGCGGGCCGAGATTCGCCGCCGAGAGGAACTGGAACTTAGGGAACGCGTGATTCGCTGGGCGCCCCTCCCGTCGGGTATTTCCGAAGGGCAGAGACATCTGGTGATCGCGCTGCTGCAGAGAGCCTTTAGCCAGCTTCCCGAAGGACTCCCGCAGGGCGCGCTGGAGGAGCTTCGAGATCGCACCCTGGCGCCTCTTTGGGAAGCGCATGCGAACCAGAACAGGAAGGCCTGACCGATCGAGGTCGGGCGGCGGGACACGCGCGGCGTTCCGCGCCGGCTGGGCCCGGCGATACTCGCACGGTCACCGTCCGATACAACTACAACGCGGTTCACGATCTCTATCTAGGCACGTTCCGGAACACCGCCTGCGGCAAGATCGACGTCTCGGTGGATGGAGATTCGGCGACCACGCACGACCTCTACCTGAACGAGTACGGCGGCACGACGGCCAGCATCCAATTGCGCTCCGGCCTGGCCGCCGGGATGCACGAGGTCGTGATCACGGCGCTCTTCGAGAAGAACGCCGCCAGCACCGGGTACTACTTCTATTTCGATTACCTCTGGCCGCTCGAGCCGCAAGACGTCCCGGACCCTCCGCAGGAGTACTCGGACGTCTCGCTGGCCATCGACTTCGACACGGACCACGGCTACCGCAAGCCGCCAGCCTGGCATCTGTGGCAACTCCAGCGCCTCGGCTTCAAGGGCCACGCCGACGTCTACATGGGCGTCTTCTGGAACAACAAGCGCCGGCGCGTCGGCATGAGCTACCCGTTTGCCACCGTCGAGTTCTCGGGCACCCCCGACCCGGGCGATGTGGTGTGGATCTCGATCTCAGGCACCCAGGTCAACCACGCCATCGGCTACGGCGAGACCTTGCGGGAGGTGGTGAGTCACCTCCGCGCGGCCATCAACGGCATGTTCGTCGGCGTGTGGGCTGACGACAACTTCGGCACGTCGACCACGCTACGCATCCAATCGAAGGCTCCCGCGTGGACGTTCCCTGAAATCATGGTCAGTCCGGCGAACTCCGTGACGCTCACGCTGACCGACAATCTCGGCACGGCGGGCGACGAGGGCGACTGGGAACTGATCGATGCCGTCTCGCCGGTCATGACGGAGGGCGCGCGGCGCTGGATTCGCGACCTCGCCGGCCAGTTCCAGGCCGCAGGGATCAAGGCGTCGTTCGCGTTCTCGATGGAGGTCTACCACCCGCCCGTCGAGATGGCCGCGCGCTACTGGGACAGCACGCCCGTCGAATTGTCTGTGCCCTCCACGCAGATGCACTTTGGCACCCGCGTGCGCAGCTACCTGAAGCAGATGTACAAGGAGTGCGCCGACGAGGTCGCCGCGGCGGGCCTGCCAGTCGTGCTTCAGTTCGGCGAGACGCAGTGGTGGTACTTCCCGAACGCCTCCGGGATGCCCTACTACGTACGCGACCGGATTTGGGAATACTGCGCCGAGGTCATCGCCTACGTGCGGCGTGATCACCCAACCGCCGTCTTTGAGTGCCTGTGGCCTCACGATGCGAATCGCCCCCGCCTCAATTTTCATATCAATCTGCCCAACGAATGGAAAACCTCGGCCTACGGCGTGCAGTACTTCCGCTCGGAGGGCTTCGACTACGACGTCTGGCAGAAGAACGCCGTCCGGATGCGCCAGACGATGGAGTTCCCACGGACGCTCGGGCGGCCGCCGGAGGAGTGCATGTATCTCGCCGGCATCTACGGTCCCCCGGACCCGCCCATCCCCCAGGCATTCGGGATGTGGCGCGCGGCGAAGCTCTACTCGATGTGCTTCTGGGCGTTCGATCAGTTCTGCCTGAACAGCAGGCCGGTCCCGCTCGAAGCATGGACCCAGGCGCGGGCCACGGCTGTCGCGTATCACAAGCCTCGCGCGGCGCGGGCACTGGAGGCCGTCGTCGCGGTGCCGGTCGTGGCGGCTCCCGGTGGCGCCCTCAACCGCCTCAACGCGAACCAGAGGAGACTCAATGGGTAGCAGCTATCCGAACTCCATCGACAGCGCGGCGACGCTCTACTCGCCGGTCGATGCCTTCTCGACCAAGTCGCTCGAGACGACGGCTTCGCAACAGATCCTCGCGGGCGACTCGACCGTCAGCGTCGCGTCCACCGATGGCTTTGCCGCCACATACGGCATTCTCTCGGTCGACGACGAGTTGATCGTCTATACCGCCAAGACCGGGACGCAGTTCACCGGCTGCCAGCGCGGGGCCTTTGGCACGCAGGCTGCGCAGCACGCCCTGGGCGCCACCGTCCTGGCCAACATGGTCTCCGGCTTCCTGACCGCGCTCCAATCGGCGGTGCTGGCCATCGAGAACGAACTGGGCACGGTGGCGGCGCGCAACTACGTCCTGGCCGCCGGCGCGCAGACCGTCACCGGTCTTAAGACCTTCGTGGACGGCGTGGCACTCGGCTCCGGCGTGAAGTCGGCGACGGGCCTGGCGCGCCTGCCCAACACCGGCGGGATCAAGCGGCGCAACGCGGCGAATTCCGGCGACCTGGGGATGGCACTGAACGCCTCGGATCACCTGGTGATGGATGCCATCATCGACTTCGCCGGCGGCCAGACGTTCGGCGCGTTCTCGTACCCGGACGCCACGACCACCAGCAAGGGCATCGTCCAGATCGATCCGGTGGGCGGGCTTGCTGTGGCGGCAGGGGTGGCCTCGTTGGCGGCGACGGGCGTGGTGGCAGGGACCTACCAGAAGGTCACCGTGGACGCCAAGGGGCGCGTCACGGGCGGCACAACCTTGGTTTCTGGCGACCTGCCCGCTCACACCCACGTGGCTGGCGACGTCTCCAGCGGCGCCTTCGGCGTGCCGCGCGGTGGTACTGGGATCACCACGTACACCCTGGGCGATTTGCTCTACTGCTCGGCTGCCGACACGCTCGCCAAACTCGCGGGCAACACCACTGCCACCCGGAAGTTCCTGCGCCAAACCGGGACCGGCTCGGCTTCCGCTGCGCCAGCGTGGGATACCCTCCTGGCGGGCGATCTCCCGGCGCACACGCACGCGGAAAGCGACGTCACCGGCCTGGTCACGGACCTGGCTGCAAAGGTGGCCGGCGCGGCCAATTTGACGACGCAGTACCGTATGCTCTGCACCAGCGCGGCGGGCACCGCGACGGAATCCACAACGATTGCCACGGACGCGGCGGGAGGGCTCAATCTGGCGAAGTACCTCTCCCTGGCGGAGATGACCCCGCCAGGCACGCCGGGCGCGGGCAGCGTCCGGTTATACCTTGAGGATATCAAGGGGTTCTCGTTTCTCAGCTTCATCGATGACACGGGGATGGTCCGCAAGCTCGTTCGAGATTCGGTCTTCGTGGCCAAGAACGTCTCCGGTTCGGCGATCGGGATTGGCAAAGCGGTCTATGCATCCGGATCGAGCGGCAATGTTCCAACTATCGCTCTGGCCAAATCGGATGACACGTCAACCATGCCCGCCATCGGGATCACGATTGAGTCGATAGCAGACGGAGCATTCGGTCGCGTGATGCAGGTAGGCCTCCTGGAACACATCAACACCAACGCCTTTGCCGAGGGAGACGTTGTTTTCGTGTCCGACACCGCCGCGGGCGATCTGACGACCACGATCCCCCTCGTTCCACATCTCCGGCAGGAGATCGGGACCGTGTTGGTGAAGGGGATCGGAAACGGGACATTGCAGATCATCGCGAGATCCATTTCGCAAGAGGACACCGGAACTCGCCTGAATTCCTGGCGCGTTGGGGATGGAACGGCAGGCGCCAAAACAGTCGTTTTCAACAACGGCGCAGACCACACCCTGAGTTGGAATCCTTCCGGGGCCGCGAAGACCATTACGCTGCCGGACTTGACCGGCACTGTGGCGCTCGGCGGTTCGAATCTCAGCACCGCGAACGCTGTGGCCCTGGTTTCCTCGGCTGGCGTCGTGACCGAGACCACCGATCTAATGATCTCCAGCACGGATCTGGTGGCAGCCGTCACAACCAGGGTCAATGGTCCGTTGGCGATCTTCGAGTGCGGGCCTTACCAGACCGTCGGCGGCGCGTTCGAGAACATGCTGAAGCGGTCCGAGGACTTCAGTAGCGCCACGTGGGACAGGAGCGCTGGGAGCTGCACAGTGGTCGCCGACAATTCGACGGCGCCAGATGGGAACGCGACAGCGGACACAGCGACG
>JAUYBU010000411.1 GCA_030693045.1 Bryobacterales bacterium | reverse complement strand
AATCCGCATTTCTAAGTCGACTAGAATGTTATTAGAGAGAAATAATGGGGACAAAAACGACGGGGGGCACTCCGGGCTACCTTTACGGAAAGGAGCACTTAAAGTAGCCCGCAGGCGTGTCCCCCACCCGTGGTCAGCGCTCCAATGAAATAGCACTCTCAGGACACAAACATGCGAACGCCCGCTCAAAAATCCGCCTCCCGCGCCAACGGAGCCCTCTCCCGCGGCCCCAAAACCCCGGACGGCAAGCTCCGCGCCGCCGCCAAGCCCTTCCTTCACGACCAGCTTGCCAAAGCCACCGTCGTCAAGAAGGAGTCGCGCGAGGGCTTCCAGGAATTGGTCCGCCAGTACATGCACCGCATCGCCCCGCGCGACCCCGTCGAGCAAGCCGCGGTCGAGGAAATCTGCTCCGCCACTTGGCGTCTCTACCGCCTCCGGGCCATCGAACGCAAGGCTATCGACCTCGAACTCGCCGCCCAGGCCTCTCCCGACGACCTCGAGTGCCTGCTCCATGCCTGCGGAGCGCTGGCCGGCAAGAATCCCAACTTCCACCTCCTCCTCCAGCGTCACGAAACCCGCCTCCAGAACATCATCCGGCGCGCCCTCGCCCGCATCCAGGCTCTGCGTCGCATCGGACCACAAAAAGATTTCGCCCAAATCACCCCCGTGGAACCGCCCTCGGGCGGCGCGTCATCCGCGCCGAAGCCTTTATCCATGCGCCTCCGGACACACATCCGCGTCCCACGGACTTCCCCTTGCGGCATCCCAGGAAGAACCCAGGAAGAACCCAAGAAGAACCCAGGAAGAACCCAAGAAGAACCCACCGACAACCCACCAGAACCCAAGAATCCAGAATCCGGGGACACTCAACCCCACCCTCCGCCACCACAAATCCAATCTCTGCCCGAACGACGTGCGCAGCCCGCGCCGGCTCAAGCCCTGCCGGCCCGCGCCGCGGCGCGGGACTGCTAGACTGAAGGCGACGGGTTGGTCCGTCCCGGTTTTCGGCAGTGAACCTGTTCCCCATCGGTCAGTTACGAGCGCAGATCGCCTCCGAGCCCCCTCTGCGCGACGACAGCAAGTTCCCGTCGGGCAAGATAGCCGTCTTCCAGTACCTGGTGGTGGGCGTATTCGTGTTCCTGATCACCGGCTTCTGGGAGCTGCAGGTCCGCAATCCGGAGTTCTACAACGAGAAGGCGGAACGCAACCGCATCAAGTCGCTGCCCTTGCCGGCGCCCCGCGGCAAGATCCTGGACCGCGACGGGCGGGTGATCGTCGACAACCACTCCTCGTTCAGCCTGATCCTTTCGCGCGACACGCTGAAGCCGGAACACGTGCGCTACATCGCCGATGGCCTGAACCTGGATTTCGGCGACCTGGAGGCCCGGTTGCGCCGGTTCCGGTCGCGCCCGAGTTACGAGGCCATCATCATAAAGGAAGAACTCACGCCCGGCGAGATAGCCTTCGTCGAGGCCCACCGCGACTCGGAAACCTTTCCCGAACTGGAGTTGATCCAGGACCAGCGCCGGCTGTACCCGCGCGAGGGCCTGGGGGCGCACGTCATCGGCTACGTGGGCGAAGTTAGCGAGACCGAACTCGACACGGCGGAATTCGCCCGCTACAACCAGGGCGACATGATCGGCAAGTTCGGCATCGAGCGGCAGTACAACGACATTCTGATGGGCGTGGACGGCCAGCGGCGGGTGATGGTCGACAACCGCGGCAAGGTTCGCACCGTGATGGGCATGAAGGAAGCGATCTCGGGCAAGAACCTGCAACTCACCATCGACCTGGACCTGCAAGCCGTGGCCGAGCTGGCGATGGAGAACCGCCGCGGCGCGGTGGTGGCGCTGGATCCGCGCAACGGCGAAGTCCTGGCCATAGTGAGCCGTCCGGCGTTCGATCCGAACAAGTTCGCCGGCCGCATCCGCTCGAAAGACTGGCAGGAGATGATCAGCGATCCGGACAAACCGTTGCTGAACCGCGCCATTCAGGCGCAACTGGCGCCCGGCTCCACCTTTAAGCCGATCGTGGCGCTGGCGGGGCTTGAATCCGGCTCGATCGACGACGAATTCCATATCCGTTGTGGCGGCGGTGCAATGTTTTATGGGCGTTATTTCAAGTGTCACTTGAAGGGAGGACACGGCTCCGTCGAGTTGCACAAGGGCATCACCCAGTCCTGCGACGTCTTCTTCTACAACGTCGGCAACCGGGTCGGGATCGACAAGCTCGCCCAGTACGCGGAATTGGTGGGCCTGGGACGCAAGACCGGCATCGACCTGCCCCACGAGGCCGAAGGCCTGGTTCCATCCAGCCAGTGGAAAGTGCGCACGTACCGGCAGAAATGGTACGCCGGCGAAACCATTTCGGTGTCCATCGGGCAGGGTGCGCTGACTGTCACGCCCCTGCAGATGGCCTACGCCATCGGCGGCCTGGCCACCGGCGGCGTCTGGCAAAGGCCGCACCTGGTCAAAGAGCGCAAGGACGACGCGCGATCCAGGCGCGCCGAACTGAACCTGGAAAACGTCAATAAGGTCATCTACGGGATGTACGGCGTGGTCAACGAAGGGGGCACCGGCGGGCGGGCGCGGTTGCCCGGCCTCGAGGTTTGCGGAAAGACCGGAACCGCCCAGTTGGCGTCAAACCAGTTCCTGAAAGGGACCGAACTCGGCCGCTCGATGAAAGACAATGCCTGGTTTGTCGGCTTCGCTCCCCGCCAGGCCCCCGAGATCGTCGTGGTGGCGCTGTTTGAAGCCGGCGAACACGGGAACCTCGCCGCCCCGATCGTGCGCGACGTCATCAAGGCCTACTTCGACAAAAAGGCACGCAGCGCCCAGCCGCAACTGCAGATGGCGGGGCTGCCCGGGTTGCTGACGCCGCCGGCCGCGGCCCAGGAGCCGAGAGAGGACCCGAGATAAGATGGCGCGCGGCACCCTGCACGGCCTGAAGGCCGTGCCACCTGGCCGGCCTGGGAGCCGGGATTAAGATGGCGCGCTACCGGACCATCCGCGATCTGGACTGGCCGCTGGTGGCGATCGCGCTGGCCATCTGCGGCGTCGGGGTACTCCAGATTTACAGTGCAACGCACGGGACCATCTGGCACGACGCCTGGTGGAAGCAGATCATCTATGTCACAGCCGGGCTGATCGGTATGTGGCTGATGACTCGGGTGGATTACCACACGTTGTTGGGGCAGGTGCCGTTGCTCTACGGGATCACGCTGGCGGCCCTGCTGGCGGTGCTCCTGATCGGCGTCACGGTTTTTGGTTCGCGGCGCTGGATCCCCATGCCGGGCGGCTTTCACTTTCAGGTGTCGGAATTCGCTAAACTGGTGTTAGTATTGCTAATAGCCCGGTACATGACGGAGTTGAAGGGCGAGCGCGTGGAAGCCCTCGACTTGTTGAAATTGGGGGGGCTGGTTGGTGTGCCGATGCTGCTGGTGATGAAGCAGCCGGACTTGGGCACGGCTCTCTCCTATCTGCCGATTCTGGCCGCCGGCGTGCTGCTGGCCGGCGTCCGTTGGCAGTATCTGGCTGCCGTGGTGGTGTTGTTCGCGCTGGTGATGCCGCTGGGCTGGCGCTACGTCCTCAAGGACTACCAGCGGGACCGGTTGCTGACGTTCGTGGACCCCGGGAGAGATCCGCGGGGTTCCGGCTACCAGGTCATCCAGTCCCAGATTGCGGTCGGATCGGGTGGTATGTGGGGAAAGGGAGTGACACGAGGATACCAGACGCAGTTGCGGTTCCTCCCGGTGCCCCATACGGATTTCATTTTCTCGGCCTTCTCCGAAGAGCACGGCTTTGTCGGAGTGGTCGTGGCGTTGGGTTTGTATTTCCTGCTCCTGATGCAGATCGTGCAGAACGCCCAGACGGCGCCGGATCGAGCCGGCATGTATATCTGCATGGGGGTGGGCGCGCTGTTGATGTTTCACGTGTTGGTGAACGTTGGAATGGTGGTGGGACGGATGCCGGTGACCGGCATTCCGCTACCGCTGATGAGTTCCGGGGGATCCAATACGCTCTCGATGTTTTTGATGCTGGGACTGGTGAACAATGTCCGGTTCCGGCGGTTTGTGAACTGACAGGATGCTGGTCGCAGGGGTCGGGTCTGCCCGGCCGGCGGTCTTCGGCATCGTAACCAAGACGAAGCGGCCTGTAGCGGGCCCGCGACGGAAGGAAGTAGTCGGGTTTCGGCAGTACAAGATTCTGGGGGGCCGCCGCGGCGCTCCGGAGCGCGCGATGAGGCATGGCGCACGGCGCCGGGCAGTACATCTCGCCGCATCCGGGTGGAAATGACGCGCCGGTTCCCAGGAGCGGCCGGGGACGTTCGAGTTTGTGATCTCCGTTCCCGGCGGTTCCGATTGCCTGTTGCCATGGCCGGCCATCGGCGCACCCGCCGCAGCCGCCTCCGAAGCCGACTTCCAGCCGTGCCGGCGTCCTTCCTTCGAGCCGCTTCCGAAGCGGAGGTTTCTCGATGGCAAAAGAATTGGTGATCGCTTCAAACCGCCATGAGATGAAGGTGGCGGTCTTGGAAGACGACCAGTTGGTCGAAGTCTCTTTTCAACGCTCGAACGAGTATTCGCTGGCCGGCTCCATTCACAAGGGGCGGGTGACGCGCGTGCTGCCCGGGATGCAGTCGGCATTCGTCGATCTCGGGCTGGATCGGGATTGTTTTCTTTACGTTTCCGACTTTTTCGAAGAAAACGAAGAATACGATAAGCTGGCCGACGAGCGTGGCCCCAGGCCCGAGCGCGTCGAGCGGGTCGAGCGCATGGAACCGGTGGTGACGCCCCCCGCGGCGGTCGCTGCTCCCCCAGCCGCGCCGGCGGCGATCGAGCCTCCGGCCGAGCGTCCGGCCGAGCGTCAGGAAAGCGCGCAGGACCGCGACCGGGGCGGTCGGCGTTCGCGCCGCCGCCGGAACCGGGGCCGGGGATTCCCGGATTCCAAGTACGCCACCGAAGTGACGGCGCGCGCCGAGGAACCGGAAGCCGTGCCCATGCCGACGCCCAGCCCCGAGACCGAGGCTCAGGCCGAGGCCGGGCCCAGGGAGTTTTCCGTGCTGCCCGGCGAATCGCTGGCCAAGTACCGGCGCCCGGAAGCCGGCTCCGGAGAATCCACCCAGGCCGCACCGGAACCGGTCGAGGGATACCAGCCGGTGGCCGAACCGGCGCCCGAACCGGTGGAAGAGGCGCCCGAACCGGCCGAGGTTGCCGAAGCCGCGCCGGAAGCGGTGCCGGAGGCTGTGGCGGAGCCTGAATCCGCGACGCCGGCCGAACCGGAGGCGGAAGAGTTTGACGGGGCGATGGTTCCGGAAGAAGACGGCGGGGACGGGACCGGGGCTGAAGCGGAAACCGAAACTGAAACCGAAGCCGGCGCGGAAACCGAAACCGAAGCGGTCAAGGAGACCGGAGTCGAACCCGCGCGCATCCCCCAGAGCCTGACCGCGACGCTGCGCGAGCAGGGCGGCCGTTTCATGCACCGTGTCTCGCGGCGGATGCGCCGCCGAGGGCCGGGCGGCGAAGGCGAACGCCGGGAAGGCGAGCGGCCCCTGGCCGAGCCGCGCTTGGACGCCCCGTTCCCGCCCGAACCACGCCCGGTGGGCCGTCCGGAGAAGGAGAGGCCGGCGCAGCCCTCGATCGCCGAACTGCTCAAGGAAGGGCAGGAGATCGTGGTCCAGGTGGCCAAGGAGCCGCTGGGGCAGAAGGGTGCGCGCATCACCTCGCACATCGCGCTGCCGGGCCGTTACTGCGTCTACATGCCCACCGTCGATCACATGGGCGTGTCGCGCAAGATCGCCTCGGATGACGAGCGGATGCGGCTGCGGCGCATTCTGCAAGCGCATCGCGCGGGAATTTCCGGCGGCTTCATCGTCCGCACGGCGGGCGAAGGCCACACCGAGGACGAGATCGCGCAGGACATGAAGTACCTGCTCAACCTGTGGCTCGACATCAAGCAGAAGGCCGAGAAGCGGCGCGCGCCGGTGCTGATCCATCACGATCTGGAGATCGTCCAGCGCATTTTGCGCGACCAGTTGAACGAGTCGTTCAAAGCCATCTGGGTGGACAGCGAGGAGATCTACGAGAGCATTCTGCGCTACGTCGAGCGGTTTCAGCCGGCGCTGGTAAGCCGGGTCAAAATGTACACCCGGGAGACTCCTATCTTCGACGCCTTCAGCATCACGGCGGAGCTGGAGAAGGCGTTGCGGCCGAAGGTGTGGCTGAAGTCGGGCGGCTACATCGTGATCAACCAGACCGAGGCGCTGGTGGCCATCGACGTGAACACCGGCAAGTTCGTCGGCAAGTCCAATCGCCTGGAAGACACCATCGTCAAGACCAACACCGAGGCGGTGAAAGAGATCGTCCGGCAGATCCGGCTGCGCGATTTGGGCGGCATCATCGTGGTCGATTTCATCGACATGGACGAGCGCAAGAACCGCCAGAAGGTGATGCAGGCGCTCGAAGAGGCCATGCGCGAGGACCGCGCGCCGTCCAAGGTCCTCCAGTTCAACGATTTCGGCCTGGTGGCCATCACCCGCAAGCGCGTCAAGCAGAGCCTGGAGCGCACGCTGTGCGCGCCGTGCCCCTACTGCGAGGGCGCCGGGTACGTGAAGAGCGTCCAGACCGTCCTGGGCGACATCATGCAGGAGGCTTACAAGATCGCCAAGGCGGTGGATGGCGGCAGCGTCATGCTGCGCGTCAATCCGGACGTCGCCAAGTTGCTCAAGTCCACCGAAAACCACCACCTCGAAGAACTCGAAGAGGTGCTGGGCCGCCCGGTGCTGGTGCACGGCGACCCGCTGCTGCACCAGGACAAGTTCGACCTGAGTTAGCGGCGGGCGAAACGGCCTCCGCGACGGGATCAGTCGGGATAGAATGGAGGTTAGGATGCCAGGGCGCAACACGCCAGTCACCCGCGATGAACTCCACCAGGAACTCGCGATAATCGAGACCCGGATCCTGAACGCGGTTCTCCAGGCGAACGAGGGTCTGGAAACCAGGTTCCTCAATTCGGTTCGCCAGGCGAACGAGGATCTGGAAACCAAGCTCCTCACGGCCTTCCACAGTTACGCCCGCGGCGTCGAAGCCAAGATCCGGGTTTCGCAGACCATTGGTCTCGCTGGTGTCGAGCGCCTCGACGCGCTGGAAGCTCGTGTCCTGGACATCGAGGAGAAGCTCCTGCATCGATGACGCCCGGCCGCCCCTGACGCCGGACCGGCGTTACAATAAGAGCATCATGCCCAAGAGCGACAACGGCGGGTCGCGGCTGGACCGGATCGAGGCGATTCTCGAAGCCGTGGCCACGCGACAGGTGGACATCGAAGACGAGTTCCGGCGCCTGCTTCGCGCGCAGGTGGTGGTGGTCGACACCATGGGCCAACTGGCGGCCGAGCAGGTCAAACTGTCGGCCGAGCAGGTCAATCTGACGGCCGAGCAGGTCAAACTGGCGGCCGAGCAGGTCAAACTGGCGGAACAACAGCGCAACACCGAAGAAGATCTGAGCGCTTTGATCTCGATCGTTGACGACATCGTGCGCCGGACTCCACGCCAGCAATAGGATCCATGCGTAACGTTTTGTTGCTGCTATTGAGCGCCGAGCTGCTTTCCGCCCAATCCCTGAAGGTCTACTCGATGTTCCAGCGCATCGGCCCGGATGGCGAGGTGATCGCCGCCGACCGGCAGGAGCGCCCGCGCGAGATCCTTTCGCCGGCGCTGGCGCGCAACGCCTACGCCTCCTATCACGTTGTGCTGACCGCGCCGCCGGGCACCGCGTTCACGCTTCATTTCGCGCAGAATCCGGAGAATGCGGTCCGCGCCACCTTCTACCGCGAGATCCACAACTCGGCGGGTGTTCCCGACCGGCTCGAGAAGGTCACACTGCCGCTGGCCGAGAAGATCGACCGGGCTGGGCGCTCGCTGGTGCTCTGGATGGACCTGTGGGTGGATGCCACGGCGACGGTGCAGAGGGTCCGCGTCGAGCCGCAAGTCTGGATCCCGGAGCGCTGGATTGGCTACCCGATGGAGGTCCGGGTGTTTCCCAACATCGTGCCCGAGCCGCGCCGGGAGAGCGCCGCGCTGGCGCCGGCGTCCGCGCCGGCCGATACATTCGTCCTCGGCCCGCTGCGCCAGATGCTGTGCGGTACGCTCGAGCCGCCGGGACCGGCCGGGCTTACCGTCAGGCACATGATTCATCGCAACGCGCGGCAGGACGCGGCTTTGGCCGGCGTCTATGAGAAGGCGCTGGGGCGGGAGAAGGTCGTCGGGCGGCTGGCCGGGGAGGCGGGTATCGCCGACGCGCCGGCCTGGTGCGCCGAGGCGAAGGCGGCGCGGCCCGCGGCGGCCGCCGGGCCGGAGTGGGTTCTCGGCATCCACGACCGGCTGGTGCGCGGCTGGTGAGGCTGCGCGCTATCCTGGTGTAGGAACCGCAGCGATGGATCTCACAAACGGCGCGCCCATGGTCCAGGAAGTCGTCGAAGCCCAAGGGCATTTGATCGACTCCCACATCATGGAACAGATTTTCGACGCGGTGGTGGAGTACGGCGGCCGTTTCGAGGTCGAGAAGTTCAGCATCGGCCGGACCAACAGCGAGCCGTCGCAATTGCGCCTGCGCGTCGAGGCTCCCAGCGACGAGCAGATGCGCATGATGCTCGAGCACCTGCTGGGGCTGGGCTGCTCGCCGGTGGATTACGGGGACGCCGCGCTGGTCGAGGTCGAGCGCGACCGCTGCGCTCCGGAGGACTTCTACTCGACCACCAACCACCGCACCCTGGTCCACCTGAACGGGCGCTGGGCGGAGGTGGAAGATCAGCGCATGGACGCGCTGGTGGTGGTGGGCGAAGGCCGCGCGCATTGCCGCAAACTGCGGGACATCCGCGCGGGCGACCGCGTGGTGGTGGGCATGCGCGGCATCCGGGTTGCGCCCGAATCGAAAGAGCGCGACCGCCTCTCGTTCGCCTTCATGTCCCACGGCATTTCGTCGGAACGGCAGGTGGAGACCGCGGTGCGGCAGACCGCCGCCCTGCTGCGGCAGACCATCGAGAGCGGCAAGCGAGTGGTGGTGGTGGCCGGGCCGGTGGTGGTCCACACGGGCGGCGCGGCGCCGCTGGCGGCCTTGATCCGCGGCGGCTTCGTGCATGCGCTGTTGAGCGGCAACGCGCTGGGCGTGCATGACATCGAGGCGGTGCTGCTGGGCACCTCGCTGGGGATTCGCATCGCCGACGGACGCCAGGCCGAGCACGGCCACCGCAATCACATGCGCGCCATCAACGCCATCTATCACTCGGGCGGCATCCGCCAGGCGGTGGAATCCGGGCGTCTGACCAGCGGCATCCTGTTCGAGTGCGTCAGGGCCAAAGTGCCGTTCGTATTGGCTGGGAGCTTGCGCGACGACGGGCCGCTGCCGGAAACCATCACCGACATGGTCGAAGCGCAGGAGGCCTACGCCCGCCAGTTGACGGGCGCGGGGCTGGTGCTGTGCCTGGGCTCGATGCTGCATTCCATCGCCGCCGGCAACATGTTGCCAAGCTGGGTGAAGCTGGTTTGCGTGGACATCAATCCGGCGGTGGCGACCAAAGTGAGCGATCGCGGCACGGGCCAGGCGATCGGCGTGGTGGCCGACGTCGGCCTGTTTCTCGGACTTCTTTCCAAGGTGCTGGTCCAATGAGTAAGCGCAACTATACTGAGGAGCACGCGCGAGCGGGGGTCGAGGCGCCGCTGCCCGAAATCGAAGTCTGGGAGAACCAGTTCCCCGGCTACCAGATCGAAATCCGAATGCCGGAGTTCACGTCGGTGTGTCCCAAGACGGGCCTGCCGGACCACGGCACGATCACCCTGCTCTACGTGCCGGACAAGTGGTGCCTGGAGCTGAAATCGCTCAAGCTGTACATGCTGGCCTACCGCAACCTGGGCATCTTCCAGGAGAACCTGGTCAACCGGTTTCTGCGCGACATCGTGCGGGCGGCCAAGCCGGTCTCGGCCAGCGTGGTGGGCGAGTTCACGCCGCGCGGCGGCGTCTTTTCGAAGATCACGGCAAGCTGGAGCCGCAAGCATGGGCGATGAGCTGCTGGAGGTGATCCAGGCGGTGCGCGACCGGGTGCGCGCGCGCTACCCTTCCGGATCGGCGGCGGCCAACGCGCCGCTGGCCGACCTGATGCCGGTGGTGCACGCGCGCGACGCGGCCGAAGCCAAGGTGGCGGCCATCGGCTCGGTGAATCCGCGCCCTCCGGGCCTGGTGAACGGCATCCTCCAGGGGGCCAAGAAGCTCGTTTCGCGCGCCCTGGACTGGCACGTGCGCGAGCAGGTGGAGTTCAACCGCGCCGCCATCGGCTGCGTCGAGGCGCTGATGGGCGCGCTGAACGACGTCAACCGCTCGCTGGCGGCGCTGGGGAGCGACTTCGCCGCGCGTCACGAAGAGCTGCGCGGGCAACTCGAGGAAGCCCGCCAGGAGGCCCGCGAGTTGCGCGACATACGCTCGCACTGGTCGGCCTGGAGGGTCGAGTGGGAGCGTAAGCTGTCGGTCAACGAGGTGCAGTTTCTGCGCAGCGTGGCCGATCTTCAGACCGCGTTCCAGCACCGCGTCTCGCTCATCGAAGCGAACTTTCGGGACCTGGTGAAATCGCAGCACGGCGATTTCACCACCGCGCTGGAGCGCGCTTCGATCGATATCCAGCAGCGGCTGTGGAGCGATCTGGAACGAATCCGCGGGGAGTATGAGCGGCTCATTCACGAAGAGCTGCGGCTGGTGCGGCAACGGGCCGGCGCGTTGGTTCAGCCGGCGCCCAGGCCGGCCGGCCAGGAGATGGCCGAAGCCGCGCCGGATCTCGATTGGCTGCGGTTCGCCGCCCGCTTCCGCGGCTCCGAAGAGCGCGTGCGCGAGCTGGCGCGCTACTATGTTCCGCACTTTGTGGGCTGCCGCGAGGTGGTCGATCTGGGGTGCGGCCGCGGCGAGTTCCTCGAGGTCATGAAAGAGGCGGGCGTTGCGGCGCGCGGCGTCGACCTGAGCCGCGAGGCGGTGGCGCTGTGCCGCGCCAAGGGGCTGGAGGCCGAAGCGGCGGACCTGTTCGACCATCTCGCCGCGCTGGCCGACGCGTCGGTCGAGGGGATCTTCTGCGGGCAGGTGGTCGAGCATCTCGCTCCCCACCGCTTGCCCGAACTGGTGCGCCTGGCGGCCGCCAAGCTGGCGCGCGGAGGCGTGCTGGCCATCGAAACGCCCAACCCCGAATGCCTGGCCATCTTCGCCACGCATTTCTTTCTCGACCCCACTCACACTCGGCCGATTCCGTCGGCGCTCCTGGTGTACTACCTGGAAGAGTGCGGTTTCACGCGCATCCAGGTCCACCGGCTGAGCCCGGCGGTCGAGAGCATGCCCTCGCTGGCCGCCTTGCCGGAAGAATTCCGCCAGACGTTTTTCGACGGCCTGGACTCCGCCGTCATCGCCCGCCGGTAGGGACAGAGGCGGCCTCTTTTACCAGAAGTGATTCCGCCGTCGTCGCTACCACGCAGCAGCCAGCATGGATATAGAATAGGACCATGGCCGAGTGGCAGGAGCGAATCAGCATCAATCCGGCGGTCTGTCACGGCAAGGCTTGCATTCGTGGCACGCGCGTGATGGTCTCGGTAATCCTCGACAATCTGGCCGCGGGCGTGCACCGGGACGAGATCCTCACAAGCTACACCACTCTTACGGGTGCCGATATCCAAGCCGCGCTCTCCTACGCGGCCGAATTGGCGCGTGAAGGCACCGCCACGCTGCCGCTTGAACGGATCGCTTGAATTTCAAAACGGTCCTCGGATTGGTGCTCAGGATTATCTCGGCCCTGAAGATGCGAACGCCGGCCGGCGAGCTCTGGATCGTAGAACCCGACCGCATACGGTTCCGGGCCCAGTAGACCCACGCGGCTCGGCGGTTTCCCCACGCGCGTGCCTTTTCAGGGGCGGGCACGCAGCCAGGCCATCCGGCTGGTCCCAGGGGATCGACCAGGGATGCGTTTGCCGACACTTCACGTTGACCTTGAGCAGGCGAACGATCACTCCCGTGAGGTCCCGTGCACGTCAACTGGCCGTCTAACGCCCCTCTCGCACACCTGGAAAGCTCGACACAACGAGAGAAGGTGAGGATCCCGTTCGCCGGAAAAGGGGATCTCGATGCGCGCCCCGGTTCAGGCCGTCGCCAGGAATCTCAGATTCTGTTTCGTTCGCCAGCCGAGCTTATTTTGACGCTTATGCTTCCGCGCGGGGAGTACACCTATCTCCGGCCTATTCCCTCACGGCGCCCAGGGTGCCTCTGTCCCTATCTGCGGCTTCGGCGGTAAGGGGTCGGACAACGCCGTGCTAGACTTTTTGCATATGAACCGTTCTAGGCTGATCCTTTGTCTCGTCTTGTCGTCCTCCGCCGCGGCGGAGCGCTTCAACCTGGAGCACGCCGCTAAAATCGTAAACGTATCCAACCCGCAGATTTCGCCCGATGGGAAGAGCATCGTGGTCGCGGTCTCACGAGCGAATCTGAAGGAAAACCGCTACGACACCGAACTGGTGCAGGTGGATGTCGCGACCAAGGCGCAGAAGATTCTGACGCGGCGGCAAGCGAGCCAGCATAAGTGGTCACCGGACGGGACGCGGCTGGCGTTTCTTGCTCCGGCGGACGGGAAGCCGCAGATCTGGGTTCTGCCAATCGACGGCGGCGAAGCGATGCAGGTGTCCAAATCGGCGACGGCCGTGCAGAATTTCGAATGGCGTCCGGACGGCAAGGCCTTCGCCTACAGAGCGGAAGAGGAAGCGCCAAAGAAAGAAGGGGAGGAGAAGGCCAACCGCTCGTTTGAAGTCGACGTGAATTATCTGCTGACCGAGGCGCCCCGCTCCAGCCACTTGTGGCTGGTGCCGGCCGAAGGCGGAGACAGCAAGCGGTTGACGTCGGGGTCGTGGTCCGTTGGCGGCGGCATCTTCTGGTCGCCTGATGGGAGGAAGATCGCGTTCAGCTACCGGCCGGATCCTGGTCCCAGGTATTTGATGGAGAGGTCCAGCCGGATAGTGGACATCGAGACGTTGGTGGTCTCGCCACTCACGGGCCGGGATAGACTCGAGAGTCTCTCCGGCTTCTCTCCGGATGGCAAGTATGTCGCCTACAGTTGGCCGCGGGATGGCGACACGCGTTTTGTGGACGAGATCTGGGTGATGCCGGCGGGCGGTGGGCCTGGACGCAATCTGACTCGCGCGCTGGATTCTGGCGCATGGGCCCAATGGGCCCCTGACAGCAAATCGCTGTTTGTCTTCACCCAGCAGGGGACGAGTAACGTGATGTGGCTGCAACCGCTGGATGGTCCCCCACGCCGGCTCGATACCGGACGGCTCGGCAACTTCGGTGTCCGCGTTTCGAAAAGCGGAAGACTGGCGTTGGTGGCGAACGAACCCGATCGTCCGTTCGAGCTTTATTACAAGGAGACACCCGACTCTCCTCCACAACGCCTGACTGACTTCAACGCCGAAATCGCGGCCTTGGAATTGGGCAAGCAGGAGTCGATCCGCTGGCGCGGGCCCGATAACTTCGACGTGGACGGCATTGTCACGTACCCGCCGGGGTATCAGCCCGGCAAGCCGTATCCGTTGGTCCTTGAGATCCACGGTGGGCCACGCGGGGCTTCTACCCTTGGCTTCTGGCCGCGGCCCCAGTGGCTGGCTTCGCACGGCTGGGTCGTTTTCGAACCAAACTACCGGGGCAGCAGCAATCTCGGCAATGCATTTCAGGCGGCGATCTGGAACGACGCTGGCGCCGGACCGGGGCGCGACGTGATGTCGGGCGTCGACCTGCTGATCAAGAAGGGCATCGCGGACCCGAACAAGATGGCGGTTTCAGGCTGGTCCTACGGAGGCTACATGACGACGTGGCTGCTGGGGAACTACCCGGACCGCTGGCGCGCCGGCGTGGCGGGCGCGGCGGTAACCGATCACGTCGACCAATATGCGTTCAGCGACATCCACTCAATCGTTGCGACCTACTACGGCGGCTCACCCTTTACCGATCCGAAGCGGCTGCAGGCCTACCGCGAACAGGCCCCGATCACCTACGCATCGAGAATCAAGGCGCCCACGCTGATCCTCTGCGACACGGGCGACCAGCGGGTGCCGATCACGGAGTCCTACATGCTCTACCACGTGCTGCGGGACAACGGCGTGAAGACAAAGTTCATCGCCTACCCGGTGAGCGGGCACATGCCGAGCGACCCGATCCACCAGCGGGACATCAATCGCCGCTGGGCCGAGTGGATCAAGGAGCACCTGGAAGCTCGCAGATAGGGACAGAAGCGCCCTCTTCCGCGCGGGGAGTACACGTATCTCCGGCCTATTCCCTCATAGCGCTGAGGGTGCCTCTGTCCCTACCTGGAAAGAGAGTGGCCGTCAGAATCAGCACACCCCCCAGGATGGCCCAGGGGGCGGGGCGTTCGCCGTGAACCAGCATGGTCCAGACGGGGCTCAGCGCCGGCTCGGCCAGGATCAGGAGCGAGGTTTCGAGCGCCGTGAGGTGCTTGACCGCGAAGGTCAGCAGCACGTACGCCAGGCCGACCTGAAAGAGGCCCAGGTAGCCGATCACCAGCCAGTCGGTGGTGGTGGAGGCGGCCACCGGGAGCGCCCGCGGCAGGGCCGCCAGGCAGGCGATGACATTGCCCGCGACCACGGCCGCCATGGCCGCGCCGCCGCCGGGACGATCGCTCCCCAGCCAGCGCAGCGAGAGCAGGGTGAAGGCCCAGGCCATGCCCGTCGCGACGCCCAGCAGGTTTCCGCGCACCGGGTCGGGCGCCGTCGCCAGGCTCGGTTGCCCGCTGAAAAGCACCAGCGCCATGCCCACCCCCATCAGCGTCGCCACTCCCAAGTCGCGCCGCGCCACGCGCTCCTTGAGCAGCAGCGGGCCGAGCAGGAGCAAGTACAGCGGCCCGGCGCCTTGGAGAAAGATGGCGTTCGCCGCGGTGGTCAGCTTGTTGGCCAGGACGAAGGTGATCAGCGTCGCGGCGTAAGCCACGCCGGCCAGCGGCACGCGCCAGGTCCAGTTGCGCCGCGCCGCCGGCGCCAGCGCCAGCAACGCGATCGCCGCGACCCCCGAGCGAAAGCCCGCCACCTGCCAGCTTGTGAGCGTGGTGGCCTTGATGGCCGCGCCGCCGGTGGAGAACAACACGGCCGCTCCCAACGCCGCCAGCCGGCTGCCAGTTTTCGAGGATGGCATCGATTCTCCACCTTACCCTATTCCCAAACTCCTCCGCGCCTGCTACTCTCAGCAATTGGACCCCACTACAATGCAACCGCAATCCTTTTCCCGCAGAGCATTCCTGGCCGCCGCGGCGGCCGCTCCCACAGCCCTCCCGGCGCAATCCGGCCCCGGGCTGAAAATCTCGATTTTCTCGAAGCATCTCCACTGGGCCGAGTGGAAGGAGATGGCCGCCGTCGCCAAGGAGATCGGTTTCGACGCGATCGACCTGACCGTGCGCAAGGGAGGCCACGTGCTCCCCGAGCGCGTCACCGAAGACCTGCCCAAAGTGGCCGAGATCGTCCGCCAGGCGGGGCTCGAATTGGCCATGATCACCACCGACATCGCCGATGCCCGGACGCCCCATGCCGAAGCGGTTCTCAAGACCGCCAGCGGGCTGGGCATCCACCATTACCGCTGGGGCGGGCTCAGGTACAAGGACGGCGGGCACCCCATGGAGCAGTTGCGCGGTTTCGTCGCCGCCACGCGCGAACTCGGGGCGCTAAGCGCGCGCTACAAAATGCACGGCATGTACCACACCCATTCCGGCATCAACCAGGTGGGCGCGCCGCAATGGGACCTGTACACGCTGTTCCAGGAAGCTGGCTCGCCGTGGCTGGGTTATAACTACGATATTGGACACGCCACCGTCGAGGGCGGCTTCGGCGGCTGGCTGCTCAGCACGCGCCTGGTGGCCCCGATGATGAAAGGCGTCGCGCTGAAGGACTTCCTCTGGACCAAGGCCAAGAACGGCGAGTGGCGTCCGCAGTGGTGCCCGCTGGGCACTGGAATGGTCAACCTTCCGAAGTTCTTCGCGCTGATCAAAGAAGCGAACTTCAACGGCCCGCTACAGATCCACTACGAGTACCCGCTCGGCGGCGCCGACACCGGCCAGAAGAAAGTCACTATCGACAAACCGGCGCTGATCGCCACCATGCGTACAGACTTGCTGTACACCAGGGAACTGCTGAAGAAGACCGGCCTGGCGTAGCGCTCGTAGCACCCAAGAACTCGAGGAGCTGATATGGATATCCCGAACCGGAGAGCTTTCCTTTCCACCGCCGCCGCGGCCATCGCCACTCAGGCGCGGCCGATCCTGGGCGCCAACGATCGCGTCAATCTGGCCGTGGTCGGCCTGGGCGGGCGCGGCACGGACCACATGAACCATTGGGTGAAGCAGCCCAACTTGCGCGTCTCCGCCCTGTGCGACGTCAACCAGGAAGCGCAGGAGCGCGGCCAGGCGCGCGTCGAAAAGGCTCAGGGCCAAAAGCCCAAGATCTACGGCGACATGCGGCAATTGTTCGCCGACAAGGACGTCGACGTGGTGTCGTTCGCCACGCCCAACCACTGGCACGCGCTGGGCGCCATCTGGGCCTGCCAGGCGGGCAAGGACGTCTACGCGGAAAAGCCGGCCTGCCACAACATCTGGGAAGGCGGGAAGATGGTCGAGGCCGCGCGCAAGTACAAGCGAATGGTCCAGGTGGGCTCGCAGGGCCGCAGCCTCAAGCACAAGATCCACGCCATGCAATTGCTGAGGGAGGGCGTGATCGGCAAGATCCATCTGGCCAAGGGCATGTGTTACAAGCGCCGCC
>JAUYBU010000394.1 GCA_030693045.1 Bryobacterales bacterium | reverse complement strand
CCTGCGGCGCCGCCAGCCCGCGCCCGTGACGGGCGCGCCGCCGGTTCGCCGCCCGAAGACCTGGTCCTCCCGGAGCGGTTACGTGTACCAGTACGTTTTCGAAGGACACCGCCAGCGCGCCGGAGAAACCGAGTATCTCTTCCAGGTCACCTCCGGGCGCGAAGCACCGCTGGCCGTCCGGGTGGTTCTGCCCGACGACGTGATCCAGGAGTGGGAGCGCGCGCACGAAGTCACGCTGCGGTCGAGCGAGCGCTACGGGATCGCGAAAATGGCCCTATTTCAGGCTTTCGACGAGCGCGCCAGCCCCGCCCGGATGCGCGCCGCGGTTCGCGTGCGGCGTGCCGATCTGGAAGCCATCATCGAGACATTGGGAATCATTTGAGCCCAGGTGGAGCCCCTCCGGCCGGGCCAGTCCCGCTGCACGGCCCTCCGGCTGTGCCACGGAATGTTATTGGGTATCCGTCGGGCACCTCTGACGGGGCTGGTTGGCCTGACGATCGAGATAGGTCCGAACCACATCCGGCAGGCTGCGGGTGTCCAGCGGTTTGGCGATGTAGCCGTCGCAACCCGCGTCCAGGGCCTTTTGTTCATCCGTCTCCATGGCATAGGCCGTCAGGGCCAGGATGACGACCGCGTCCAGCGACGGGTCGGCCCTCAGCCGCCGGGTCAACTCCAGGCCGTCCATGCCTGGCAATTGGATGTCCATCAGAATCAGGCGAGGATGAAAGGTCTCCAGGACTGTTAAAGCCGCCGCGGCATGCTCGGCCGTGCGCACCTCGTAGTTTTCGGTGGCCAGCAGCAGGCGGGCGAGTTTCAGGTTGAGTGGGTTGTCGTCTACAACTAGGATTGGTTCGTTGGCCATAGTTTTCGCACCCTGCGTCGCCCGCGACGCCGGTTCCGAATCAGCTTTGGGCGCCCGTTTCGGGCGTCGGTTCGCGCTCCATTCCCACCGGCCGGGCCGAGTCGCTCGCGACGGCCGGGGCGGTTCGGGTCCCGGCATCCGGCGCGCCGGGGTTCTCCTGATACACACGGGGAAGAACGGCGTAGAAAGTGCTCCCCTGCCCGGGTGTGCTGCGCACCCCCACGTGGCCGCCCTGGGCCTCGACGATGCGCTTGGTCAGGGCCAGCCCCAGACCGCTTCCCTCGTAGCGTTTCGCCGCGCCGTTTTCCAGTTGCCGGAACTCGACGAACAGCCGTCCGACGTCGCCGGCCGGTATGCCGATCCCGGTGTCCTCCACTTCCAGCCGGAAGTGGTCCGGCGGTTCCAGCCTGCCCCTCAACGCCACCCGCCCGCCTTCGGGCGTGAATTTCAGAGCGTTCGAGAGATAGTTATAGAGGACCTGTTTGAACCTGGCCGCATCCATAACCACCCGGCCGATGCCGGGGGCGACGTCCATCTCGATCCGGATGTTCTTTTTCAAAGCGACCGCCTGGAGCGCCCAGGCGACCTCGTGAAAGAGCCTCTCCAGCGCCACCGGCTCGGGGAGGAATTCGATCTTTCCGGTTTCCACCTTGGCCAAATCGAGCACGTCGTTGACCAGATGGAGAAGCTGTTGGGAACTCTGGAGTATGTCGCCCAGGTATTCCTTGTGCGGGTCCGAGACCGCTCCCAGCTTGCCGTCGTAGAGCAATTCGGCAAACCCGATGATGCTGTTCAGCGGAGTGCGCAACTCGTGGGACATGTTGGCCAGAAACTGGCTCTTGGCCCGGTCGGCCTCCCGCACCAGGCGGTTCTGCTCCTCCAGTTGCCGGTTGCGGCCGCGGAGTTGGTCCTCCATGCGCTTGAGGCTGCTGATGTCGTGCGCGATCTCGGAGACGCCCAGCGTCTGACCGGCGGCGTTCTTCACCGGGGATATGGCCACCAGCACCGGAATGCGTCCGCCGTTTCGGTTCAACCGGACCGTCTCGCCGTAGCGGACGCTTTGCCGGCGCTCGGGCTGGCCCAGCAGGACCGGCCTCTCGTGGCGGCGGTCGGGCGGGATGATCAGCGACATCGGGCAGCCCAGCGCCTCTTCCGGGGTGTAGCCGTACATCCTCTCGGCGCCCGTGTTCCAGCTCGTCACGGTCCCATCCAGGCTCGACCCGACGATCGCGTCGGGGGAGGACTCGACGATCGCCGCCAGGCGCGCCAGCGCCTCCCGGCCGCGTTTATCGGCTTCGCGCAGCCGCCGTTCGGCCAGCGCGCGCCGCACCACCGGGACCAGCCGGGACAGGTGGTGCTTCAGGACGAAGTCGGTGGCGCCCTGCCTGACGCACTCCACCGCTTCTTCCTCGCCCAGCGCACCCGTGACCAGAATCAAGGGGACGTCGTCCGGCTCTCCTTTAAGAATCGGGAGCGCATCCATGCCGGTCCCCTGAGACAATTTGTAGTCGGCCAGCAGGATGTCGTAAACTCCCGATCGCACGCACGCGGCCACATCGAGCAGGGTTGGGACGATGTCCGCCGAAACCTCGAACCCGGCTTTTTCGAGTTCCCGCAGACACAGGGCGGCATCGGCTGGACAGTCGTCGAGAACCAGAACCCGGATCGGGGTTTTGTCCCCGTCCGGGATTACCGGGCCAGAAAAGGACATGAGTAGCAGGCTCCTTAGCTCGGGCGGCGGCAACGTGCGGGCGACGCAATCCCCAACGGATCCGCCCGAACCACCTGTGAGACTTATCGGACGCCGGTCCGGCGTTCTTACTTTAATCGCAACCGCGGCTGGCAACCGGCCGGCATCCGCCGCGATTATTTTTATTGAAACCGCCGCGCCCGCCGATAAGGTCACCTAGATGAGCGACAAAACCCGCGCTCTGTTGGTCGAAGATAACGAAGGGGACCATCGGCTGCTGAAGGCGGCCTTGGCGGAAGTGAGCGATCCCCAAATCGAGCTGGGCCACGTCAGCCGCATGGCCGACGCGGTGAACTGGCTCGCGCGCGAGAAGTTCGATGTAATCCTTCTGGACCTGTCCCTGCCGGACTCTCAGGGACTCAACACCCTGGCCCAGGGACGTCAGGCGGCTCCGGGCGTGCCGATTGTCGTAATGACCGGCCTGGATGACGAAGGCATGGCGATCCGGGCGCTCGAAAGCGGGGCGCAGGACTATCTGGTCAAGGGGAAGTTCGATGGAAACCAGCTTGTCCGCGCGATCCGCCACGCCTGTGCGCGGAGCGAGGGGCTGGCCGCCAAGTCGGGGGCGGCGCCGCACAAAGTGATCGGCTTTCTCGGCGCCAAAGGGGGCTGCGGCGTCACCACCCTGGCCTGCCACGTGGCGGCCGAACTGGGCCGGCTAACCGGCAGCCCAACGCTGCTGGCGGATTTCGACCTGGTCGCCGGCGCGGCCGGCTTCCTCATGAAGTCCACCTCGCCGCACTCGGTGCTGGATGCGGTCGACATGCTGGACGGCCTGGACTTGAGTTCCTGGCGGTCGATCATCTCCAGCGTCGCGCCAAACCTGGACATTCTCGCGGCGCCCGCCACCCTGGCCGGCCGGATGCTCCCGCGGCCCGAGCGGCTGGCGCAAGTGCTGAAATTCGCCCGGCTGAATTACCCCTGGACGGTGGTGGACCTGGGCCGCGGTCTCTCCGACTACTCGCTGAGCCTGCTCGACCACCTGGACTCCGCCTTCCTGGTCACCACGCCGGATGTGCTGGCGCTGGCCCGGTCCCGGCAGATTGTCGAAGCCCTGGCCGAAAGCAGTTATCCGCCCGAGCGCATCCACCTGGTGGTGAATCGAACCACGGGGCGCGCGCAACTGACGCTTAAGGACATCGAGCGGCTTCTCAAGCTGCCCGTCGAGGCGGCTCTGCCGGACGCTTCCGACGATCTGGCGACTTCCTATGCCCACGGGAAACTGGCGCCGGCCGGAAGTGCGCTGGGCGAGAAGTTCGCAGGTTTCGCCGCCCGGCTGGCAGGTATCCAACCGCTGGAAGCCAAGTCGCGATGGTTTTCCCTTTTTGGAAGACAGGGGACGCGAGGGCCGGACGGTGATGCCACGCGGCCTGAAGGCGGCGCCACCGTGGCCGGCGAACAGCTTCGCGCCCTGCTCGAGGGGACCTCGGCGGGCCGCAAGAGCGGGCAGGATGGCGCTTTGCGCCAACTGAACCAGGAACTCGCCGGCGCCAGAGCCGAACTCCAGCAGTTTGCCTACATGGCTTCGCACGATTTCCGGGAGCCGGTCCGGTTGATCGCCGGATACGTCCAACTGCTGGCCCAGCGCACCAAGGGCAGGCTCGACGCCGAGGCCGACGACCTGATGGCGTCGGCCCTGGAAGGCGTGGACCAGATGCAGGAGCGGATTGACGGTCTGCTGGAGTACGCGCGGGTCACCACCACCGGCGCCGGGTTCCAGCCAACCGCCTGCGAGGACGCGCTGGCGGAGGCAATCTCCGGTCTGCGCAAGAGCATCGACGAAAGCGCCGCGGTGATCAGCCACCAGAGCTTGCCGGTGGTCCTGGCGGATGCCTCTCAGATCCGCATCGTGTTTCACAACCTGATCGCCAACGCCCTGAAGTTCCGCTCCGCCGACGCGCCCCGGGTGGTGGTGCGGGTCGAACAAAGCGGAAACGAGTGGGTGTTCGCGGTGCAGGACAACGGGATCGGCCTGGATCCCCAGTATGCCGCGCGGATCTTCCAGCTCTTTCAGCGCCTCCACACCCGAACCGAGCGCCCCGGCGCGGGCGTTGGCCTGGCTGTGGTGAAGAGGATTGTCGAGCGGCACGGCGGGCGGGTCTGGGTGGAGTCGGAACCCGGAAAGGGCCTCACGTTCTACTTCACGATTTCCGAAGCGGCGCTGGCCGCCGGCAGCGGCCATCGAGTGGTTGCGGAGGCCGCCCCGTGAGCGGGCGCCGGTTGAGGGTTCTGCTGCTGGAAGGCAATCCGGCGGATGCCCGCACCGTGCGCCAGTTGCTGTGGGAGGCCAAAATCGACTCCCTCGAGGTGGTGTGGCTGGACCGGCTGGCGGCCGGTCTCAAACACCTCGAGGATACCGGCGCCGAGGTGGTGCTGCTGGACCTCACGCTGGTCGATTGCGCGGGCTTCGACACCTTCGCCGCAATTCGCCACCGTCAGCCGGAGGCGCCCATTGTGGTCCTGGCCGCGGCCGAGGAAGAGGCTCTCGCGCTGAGGGCCGTGAGCGAGGGTGCGCAGGATTATTTGCTGAAGCGCCAGCTCAGCGCCTGGGCGCTGGAACGCGCGATCCAGTGCGCCATTGAGCGGAACAAGGCTCACGCCGGACGCCCGGCCGCGGCGCCGGAGGCGCGAAAAGGGAGGGTCCTGGGTTTTGCCGGCGCAAAGGGCGGCATCGGCGTCACCACGGTGGCCCTGAATGTGGCCGCCGCCCTGGCCCGGAGCCATGGACGGGTCATCGCAGTCGAACTGGCGCCCGGCTGCGCGGGCTTCCGGTTGCAGCTTCTGCGGACGCCCGCCCCGGGCTGGCCAAGCCTGTTCCGCCTGGATGCCGGCGCAATCGACGGCCGGGAATTAACCTCGCGCCTGGTGGATCTGCCGTTCGGCGTTCAAGTGCTGTTCGGCCCGCAGCCCGGCGACGATCCCGGCACGATCCAGCCGGAACAGGCCGAGGCCCTGTTCCAGGCCCTCCGGCAGCAGGCCGACTACGTGATCCTGGATCTGCCCCCGCTTTCCTTTCCGGCGGCCCGAATCGCCGCTTCTCACTGCGACGCTCTGGCCCTGCTGGTCGATCGGGAGGCCATTTGCGTGGCCGCGGGCGGGATGGCGGCCGAGCTGCTGAGATCCTGGACCCGCGGCGAATCCGACATCGGCGCGGTGATTGTCAACCGCACGCCTCTGGCTACCATCCTGTCTCAAAGCGAGATCCGCGCCCAGGTGAAGTGCGAGATTCTCGGAATGATTCCGCACGACATGGAACTGTGCGCCAACCCCTTGCACAAGGGCGCGCCGCTGGTGGTCCTGCATCCGGACGGGGTCACGGCGGGAACCCTGGAGGCGCTGGGCAAAAGGCTCGCCCGCCAGCCCGACACCGCCGGCGCCGTCGCGCTCTGAACCGCTACCCTCCTTGCCTTGAGCTTCCCCTCCGGCCGGCCGATCTGCCGGGCGTGTTGTTTTCCGGAGAGGAGCGCCGGGAAACAGGCACTACCATCTGGGGTAAGGCGTTCTCGTGGGTGCGTTACCCCGGGCTTCCCCGGCGAGGTGAACCCATGCAACCCGAAGAAATAGTCAACATACTCCTGGTGGACCAGGACGAAAACAGACTGCGGGAGTTGGAGAATGTCCTCTCCAGCCTGGACCGGAATCTGGTGAAGGCTCATTCGGGGGAAGAGGCGTCGCGGGCGCTCCTGGACCATGATTTCGCGGTGGTCGTCGCGGACGCGCGGATGCCGGGCATGGATGGGTTCGAGACGGCGGCGCGTCCGCCCGTCATTTTCGCTTTCCCGGCCGACTGCAGCGAGACCCACCTGGCGCGGGGCTGCTCGCTGGGGGCGGTGGACTACATCTATACCCCGATCGTGCCCGAGATCCTGCGCGCCAAGGTGACGGTGTTCGTCGAATTGAAGCGGCAACGGGAACGGCTGGAAGCGGAGGTGATGCGCAACCGTTTTTTCACCCTTTCGCCGGGCCTGCTGTCGATCGCGGGCCTGGACGGCTACTTCCGGCAACTGAACCCAAGCTGGGAGCGAACGCTGGGCTATACCATCCAGGAGCTCAAGTCCAAGCCGTTTCGGGAATTCGTTCACCCGGACGATCGCGAGATGGCGCTGGTTGCGACGCGGAGGCTGGCAGCCGGCGAAATCGTCCACTTCGAGATTCGATACCTGGCCAAGGATGGCTCCCACCGCTGGCTGCTGTGGAACACGGCCCCGGACGCCGAGGAACAGCTCATCTACGCGGTGGCGCACGATGTCACGGAACGCAAGCAGGCGGAAGCGGCGCTGGTGGCGGCTAATCGGGAACTGGAAGCCTTCAGCTACTCGGTTTCCCACGACCTGCGCGCGCCCCTGCGCGCCATCGACGGCTTCAGCCAGGCGCTGGAGGAAGACTGCTCCGAGCGTCTGGACGAGGCCGGACGGCGCCACCTGGAACGGATCCGGTCCGCGGCGCGCTACATGGGACATCTCATCGACGCCCTACTGCGCCTGTCGCGGGTGGCGCGCATGGAGTTGCGCAGGAGCGTGGCGGATTTGAGCAAGTTGGCGCGGACGGTCGCGCGCGACCTCGAAGATCTCGATCCCGGGCGCAAGGTGGAGTTTGCGATCGCCGAGGGGGTGAGGGCCGTGGGCGACGCGAACCTGCTGCGCGTCGTGCTGGAGAATCTGCTGGGCAATGCCTGGAAGTTCACGGCCAGGCGCGAGGACGCGCGCATCGAATTCGGCGTCGAAACCGGCGGCGGCGGGCCGGTGTACAGGGTGCGCGACAACGGCGCGGGATTCGACATGAAGCACGCCGGCAAGTTGTTCAGCCTCTTCCAGCGGCTGCACGAGGCACACGAGTTCCCCGGGACCGGGATCGGGCTGGCAACGGTCCAACGCGTGGTGCGGCGTCACGGCGGGCGGGTGTGGGCCGAATCGGCCGCGGGGCAGGGCACGACCATTCGTTTCACATTGGCAGGGGAAGCGCAAACCGGGGAACAGGATGGTCTCGCCGACAGCCCGGGCGGCGAAGCGGAAGTTCGTGAAGAGGATTGAAGTCGGTCTCCCGAGTTCGAAAATCCGAGGTGGTCACATATGAGCCAAACCAACATCGTCTTACTCGTCGAAGATAATCCGGACGACGTCGATCTGACAGTCCGGGCGTTTCGGAAGAACGCCATCCACACCGAGGTTGTGGTCGCCCGCGACGGCCAGGAGGCGCTGGATTACCTGTTTGCCGCCTGCGCGGATGGGAGCCGCGGCAAGGCGGCCGTGCCGAAAATTGTCCTGCTGGACTTGAAACTGCCGAAGATGGACGGGATCGAGGTGCTGCGCCGTCTGCGGGCACAAGAAAGCACCCGGCGCTTGCCGGTGGTGGTGCTGGCCTCCAGCAATGAACAACGGGACATCGTCGCCAGCTATGATGCCGGGGCTAACGGTTTCGTGTGCAAACCGATCGTCTTTCCCGACCTGGTCAAGGCGGTTGAGGGGCTCGGACTATATTGGCTGGTGCTGAACGAGCCGCCTCCCCTTCATTTTGGCTCAGAGGCTTGCTGAAGCCTCCGGCGCGTCCCAACGGATCGGCTCCAGCCGTCCCACCACCAGTCCGTAGGAGCACGCGCCCAGGATGACCATCACCGCCACCAGCACGAACGCCCAGTGGAACGACTGGGTGCGGCCCACGATCACGCCCGTGATCCAGGGCGTGGTAACGCCGGCCAGGTTGCCGAAAGCGTTCTGCATCCCGGTCCATTTGCCCGCGGCGGCGGGGCCGGCCATGGTTTGGGTGATCGCCCAGTGATTGGATGTGGCCATGCCGAAAGCGAAGCAGGCTATTGTGAACAGCGCCATCGAGACCGTGTCGTTGGGCGCCAGCGCCGCCGGCAGCAGCAGCGTGCATCCCAGCATCCCGGCGATCAGGAACGTCTTGCGCACCAGGGTGGGAGTGGCGCCGCGCAATATCCAGCGGTCCGACGCCCAGCCGCTGAGCGTCGTCGAGGCCGCCAGAAGCCAGAATGGGAGCGAGCCGAACACGGCCATCCGCTCGGTCGAGAAATGGCGCTCGCGAATCAGGTAATACGGGAACCAGGTGATCAGGAAGTACCAGGCGGAGTTCAGGGAATACAGGCCGAAGAAGGTCCCCCACACCGACCGGTGGCGCAGCAGGCGGAGCATGCCGGGGGGGCGGACCACCGGCGCGGCGGTCTCCAGCGCGAGGTGGGCCCGCGGTCTCCAGCCGAACCAAAAAGGAATCCACACCATGGCGCCGAGGCCGAGAATAAGGAACAGCGGCCGCCAGCCGAAGCGGACCATGATCAGTCCGCCAAGGATCATTCCCAGGGCCGGCGCCAGCTTGGATCCGGCGTCGATGAAAGCGTTGGCCTTGCCGCGCTGGCTTTCCAGGTAATCGCTGGCCAGGATTTTCGAGAACGCCGGATAGGCCACCGACGCACCCAGGCCCACCATCAGCCGGAATGCCAGCAGTAGGGCAAAGCCGTTCACCAGGCTGGTGAGCGCCGTGGCGGCCGACATCAGGAAGAAACCCGCGGCTAGAACGCGGTAGACATCGAAGCGGTCCAGCAGCCATCCGGCCAGCAACTGGCAGACGGCGTAGGTCCAGTAGAACGAGGACAACAGCAGGCCCATGTGGGCGGGCGTGAGCGAAAGATCCCTGGTGATGTCGGAAGCCGCGACCGAGAGATTGCCGCGGTCGAGGTAGTTGATGAGCACGCAGACCACCAACAACCCCAGAAGCCGCCATTGCTCGAATGCGGCCGACCGGCGTCCGATCCGTGTCACCATTCCAGCCCGCCCCGGATCCTGGCAGCTTGCCCCAAGCTGACTCCTTCGCTATGGCCCTGGCGGGTGAACCGCCAATTCCAGGATAGCCGAGGATGGAGCGCCGCGAAGCGGCTCGTTACGGCTTCGCCGCAACCGGGATTGCGTATTCCCGCGTTGGATGCGGCGCGCCGCTGGAGATGACTCCCGTCGTGTCCTGCTGGCCGGCCGCCGCTGTGGGCGCCGGATAAGAAAGGAGTCATTACCGGAACGTCACTCCTCAGGCGAGAGGGGCGCTCCGGACCGGAACCGGTTCCCCTTTCCGGTGTGGCCAGCGCTTCTCGATGTAGGAGCGCAACCGCAGCACGCCCTGGGATTTCAGTTGCGAGATTCGCGACTCGTGCAGTTTGACGACCTTGGCAATCTCGCGCAACGTCAGGTCCTCGTGGTAGTAGAGACTGATGACCGTGCGCTCGACGTAGGGCATCTTTTCGATCGCTTCGGACAGCAGCCGCTCGAGTTCGGATCGCTCGACCACGCGCTCGGGCCAGTTTTCCTCGTCGTCGGCGATGTAGCGCAGCAGGTCCCGCCCCTGTTCGTCGCCCGGGGCATGTTCGAGGCTGCCCAGGTTGATGCCACGCATGCCGATCAGCCACCCGCGGTATTCCTCGATGGCCAGTCCCAGTTGGGCGGCGATCTCGTCTTCGCTCGGGCTGCGCTTCCACCGCTGCTCGAGGATCACGATGGCCGATTCGATCTGTTTGGATCGCTTGCGTTGTTGCCGCGGCGCCCAGTCCAGGCCTCGCAAGCTGTCCAGAATCGCCCCGCGAATCCGGTACTCGGCGTAGGTCCGGAGCTTGACGTTCAGCCTCGGGTCGAAATGGTCGATGGCCGCGATGAGGCCGAGCACACCGGTTGAAATCAGATCTTCGAGGCTGACGCATTCCGGCAGCCGTTCGTGGATTCGTTTAGCGATCAGCCGCACTTGCGGCAGGTGCTCCATGATCAACCGTTCCCGCGCCTCGGCGGAAGGTTCCGTGCTTGTGAGATACGATTGCATTCGGTGTACTTTTCTTACGTTCCCGTAGCCAGAAGCCTCTTGGCCGGCGCCGGCGCGGCTGTCGCCTGCCGGCGGCCCGGGCGCGAGGTCGATCATTCGCCGGCGGCCGGCAGGCTCCCGGTCTTCCGGAATCCGCCGTCCCGCCGGTTGAACCGGCATCCCTCCGGCCAGCCGTACTACTGCCGCGGGGTCCGTCCGCTCCAGCGCCGCACCGGCGGAGGGGAGCACTGGCGGGCATCCGTCGACGGGCGCCACCCAAGGCGGCTCGCCGCTTCCGGGTTTGCCGTGTTTGGGGGAGGGTCCGCCCGCCGCGGAGCATCCGTTCCCGGCCGCGCCGGTCGAATGCCGCTCGATGTGAAATCCGTGGCCGGGGTATGCGCCGGAGGGTTTACGCCCTCCGGCGGCATCCCCAGTGGAGAGAGGAGCAGGCCGATTGGAGTAGATCGCCCCGCCAGACCATCGGCCGGGGCGATTCCCCGTGCCAATTCAAGGAACCCGACGCCCGAGGCGGTGGCCGGGGGAACCGGGTTGGCGCTGGCGGTACCGAAGCTCAACGGGCCGGCAAGAAACACGCCGTCCATAAAGCACTTGACGTGCCAGAATGGGCTGCCCTGCTTTCATAGAGATGGGCCTAACAGGAGGTGACAAGATCTCGCCGGCGGCAAGAATTCGTCCCGATTTGGAACATTCCCATTATGACTTCTCGGCAAAATCCCAGAATTCCTTAGTCTTCACTTCACCGCTCCGTTGCCCTACCTCCGCTGACAACCAGGGATACGGCTCCCGACATGCCCGGCCGGGGACCGCGCTCTCGCCGTGCGGGCGCGCCGCATGCGACACCAGGGATACGGCTCACGTCTCGCCCCGCCGGGGACCGCGCTCTCGCCGCGCGGGCGCGCCGCATGCGACACCAGGGATACGGCTCACGTCTCGCCCCGCCGGGGACCGCGCTCTCGCCGTGCGGGCGCGCCGCATACGACACCAGGGCCACGGCTCCCGTCTCGCCACGCCGCCAGTTTGCGGCCATGCCGCGCCGTGCTACCACACGGGCTCGAGCATCCGGCTTCATCGCAGGCTCACGCGGGAAAAGGGGCCATACCAGGCTGACGCATTTTACTTGGGGGCGGGCTCGAGGCGGAAGGGCGCGAGCCGGCCCGTGAGCCGCAGCCACTTTTTGCCGTCGGTGAGATCGACGCCCAGGCGGCCGTCGGCCAGGGTGGCGCCCTGGCCCTGGTAGATTTCGTCGCCGAGCGCCACTTCAAGAGAGGCCAGTTTGAGCTGTGGCGCGCCGCGCCGGAAGAAGATCTCATAGCGGCCCTTGGTGAACAGGCATTCGAGGTCCTCGCTCAACGGAACGTCGGCGGCCGAAAACGTTCCCGCGGACTTGAGATTCTGCAGCAGTTCGACGCCGCTTCCCACCGTTTCCAGGCGCCCATTGACGTCGATGGCCGCGCCGCGCCAACTGAAGCCGTCCAGCCGCCCCTGGAGCCGGTAGACGGGCAAGACCGAGGCGAGCGAGATGGAGCCCTTGGCCTTCAGTTTGCCCTGGCTCCAGACCGACACAAGTTCGGCCACCTCAATCGCCGGGCCGGTCCAGGCCAGGCGCGCTTTCAGTTTCTCCCAGCGCAGGTCCTGGGCGGTCAGCGTGCCGATTTCGATCGAACCCTCGGCGCGCCGCGCGGCCAGCCAGTCGGGCACGCCGGCGCGCACCAGGCCCAGCGTGCGGGCGATCAATCCACCCTGGCGGCGCAGCGTGGGAGCGAAGACGCGCTCCAGCTCCGCGGCGCCGGCTTCCGGGACGGAAAAGCGGAACCGATCCGGGCGCGCCGCGCCGTCCTCGTGCCGGTACTCGCCCTCGAAAGCGATCTGGCCGGCCTGCGCGCGAAGCCGGCTCAGAACCAGCTTGCCCCCGTCGATCTGCGCGCTGGCCGAGCGCAGCAGGACCGGCTCGGACAGCCCGTCCACCGCCAACTTTACGCCCAGCAATTCGACCGCGCCGGTCCACAGTCCCTCGGCCGCGCCTTCGCGCCGGTAGCGGACCCATCCCTTCCAGGTGCCGTCCTCGCACGCCGCCAGCAGCGGAATGGGCGGCGCGCCGAACATCTCGGAAGCCGAGCGAAGATCGCCGGCCGCCAGGCCGCGCGTGGCGACGAGCACCTCCAACGTCTGCGCTCCGGTGCGGAAATCGGCCTCCACCTGCGCGGCGCGGCCGGCCCCGGTCTCGACGGTGAAAGGGGCGGCGTGCACCCGGTCGCGATCCACCTCGATGCGGGCCCGTTCGATCTTGAGCTCCGGCGCGTCGGGCGCGGAAAGGGACACGTCTCGAACCAGGACCTGACCCTGCAGCCCGGAATCGAGCGAGAAGCCGATGGCGCCCTCCAGGCTGCCTTCCAGGCTGAGTTGTTTGGGCAGCGCCGCGCCGAAATGGCGGGCCACCTCGACCACGCCCGCCACCGGCAACTGGCGAACCGTGAAGACCGCGGCCCAGCGCGGCTGGGAGAGCAAGTCCAGCGCGCGGAAGCGAACCGACACAGGCATTGGCTGGCCCGGCGGCGGGACGGTCTCCAACTCCACCGTCTGTGCGGCCAGGTCGATGCGCCCGCGGTAGTCCACCGGCCACTCCCGGCCGCGTTGGGGCATCAGGTCCCAGCGGTGAACGTCTTCCAGTTGCAGCCGTCCGGAGACGCGGATGTCGGAGAGCGGTCCGGTGAGGCGCGCGCGGGACGCCACCAGTCCGTGCATGCCGACGTCGTGACCGTGGAACAGGCGGGCAATCTCGCCGACGTTGCTTCGGTCCAGGCTGAGATCGACCTCGAACTCCTGCCCGGCCGCCGGCCGCCATCGCCCGCGCCCGCTCAGCCGGCCGAAGCCCTGCGCGCCGCGGTCGGTTCGCGCCGGTTCGCCGTCGAAGCGGAACTCGGCCGCTCCGGCCGAAGGCGTGATGTCGAGGTCGGCGGCGGAGAGATAGAAAACGCTTTTGACGTCGCCGAACTTGAAATTGAAGCGGCCGTTGCGAACCTGGATGGCGGGGGTCTTGGCGCCCGGCGAGCGGGCCGAGGCGGCGGCGCGCGCCAGCAGCGGCTGCAGGTTCCACGAGCCCGCCTCGGGTTTGGCAAGGTTGACGCTGGGCTCGATCAACCGCAGCGTGGAGAACTCCAGGCGGCCCGTGACCAGGCTCCACAGGCCTACCCGGGCGTCCATCTCGGTCACGTAGGCCAGCGGTTCGATGCCGATGGCCGGGTCTTCGTGGATCACCACGTTGGACAGGGTGAAGCCCGGGCCGGTGAACAGATTGAATCGCACCTCACCGATTTCGACACGGCGGCCGAGCCCCTCTTCGAGCGCGTTACGGATGCGCCCGGCGAAGCGGTCCCCGCGAAAGAACGGCGCCGCGAGGCCGGCCACCAGCACCAGGGCCACCAGGGCCAGCAGCGCGCGGCGCACGGTCGCGGCTTTCATTCGCCGCACTCCCGCCGGAGCCGCCGGTAGGTTTCCGGATCGTCGATGTCTTCCACCACGCCGCGGTCCCGCACCTGGATTATCATCGCGCGGTCCAGATAGCGATGGATAACGTCGCTGGGGCGCGCCTGTTCGGGCAAGGCGAGAATCTCGGCCACCAGCGGGCGCGTGATGAGCACCGGATGGCCGCGCCGGTTCTCGAAAACCGGGATGGTCAGCGGCGCCGAGGATGCTCCGGCCGCCAGCGCGCGAATGGTCCCGGCCTCCACCGCCGGATAGTCGGCCGGGGTGAACAGCACGGCGTCGGCCTCCGGCGGGACGGCGCGCAGGCCGCACTGGAGCGAACTCAGCATGCCGCGCTCGGGGTTCGGATTGACCACCAGGGTGGCCTGGATTCCGCGCTCGCGAATGGCCTCGGAATGATGGCCCAGGACCACGATCACCGGGCTGGCGACCGCGCCCAGCAGGCCGACCATGTGCTCGATCACCGTGACGCCGCGCCAGTCCAGCAGCGCTTTGGGCCGGCCCATGCGCCGCGACGCGCCGGCGGCCAGGATTACGCCGGCGATTCTCACTTGAGCGCTGCCCGCGAGGCTTCGGTTGCGAAAACCGATTTGGAAACGGCGCGCCAGCCGGGCGCCGCATTGCGCCGGACGGCGATCATCTCGGCGACCACCGAGATGGCGATCTCTTCCGGAGTCTCGGCGCCGATCTCCAGTCCCATGGGCGAAAAAATCTTCTCGAACGCCTCGCGCGGAAGACCTTCTCGCTCCAGTTCCCGAACCACGCCGATCACCTTGCGGCGGCTGCCGATCATGGCGATGTAGCGCGCCTGGGTGCCCACCGCCCAGCGCAGCACGCGCATGTCGTCGCGATGGCCGCGCGTGACGATGACCAGGTAGCTCGACTGGTTCACCTCCAGCAGCGGGAACACCGATTCGTACTCGCCGGCGTGGATCGCTTCGGCTTCCGGGAACCGCTCGCGGTTGGCGAAGGAGTCGCGATCGTCGATGATCAGGGTGGCGAAGCCGGCGGTCGAGGCGATCTTCGACAGGCTTCGCGAGATATGGCCGGCGCCGAAAATGAATGCGCGCGGTTGTGGCGTCACCGGTTCCACGTACACTTCCATCTGGCCTCCGCAGATCAGGCCGTTGTCGTAGGCGGCCTCGCTGTCCAGGCTGAAACTCAGCCGGCGCGGCTTTTCGGTTTGGATGACTTCGCGCGCCGCGCTCCACACGTCGGCTTCGACGCAGCCGCCGCCGATGGTGCCCAGAATCGATCCGTCTTCGCGCACCAGCAGCTTGGCGCTCTGAAAACTGGGGACCGAACCGGTTTTCTGGATGATCGTCGCCAGGGCGCACTTTTGCCCCGCGCGCCGCAGGCGGACCAGTTCCTCGAACACGTCGCTCATGAGTTGCAGAGTAGCTCCAACCCCCCATACTAATCTGGAAACCGGGGACCGGGCCAATTGCAGAATTCGCCGAACGACCGCTCCCTGACGGTCGCGGCTCAGTAACTTGTTGCGGTTCCGTGGCGGGCTTCCGAGCCGCGACCGTAAGGGAGCGGTCGCGCGCGAGGCCGGGCTTTCGCGCTAGTCTGTGGGTTTGGGAATGCGTGTTTTCATTTTCGATCTGGACGGCGTCATCGTCGACTCGATGCCCTTGCACACACAGTGCTGGTTGATCTATCTCGAGCGCCTGGGCATTCCCAGCGACCGGCTGGCGGAGCGCATGCACGGCAAGCACAACGACGAAATCGTCCGGGAGCTGTTCGGCGGCTCGCTCACCCAGGACCAGGTTTTCGGGCACGGGGCGGCCAAGGAGCGTCTGTACCGGGAACTCATGGCGCCGCGGCTGGCCGAGTCCATGGTGCCGGGCGTGGCGGCGTTTCTGGAACGCCACGCGCATGTGCCCAAGGGCGTGGCCTCCAATGCCGAGCTGGCCAATATCGAGTTTGTGCTCGAAGGCTCCGGGCTTCGCGGTCACTTTGACGTCCTGGTGGACCCCCGCCAGGTGAGGCGGCCGAAGCCGGACCCGGAGATCTATCTGCGCGCGACGGAATTGCTGGGCGCGCGGCCCGCGGAGTGCGTCATCTTCGAAGACTCTCCGGCCGGTCTGGCGGCGGCGCGGGCTTGCGGGGCTCGCGTGGTGGCGGTGAACACGGCTCGAGTCGAGTTGCCCGACGCCGATTTGTTGGTGAACGACTTTCTGGACCCGGGACTGGAGCCATGGCTGCGGAAGACGTGATCCCCATTGAGACGCTGGCGATAGCGCTGGCCGCCATGGCCGGGGCGCTGATCGTCTGGTGGCTGCGCGAGCGGCGCATGGCCGCACAGCGGAAAACCATGCGGGCGATGCACGCGCTGGCCGAGGAAATCACGGCCGCCGCCTCCCCTGGCGAGATCGTCGAGCGGCTCACCGCCGCCCTGCCCAGGATTCTGCGCGTCACCGGCGTCCGGGTGTACTTCTTCGACCGGGCCGAGCGCACGCTGAACCTGGTTGGGTCGGCTCCGGGCGAGCCTCGGATCTCGATTCCATTGGATTCCAGCCCGGACTCGGGCCCCGCGCTTTCGTTCCGCAACCGCACGTTGCTGGCGATCCCCGACCTGGGCCGCAGTCCCGTGCGTCCCGCGCCGGGCGAGAACGGCTCGGCGCGGTCGGTGATGTTCGTTCCGATGGTTCGTAAGGGCGAAGTGGCGGGTGTGATCGAGGCCACCCACGCCAGCCGCCCGCGCGAGTTTTCGGCCGACGAGCGCGCCGCGGCGCAGCATCTGGCAAACCAGGTTGCGGCGGCGCTGGGGTTGCTCGAGCAAC
>JAUYBU010000364.1 GCA_030693045.1 Bryobacterales bacterium | reverse complement strand
CGCACATCGATGACGCGCCCTTCCACCAGGCCGGCCTTGAAGGTAAAACTCGGGTTGATTTTGGCATACGCGGTGAGCGCCCTGGCCAGCGCCACCGGATCGCCCTTGGTGTATGCGATCGAAGTCATTCCGGCCAGGCCCTTCAACAGGCTCCCCGCCGCCGTATCTTCGGATGCCTTTTCCGCCAGGTTGTTCTTGATGACCCGGTACCGGCCGCCCGCCGCGCGAACGGTCTTGCGCAGCTCGAAGTCCTGGGTCACCTTCAGCTTCTCGAAACCGGCCACGAATACGTTCTGGGCGTCCGCCAGTTCCTTCCGCAGCGCTTCGACGTCCTTGATTTTGTCTGCCTTCTTTTTCATGGTTTGACTCCGGCGCGGAAACTACACCGTCTTGGCGTTCATGTTCGTGACGTCCAGCGAGATGCCCGGCCCCATGGTGGAGCAGATCGTCGCGCTGCGCACATACTTGCCCTTGGCCACCGCCGGCTTCGCCTTGATCACGGCCTGGATCACGCTGCTGGCGTTCTCCAGCAGCTTGTCCGTGGCAAAGCCCACCTTGCCGACGGGCGCGTGAACCACGCCGGTCTTGTCGACCCGGAATTCCACCTTGCCGGCCTTGATTTCGCGAACCGCCCGGCTGACATCCATGGTCACGGTTCCGGTCTTCGGGTTCGGCATCAGGCCGCGCGGGCCCAGAATCTTGCCCAGCCGGCCGACCTGCCGCATCATGTCCGGGGTGGCGATGACGGCGTCGTAGTCCAGCCAGTTCTGCTTCTGGATCTTCTCCACCATGTCGTCCCCGCCCACGAAATCGGCGCCCGCCTCCTCGGCCTCCCGGATCTTCTCGCCGGAAGCGATGACCAGCACGCGCTTGGACTTGCCCAGACCGTTCGGCAGCAACACCGTGCCGCGCACCATCTGGTCGGCGTGCTTCGGATCCACGCCCAGCCGCATGTGCAGTTCCACGGTCTCGTCGAATTTCGTGAATTTCACCTTCTGGACGAGAGGGACCGCCTCTTCCAGGGAATACGGCCGCGCCTCAACCTGGTTTGCGGCGGCGGTATATTTCTTTCCGGGTTTCTGTGCCATTGTTCCTCACTGGTCCAAACGGCTCCGGCCCGCTCCCGGGCCATCGCCTCCCAAAATTGCGCAGAACTTAAGAGCAGTTCCTTCCAGCATAGCATAATTTCGGGGACAGGCTACGTAACCTCGAAACTCCAACTCGCCGAAGTCGCAGCCGCCGGCGATCCGAGTTCCGAGGTTACGTAGCCTGTCGCGCGAAACTAAACCACTTCCACTCCCATGCTCACGGCCGTGCCCCTTACACACTTGACCGCGGCTTCCAGCGTGAAGCAGTTCAGGTCGGGCATCTTGATCTTGGCGATCTCCTCGACCTGCTTTTCGGTGATCTGCCCGACCTTGTTCTTGTTCGGCTCCGCCGACCCCTTCGCCAGGTTCCCCGCGCGCTTGATCAGCACCGGAACCGGCGGCGTCTTGGTGATGAAGGTGAACGAGCGATCCGAAAAGATCGTGATCACCACCGGAATGATCAGGCCTTCCTGATCCTTGGCCGACGTCTTGGCGTTGAACGCCTTGCAGAACTCCATGATGTTGACGCCCTGCGGACCCAGCGCCGTTCCCACCGGCGGCGCGGGCGTGGCTTTCCCCGCCGGGATCTGTAGCTTGACTTGCGCTGTAACTTTCTTCGCCATTCAAAAACCTCGTGCGCCCGGCCTGCCGCCCTCGGGCGGCGCCGTGAGCGGCTAAATCTTTTCTACCTGCAGAAAATCCAGTTCCACCGGCGTGGCGCGGCCGAAAATCGTAACCAGCACGCGCAATGTGTTGCGATCGGAGTTCACCTCGTCCACCTTGCCGGAGAAGTTGGCGAACGGCCCTTCGACGATGCGCACGGTTTCGCTCTTCTCGAACGAAAGCTTCGGGCGAGGACGCTCGGTCGAGGTCGCCTGCCGGTTCAAAATCTGGCTGACCTCGCCGGGGCTCAGCGGCACCGGCGCGGTGCCCCCGCCCACAAATCCGGTCACCCGCGGCGTGGCCTTGACCGCGTGCCAGAGTTCGTCGCTCATCTCGATTTCCACCAGCACGTAGCCGGGGTACAACAGACGGCGGCTGGTCACCTTCTTGCCGCCCCGCAACTCGACCACTTCCTCGGTGGGGATCAACACCTGCCCGATCTTGTCCGCATAGCCGAACGCCTGCGCGCGGCTGACCAGCGAATCGGCGACCTTCTGCTCGAAACCGGAATAGGTGTGGATGATGTACCAATTCTTCGTGGAAACTTCGCCCGCCGCATCGATTTCAGCGGCTGACACGGCCTGGTCCACGGCCGTTTCGTCGACCGCCGGAACCTCGGCCGCCGGCTCTTCGGCCGCCGATACCTCGGCCGCCGGAACTTCGGTCACCGACACCTCGGTCACCGATACTTCGGCCGCCGGAACTTCGGTGGCCAACTCTTCGGCCACCCGCGCCTCGGCAGCCGGCTCTTCGGTCACCCGCGCCTCGGCCATCGGATCTTCGGCCGCCGATACCTCGGCCGCCGGCTCTTCGACGGCCGGCTCCACAACCGGAGCCTCGCTCATGAGCGCCTGCCCAACCTGTTCTCGTTGCTCCTCGACGTTGTCCTGGTCAGCCATGGCTGCCCCCTACTTACTGAGCACGGTAAACACTTTTGTGATCGCCCGACCGAAAATCAGATCGACGATATAGAAATAGGCCGCGAAGGCGAATACGGCCGCGATGACCACCATGGTGGTGGAGCGGACTTGCTTCCAACTCGGCCAACTGACCCGGCGCATCTCCATCTGGAGCTCGCCCACGTAGTCCTTCACCGCAACCGGCCACCGGCCGAGCCTTGCGCCTATGCTTTCCGATTCCATGGTCACGTCCACGTCACTCCATCCCAGGCCGCTTCCGGCCGGGTTCTTCCGCCTGGAGCAAGGATGGCAGGGGCGGAGGGATTCGAACCCCCACTCGCGGTTTTGGAGACCGCTGGTCTGCCGTTAAACCTACGCCCCTGCACGCAGGGGCGAGATACGTCCCGTCCCTCGCCCCTACACTTTAATCCTACTTGATTTCCTTGTGCGCCTGGTGCTTGCGGCACGACGGGCAGTATTTTTTCATCTCCAGCCGCTCGGTCGTGGTCTTCTTGTTCTTGGTCGTGGTGTAGTTCCGATTCTTACACTCGGTGCACTGCAAAGTAATGATCTCACGCGCCATTCCGGAAAGCTCCCTGGTAAGGACGGGGTCGGCCCACTCAGCGCGGGCGCCCCGGCCCCTACGCTATAATCTCGGTTACCGTTCCGGCGCCGACCGTGCGGCCGCCTTCGCGGATCGCAAACCGCAACCCTAAGTCCATCGCCACCGGCGTGATCAGCTCGATTTCCAGGTTCACGTTGTCGCCGGGCATCACCATCTCGGTGCCCTCGGGCATCTTCACCACGCCCGTCACGTCCGTCGTCCGGAAGTAAAACTGCGGCCGGTAACCATTGAAGAACGGCGTGTGGCGTCCGCCCTCC
>JAUYBU010000218.1 GCA_030693045.1 Bryobacterales bacterium | reverse complement strand
CCCGCCCCTCCCCGCGCCCACGCCCCGCGCCGCGCCCCGCTCCGACGATCTGGATCAGATTCTGCGGCTGCCGCCTCGCTGCGCGATTGGCTGCCGGAAAAGCACGTTGTACGGTTAGTGCATCGGGGTGTCCTGTTCGCGGCAGATCGAGCGCAAGACCTATGAGGGGTAGAAGGGAAAGCCGCGAAGCCGGCGCCGGTCCAGTTGCCCTTCAGACTGCGCGCCACTTCGAGAGCTTGAGCAATTCGAACCACATCAGACAGACCACGCCCGCCCCGAAACTGAGCGCCATGTCACCGGCGCGAAGCGGTGCAAAATGGAACAGACCCTGGACCGCGGGGACGAAAAGCACCAGCGCCAGAAAGGCGGACGTCCCGCCGACCACCCACCAGAGCGCGGAATTGGGCACGCGCAGCATGCTGGCGATTCCGCGGGTCCACGACCGATTAGCGAGGATAATGATCAGCAACGACACCACCAGGGTGAGAAAGGTCAGGGCGCGGGCCGCGTCCGGCTGCTGGCTGGAGCGGGAAAACAGGAACACGCCCAGGCACGCCGCCAGCACACTGAGCCCCTGGAGCACCGCCAAGCCGACCGTGGCCAGCGAGAACAGCCGTTCGCCTGCGTTTCGCGGCGGACGCTGCATCACGTTGGCCTCGGCCTCCTCGGCCTCGAAGATGAGCGAGCAGGAGGGATCGATGATCAGCTCCAGAAAGACGATATGCACGGGGAACAGCAGCAGCGGCCAGTCGGAGAAGAAGACCGGCAGCATGGAGAGGCCCGCGATGGGGACGTGGACCGCGAAGACGAAGGCGATGGCCTTCTTGATGTTGTCGAAAATGCGCCGCCCCAGCCGCACCGCCGCCACGATGGACGAGAAGTCGTCGTCCAGCAGGACCAGGGATGCCGCCTCGCGCGCGACGTCGGTGCCGCGGCCACCCATCGCGATGCCGATGTGGGCGGCCTTGAGCGCCGGAGCGTCGTTGACGCCGTCGCCGGTCATGGCGACGATCTCCCGATTTGCCTTCAGCGCCATCACGATGCGCAGCTTCTGCTCGGGTACGACACGGGCGAATACCTGCACCTGCTTGATCTGCTCCGCCAATTCCCGGTCGGACATACGCTCGAGCTCGGGACCGGTGATAATCCTCTCGGGATTCGCCAGGCCGGCCTGGCGGGCGATGCTCTGCGCGGTGGCGGGATAGTCGCCCGTGATCATTACGATACGGATGCCCGCCGTTTGGCACTCGGCGACCGCGGCCGGTACCGTGACGCGGAGCGGATCCTCCAGGCCCACCAGTCCCACAAACTCAACTGGGAGTTGGCTGTGCTCGCCGGGCAGGCTGTCGGCCGTCAGCCGGGCGACGGCCACGCCGAGCACCCGAAGCCCCTCCCCGGCGAGCGAGGCGACCTCGTCCGCCAGCGACGCGCGCCGCTCCGGCGACAGCCGGCACATCTCGGCGACCGCCTCCGGGGCGCCCTTGCAGGCGACGACGACGTCTTCGCCCGCGCCGAGCTTCCACGCCTGACTGACGGCCAGCAACTGCGGCGTGAGCGGGTACTCGCGCAGCAGCGACCAGTCGGGATGAAGATGTTCGGTCTGCATCAGCAGCCGGTCGCCGGCCGCCTGGAGAGCCAGTTCCATGGGATCGAACGGGTCCCGCCGGCTGGCCAGGATGGCGTTCTCAAGCAACGCATGGAACTCCTCGGAGAAGCTGGCGGCGTCGGCGCCCAGGCTGGCGGTGCGGCCGCCGATAGCCAGCTTTTTGAGCGTCATCTGGTTCTGCGTGAGCGTTCCGGTCTTGTCCACGCATAGAACCGTCGCCGCCCCCAGCGTCTCGATGGCGGGCATGCGGCGCGTAAGCACCCGGCTGCGCGAGATCCGCCATGCCCCAAGCGCCAGGAAGATCGTGAGCACCACCGGGAACTCCTCCGGCAGGATGGCCATGGCCATCGCGATGCCAGCCAGCAGGCCCTCTTTCCAGACCTGCGCCGTGCCGCCTCGCATGAGGGCATAAACGACGACCACAACGGCGCAGGCCGCCAGTCCCACCACGGCGAGCGTGCGAACCAGCCGCCCGGTCTCCTTCTGCAACGACGTGGGCTCGGGCTGGATTTGCTGCAAGGCCTTCCCAATCTTGCCGAGTTCGGTGCGCCCGCCCGTGCTCACCACTTCCGCGATGCCTTGGCCGGCGGTAACCAGAGTGCCGGAGAATACGGATGGCAGATCGTCGCCGCCGGGCCGTTCGAGGGCTTTCGCGTCGGCCGAAGGCGTCTTGCGGACCGGGACCGATTCTCCGGTAAGCAGCGATTCGTCCACGCTCAAATTGATGGCGCGCCTGAGGATGGCGTCGGCCGGTACGCGATCTCCCTCGGAAAGGACCAGGATGTCGCCGCGGGCGACCTCGCGGCCGGCAATGCGGCTGCGGATGCCTCCCCGAATCACCAGGGCGCGCGGGCTGGACAGGTCGCGCAGAGCGTCCAAGGCGCGCTCCGTGCGGCGCTCCTGGACGATGGTGATCGCCATCACCACGAAGACGAACCCGAGGAGCATCAGTGCGTCGCCCGGCGAGCCCATCAGCAGGTACAGGCCGCCGGCCGCCACCAGCATCAGGAACATCGGCTCGCGGAGCACCTCGATCACGATGGCGAACAGCCCGCGCTTCTCCTGCGAGGCAAGCTCGTTGGGTCCGTCCCGCTCGATGTTCCGGCGGGCCTGGTCCTGGCTGAGACCCGTGAATCCGCTGAGGTCCAGGCTCGTGCCGCCGGGCCTTGGAGCGCCATCCAATACGCTTGTTCCGGACATTCCTGCTTGCGTACCTCCGAATTTCGGCAAGCGCCGTTGCGCCGAGCCGATTTCAGCGCCCGTCCCAGTATGGCACTCGAACCCTCTGTCGCCCCCATGCCACCGGTCGGGATATCGGGACCGCGCGGCCGCGGGGAAACCCGGGGAACGTCGCGCCTGTCCCCACGTTAGATTCGTTGCAGGCGGCGCAAGGTGAAAATGTCGGGCTGGATGTTGGATTGTTCCAGTTTGCGCCAGTCGTCGTTGACGTGGAGGAACTTCCCGCTGATGTGGTTGGAACGCTCCGAGGCCAGGAACAGCGCCAGGCCGACCTGCCTCTCGACAGGCACGCCGCCGGTCAGCCGGACCTCCTGGGCCAGTTCCAGTTCCCTCCAACCGGCGCGCTCGCCGGCCTCGATGATCTTGTCGGTCATGTGGGTGTAAGCGCCGCCGGGCGACATGCAGTTGACCTGAACGTTGTGGTCGCGGACCTCTTCGGCCAGGGTCTCCACCAGCCGCGCCAGCGCGGTTTTCGACGTCGCGTAGGCGGAAAAGTTCGGGCGGGCGTTCGCCGCTCCTCCGCCCAGCAGCACCAGAATCTTGCCCGCGCGCCGCGCAATCATCTCCGGCAGGACGGCGCGGCAACAGTGCATGACGCCGAGCAGATTGGTCTCGATGGCTTCCGTCCAGGCCTTGACCGGCGCCTCGGCAAGCGGCCCGATCGGCCCCTGAATCGCCGCCGCGCAGAGCAGAACGTCCACGCCGCCGAACTGGACGTTCATGCGCTCAACAGCGGCGCTCACCTGTTCGTAGTCGCGCACATCGGCCCGAATGCGCAGCGCAACGCCGCCGGAATGAGTGATTTCCAGATCGACCAGATCCAGTTCCGCCTTACTGCGCGCCACCAGGCCCACCCTGGCGCCGGCAGCCGCGAAGCCCAGCGCCAGCCGCTTTCCGATGCCGCGGCCGGCGCCGGTGATCAGCACCGCGCGATCTTTGAGTAGCTGCAATTCATCCCTCGGTCCCAATACCCAAAGGTAGTACAGCCAAGCCACCCGCGGAAAGCCCCCAAGAAAATGCGTCAGCCTGGTATGGCCCCTTTATTTTGGGACACTCCCGATGTTCGCGCTTCACGGCCCGGGGCGCAAGGTGCGATTTTCGAGAGTGTCCCGAAAAAAAGGGGCCATACCAGGCTGACGCATTTTCGAGCGGGGGGCCGGTTGCTAAGATGGAAGTTCCGATGGACCTTGTTATTTTCGATCTCGACGGCACGCTGGTCGATTCCAAGCTCGATCTGGCGCACTCGGTGAACGCGGCCCGGGGCCACATGGGCTTGCCGCCGCTGGAGCACGCCCTGGTGTCGTCGTATGTTGGCAACGGCGCGCCGGTGCTGATCCGCCGCGTCCTGGGCGTTGAGGCCAGCGAAGCCGACGTCCAGCACGCGCTCGAGTTTTTCCTGGCCTACTATCACGAGCACATGCTGGATTGCACACGGTTGTATCCGGGAGTTCAGGCGTCGCTCGACCGGTTGCGCCAGGCGCGCGTCGCCATGGCCGTGCTGACCAACAAGCCGGTGAAGATCAGCCATGCGATCCTGGACGGGCTCGGCGTGGGCAGCCACTTCTTCCGGGTCTATGGCGGCAACAGCTTCGAACAAAAAAAGCCGCATCCAATGGGCATCGACAGGCTGATCGAGGAAGCCGGCGCCGCGCGCGAACGCACCCTGCTGGTGGGCGACAGCGCGGTGGACGTGCGCACGGCGCGCAACGCCAACGTCCGCTGCGCCGGCGTCACCTACGGCTTCCAGCCCGAATCGCTGGCCGAAGAGCCGCCCGACTTCCTGGCGGACCGCATGGAACAGGTCGCCGATTTCGTGCTGGCCCCCCGCAACGACCAAGGAGAATCTTCGTGAAACCGCATTTCAAGATCGGGACCGAAGTCCCGGAATCCGGCATCTACTGGTGCACCGTCTGCATGACCCCGGACCGTTTCGAGAAGGGCCGGCCGTTCCCCGATTGCCGCAACCTGTGCGGCAAGTGCCACTGGGAACTGGTGGAGAAGGACCAGAAGTAGCGCTTCACTCCTCGATCACGGCTTCGATCAGCCGCGGCCCGCGCTCGCTCAACGCGTCCCGGAACCGCGCGATGAATTCGTCCGCCGTGGTCGCGCGCGAAGCCGCGACGCCGAGCCCCTGGGCCAGCTTCACCCATTCCAGATCCGGCCGCCGGAGGTCCATCATGTCGTTGGCGCGCGGCCCGATTTCAGTTGCGCCGGTGCGGCGCATTTCGACGTCCAGAATCCGGTAGCGCCGGTTGGCGAAGATCACCGCCACGACATCGGCGCGCTCGCGGGCCATGCTCCACAGCGCCTGCAGCGTGTACATCCCACTGCCATCGGCCTCCAGCGCAATCACCTTGCGATCCGGACAGGCCAGCGCCGCGCCCAGCGCCACCGGCAGTCCCTGGCCGATCGATCCGCCGGTCACCGGCAGATGATCGTGGCGCGGCGCGCCCGCCAGGTGCGCCCAGACCGGCTCGCCCGAGGACACCATCTCGTCGGAGAGGATGACGCCTTCCGGCAGCAGCGCGCCGATGGCAATCCCGACAGTAGTGGCGGTCAGCGGCGCGCCGGTGGGCAATGCGGGCCGCGCGATCCGAGGCCGCGCGATCGGCGCGGGGCCGGCCAGCATCTCCAGCGCCGCCGTGCCGTCTTCGCTTTCCGTCGCCAACACGTGGAACCGGCAATCCTCGGGCGCCGGACAACTGCGCTGCCCCGGATAGCCGAAGAAGGAAACCGGCGGCGGCGTTTCAACCAGGACCAGGTGCTTCAACCCGGCCAGCGCCTGTTGGGCGGGCTCGGGGAAGTAGGGCAGGCGCACGGGCGCGAACAGGTCCGCGCCGCGCTCGATGCGCGGCGCGTAGCGGTTGGCGAAAACGGGCGCGGGAATGCGGCCCGCCGCGGCGAGACCGCGCGCCAGCAGCGCCCGCCCGCCCAGCATCAACCCGGCGGGTTCCCTGCCCCGCAGGATTTCCGCAGCCTCGCGAACGCGCGCGGAATCCGGCGCCCGCGGCGCGGGCCACTCGATCGCGCTGCCGGCCGCGCCCGCCTCGCTCCACGAAAAGTCGGCCGGAACGATCAGCGTCGCCACCTGCCCGGGCGGTTGAAGCGCCGCGGCGACGGCCTCCGCGGCGGCGGCGCCCATCCCCGCGGCGCTCTCCAGCACGCGGACCCATCCCGAGACAGTGCGCGCAAACGCGGCGGTGTCGGCCGTCAGCGGCGCGTCGTAGGGCAAGTGCAGCGTCGAGTGCTCGCCCACAATGTTCACCACCGGCGAGTGCGCCTTGCGGGCGTTGTGAAAGTTCGCCAGGCCGTTGGCCAGCCCCGGCCCCAGATGCAGCAGCGTCGCCGCGGGTTGGCTCAGCATTCTGGCGTAGCCGTCGGCGGCGCCCGAGCAAACCCCCTCGAACAGGCACAGCACGCCGCGCATCGCCGGGACGCCATCCAGCGCCGAGACAAACTGCATCTCGCTGGTGCCGGGATTCATCAGGCACAGATCGACGCCGTTGTTCAACAGCGTTCGAAGCAGACACTCGGCGCCGGTCACGCGCTGAATTCAACCGTGCAGGCCAGCTTCACCGCCGGGTTCTCGCGCAACTGGGCCAGCACCGCTTCGGACGCCGCCCCGTCGGTTTCCACCACCGCAATCGCCGTCAGCGGTTCGCCAGGCTTCGGCGGAGCGTCCTCGCGGCCGAGCGAAAAGTTGGCGATGTTGACGCCGTTGCGGCCCAGCACCGTGCCCACGTGACCGATCACGCCCGGCACGTCCTGGTTCTTCATGAAGGTCAGGTGGCCGGCCAGCGGCGTCTCGCAGTAAATGCCGTCCACCTGGATCAGCCGCGGTTTGTCGAGCACCACGGCGCCTTCGACCGAGGTCACTCCGGCGTCGGTTTCCAGTTCCAGCCGGATGGTGTCCATGGCGGCGACGCGTTTTTCGTGCCGCTCGGCGGTGGCCAGGCCGCGTTGCGCGGCGATGGACATGGCGTTCACCAGGTTCGCCCGCTGCGACAGCGAACGGTTGAGCACGCCGGCCACGCCCGCGTTGCGGATCAGTTGCGTGTTCATTTCGGCGACGCGGCCGAAATAGGTCAGGCGCACGGCGCGGGGGTTGCCCGCGGCGATGTAGGAGGCGAAATTGCCCAGCCGTTCGGCCAGCGCCAGGTACGGCCCGATGGCCCGGAACTGCTCGGGAGACAGCGCCGGCATGTTGACGGCGTTGATCACCACGCCGCTGTTCAGGTACTCGACCACCTGCTCGACGATGCGCACGCCGACGATCTCCTGCGCCTCCTCGGTCGAGCCGGCGATGTGCGGCGTGGCCATCAATTGATCCAGGGCCAGCAGCGGAGCCTCCGCCGCCGGCGGCTCGGGGCTGAAGACGTCCAGCGCCGCGCCGGCCACCTGGCCGGATTGGATGGCCTCCCGGAGCGCCTCGGGGTCGATCATTTCGCCGCGGGCGCAGTTGACGATGCGCACGCCCGGCTTCATTTTGGCGAAGGCGTCGCGGTTGAGCAGGTTGCGCGTTTCCGGCGTCAGCGCCGTGTGCAGGGTGATGTAGTCGCTTTCCCTCAGCACCGTTTCCAGGCTGGCCAGCTCGACGTTCAAATCGGCCGCCGTTTGCGAGCTGACGTAGGGATCGTTGGCCAGGATCCGCATTTCGAACGCCCTGGCGCGCAGCACCACTTCGCGGCCGATCGAGCCCAGGCCCAGCACGCCCAGCGTCTT
>JAUYBU010000183.1 GCA_030693045.1 Bryobacterales bacterium | reverse complement strand
CAGCGGTGTGTCTTATCAACATCTTACAGAGATTTGAGGGATGCGGAGGATTGCCTGGTTTTCGAAAATCAAAACCAAAACCGTTCTATGAAAGGAAAACCAAGAGCAAGACCATGAAGCTTGAGGCGGTCGCAGCGCCTCGCGTTGGTCGGCACCGACGCTTTGCCAACGGATCAAGTTCCGTCGGCATCGCCCCCGTCACTCTCATCGCAACCCACACCAAACAGCGAGGAGGCGTATATAGTGATTCTAGCGGCATGCCTTTCGACGCAATCGACGAACGATTCATGCGCCTGGCGCTGGAATTGGCCAGGCGCGGCGAGGGCTTGGGCGAGGTTCCGATGGGTGCGGTCGTGGTTTCGGGCGGCGAGATCGTGGGGAGCGGATTCAATTCGCCGATAGCCAGCCACGATCCGACGGCGCACGCCGAGATCCTGGCCCTGCGCGAAGCCGCCGCGCGCCTGGCGAACTATCGCCTGGAACAGGCCACGCTCTACGCGACCCTCGAGCCGTGCGCGATGTGCGCCGGCGCGCTGGTCAACGCCCGCGTCCGGCGTCTGGTTTTCGGCGCGCGCGACCTGCGCTTCGGCGGCGTGCGCAGCAAGTTCCGGCTGGCCGATTCCGACCTGCTGAACCACCGCGTCGAGATCGTGGAAGGCGTGCTGGCGGCGGAGTGCACCATGCTGCTCAAGGACTTCTTCGAGCGGAAGCGGTGATCAAAGCAGCCGGCCGCTTTGCGCGCCGCCGGCGCGCCGGCCCAGCCGCGCTTCGCGCTTCCTCAACTCCGGAGTCTCGCCGAACTCGAGCGCCGCGCGCGTGAATTCGAGAGCCATCCCGTAGTTGCGCTCGGTGTGTTCGTAGTACTTGGCGAGTTCTTCGAGCGCCGCCACGCGGAACGGGTTCGGAGATGCGGCCAGGTCGGTGAACACGGCCAGCGCGGCGGCGGCGCGGCCCAGCCGTTTCTCGACCAGCGCCAGGTCCCACATGGTGCGGAACAGCAACTCGTCGCGCAGGCCCAGGTCGATGGCCCGGCGAAACAGGGCGGTGGCGTCTTCGTGTTGTTCGTTCTGGCGCAACCAGCGGCCCAGGCCGACGAAATCCGCGCCGTGCCGGAGCGGCGCATCGGCGGGCGAGCGGAAAGCCCACGGCACGATCGCCGTCAGGCAGGCCAGCGTCAGGATGTCGATGGCGTTGTGGTGGAAGACCGGCGCCAGCCGGTCGATTTCATTCGTGCGCAGGTACTCGAAGTAGACGTAGGGAATCATCTCGCCGGGTAAATCGCCCTGGCGCTCGACCCCCAGAATCTGGTTCTCCAAATCCACCAGCCGGCAGCTTTCCAGGCGCAATTTCCAAAGCCGCCGCGCGCCGGCCAGCAGATCCAGATGCCGCAATCGTGTGAATGGCGGGCGCGCGCGAGCCATGCGGTAGCGGGTTTCCAGCAGCGGCTGATCGTAGGTCTTGCCGTTGTAGGTGATGAGGACGTCGAACTCCTCCAGGTGAGCGGCAAGGGCGGCAAGCAGGCTCGCCTCCTCGCCGTAATCGCGCATGAAAAACTGCTTCAAGCGGAAGCCCTCGGGCGTGATGCGCCCCACGCCGACCAGGAAAGCGTAGGTGCCGGTGCCTCCGGCCAGGCCCGTCGTTTCGGTGTCCAGAAACGCCCAGCGATCAGGCCCCGACACGCCCGCGGCGCCCCCCGAAATAGCTTCCAGCAAGTCGGCGGGCAATTCGGCCAGCGTCGAGATGTCCATGCTGCCGTGCCGCCGGTGCCGCTGCCAGATGCGCTCGTACTCGTAGTGCTTGCCGAAGGGTGTTTCGACTTCAACGCCGCCCATCCACTCTTCGACGAAGTAGCGCTCCGGACGCCGCGGGTCGGGCGGAGGCGCGGGCGGACCATCGGCGTACTTGCGGTCGATGCGCGCAATCCGCCGCTTCAGAAGCGCCAGTTGTTGCTGAAGGTCGCTCACTCCATTTCGCTTTTTCTTTGCCTATGATAACAGAGCGGAGGCCTCTTATTGCAGTGGCCATGGAAACGGGCATCCTGTGTCAAAGTCCGCGGTGACCAGCGCGCGGCGTGGAAGCCAGTTGGCGGAGTACCGATTCCTCAAACCAGGCAGTTCTGAAGAGCTGCGTGGTTGCGGACAATGATGAAGCGGCGCCGGCACTCGATGAGTCCCTGGCCCCGGAGCGTCCCCAGCGCCCGGTTGAGGCTTCGCCGTGACAGGCCTACCATCTCAGCCATTTCGTCCTGGCCCATGTTGGTGTTCAAACCGATGCCCCCGGGAACCGGCTGGCCGTGAGTCCGGCAGAGCGCGAGAAGCACTTCCGCCAGCCGCTCGGTAGCCGGCTTGAGCACCAGGCTGCAAACCTGCCGGTAGGCCTGACCAAGCTCTCTGCTCAGTTTCTGAGATAGCTTCAAACTGACATCCGGGTTTCGCTTCATGAAGCTCAGAAAACTGTCTTTCGGGACGAAACAGATCCGCGACTCCTCGATTGTCTCCGCCGTATGATCGTGCGGGCTCCCCAATAGTAGCGGTCTGACACCGAGAACGTCTCCGGAGGCGGCGATACCGAGGATGACGGTTCGTCCGTCCGGCGAACTGCTCGAGAGCTTCAAGCGGCCGGAGCAGAGGCAGTAGGCGGCTCGCGGCCGGTCGGCTTCCGAGTACACCAGTACACCCGCGGGATAAGTACTCGTCTGCCGCAGCCGGTCCAATTCCACGAGGCTGGCGTGATCGAGGCCGCTGAAGATACCGCCGGGCCTCGAACTGCACGCAAAACAGCATTGTTCCGTTGGTTCGGAACGCGGGTGGAATAGACTGGCGTCCTGGTTGTGCTTCACTGTGACCTGAAAAATCGTGTCTTCCACTGTGTCTACTTCTCCCCTTGCGCCCTAAGGTCTCGGAACGGTTAGCCTTGACAGCTTTCAGTAACATGTTGCAACTGCGAGTCCACTCTTAGTTCATTGCTGCAATTGGGGTTAGGGGGCGGCGGCGGACGCACAAGCCGGAAATTATTGCGCACTGACCGGAAATCTTTACTTGATCGCCAAGATAACCTGACAGACTGACATCGCCGGTGGCGGGAATTGGAGCCCATCATGAATTAAGTCATTCACCTGAGCAAGCGTCGCACTCACTCTTACGTGCATGGGCGCCCTCGGCGTGATACACGCAGCCATCTCGACGACCGCCACCATTGGATGGCCTGCCGCGTATGCGGGGAATGGCCTGCCGCGTTTGCGGGGAAGGGTCGCAGACGAACCGAGCAACTGACTGTGCGAGCGACGGAGGGATGAGTACGGCTATCAGGCGCTTTCCGCGGCTTGGATGGCCGCCGAGGCCTCTTCCCACTCGGCCATGAGCCGCCCGAGACCGGCGCGGCGCTGGTCCAGCAAACCGCTGAGGCGCATGGTCTCGTCGGCGCTCTTGAAGTCGGCGAGTTCGGCTTCGTAGCCGGCGATTTCGGCCTCGGCGCGCGCGATTTCTTCCTCGATCGCCTGGCAGCGCTGCTGAAGCTGCCGCAGCTTGATCGGATTCAGGCGTTTCGGTCTTGCGTCGTCGGAGTCCGCGGCGAGCGTGCCGGCGGCGGATACGGAAACGGCTTCCGCTGCCGTCTCTCCGCGCTGCTTGCGCCACAAGTAGTCTTCGTAGTTGCCCGGATAAATGCGCACCTGTCCTTCGCCGATTTCGAAGATGCGCGTTGCGAGCCGGTCGATGAAGTAGCGGTCGTGCGAGACCAGAACCACCGTACCCGAAAAATTCTGTAGGGCTTCCAGCAGCACGTCCTTGGCGCGCAGGTCCAGGTGATTGGTGGGCTCGTCCAGCAGCAGGAAATTCGAGGGATTGAGCAGCATCCGCGCCAGCGCGTAACGATTGCGCTCGCCGCCCGAGAGGACGCCGATGGGCTTGAAGACGTCGTCCTCGGAGAATAGGAAGCAGCCCAGAAGCGTGCGCAGTTGAGTCATGGTCTGGCGCTCGGCAACCGTCGAGAGGTCGTCCAGCATGCGGGCGCCGGGGTCGAGTTCCTTGTACTGGTCCTGCGCGAAGTAGTCGGGCGTGGCGTTGTGCCCCAGCGTGTAATCGCCCGCGGTGAGCGGTTCGATGCCGGCGAGCAGTTTGATGAGCGTCGACTTACCGGCGCCGTTGACGCCGACCAGCGCAATGCGGTCGCCGCGCTCGACGATGAAGTTCACGCCGCGAAAAACTTCTTTCGCGCCGTAGCTCTTGGAAACGCCGCGGAACTCGGCCACCACGCGGCCGCTGGGCTTGGGCTGGGGAAAGGTGAAGTGGATGGTCTGTTCGTCGGGCGGGATCTCGATGCGCTCGATCTTCTCGAGTTCCTTGATGCGGCTTTGGACCTGCTTGGCCTTGGTGGCCTGGTAGCGGAAGCGATTGATGAAAGCTTCAAGCTGCTGGATGCGGTCCCGCTGATTGCGAAAGGCGGCCTCCAGTTGCGTGCGCCGGTCGGTCTTCTGCCGCAGGTACTGGTCGTAGTTGCCCGGGTAGAACAAGACCTGGCGGTTCCAGATTTCGGCGATTCGCGAGACCGTGACATCGAGGAAAAAGCGGTCGTGCGAGATAAGCACAAAGGCGTAGGGGTACGAGGTGAGGTACTCTTCCAGCCAATTGCGCGCTTCCAGATCCAGGTGGTTGGTGGGCTCGTCCAGCAGCAGCAGGTTGGGCTTTTGCAGAAGGAGTTTGGCGAGCGCGATGCGCATCTGCCAGCCGCCGGAGAACTCGTCGGCGCGCTTGGTCCAGTCGTCCTTGGGAAACCCGAGGCCGGAGAGCACGGTGCCCACCTGCGCTTCGAGCGTATAGCCGTCGCTGCCGTGGAATTCGGTGTCCAGGCGGTGGAAGCGGTCGGCCACCTGGCCGTATTCGTCGCCTTCCGGATCGAGTTCGCTCATGCGGTGCGAGAGGGTCTCCATCTCGCGCTCGATGTCGTGCAGGTACTCGAACACCGACAAGCACTCGGCAAACGCGGTGCGGCCGGTGAGCGTCAGGCCGTCCTGCGGCAGGTAGCCGGCGGTGATCCCCTTGGTTGAGGTGATGGCGCCGTAGTCGAGCGACTCCAGCCCGCCCAGGATTTTGAGCAAGGTGGACTTGCCGGTGCCGTTGGTGCCGACCAGGCCGACGCGGTCTCTGGGCGTGACCAGCCAGTCCAGCCCTTCGAACAGCGTTTTGGGGCCGTAGCGCTTGCCGGCTTGGGAAAGCTGGATCATTAATCAGGTTACCGCGAAAACCGGGGACGGAGTACTCATTCCCCATTTCCGCCGGCTTCCGCGAACAACTCGATCTGCCCCGCCATGGACGGAGCGCTGCGAGCTGGACGCCCCGGCTTGCCCGGCGCCACAGACCGGTGCAGTCGCTGTTCCAACTGGTGAGCAAAGTCCTCCGCCCCGAACGGCCGCCCGGTTCGTGTCGCTTCCCGAATCCGATCACATTCGGCTTCGTCGTTCACCGTCGTCCGCAGGACCTCCCGCCAGCGCTCGGGACTGTAGACCTGACTCCATTCGGCAAGGTCCAGCCACCCGGTCGCGTCCCGGCCGGTCAGATGCGTCCGGGCGCTCGACCAGGCGTACAACTCCGCCTCGTGCACCTTCCCCGCACGCACCGGGTTTCGTTCCACGTAGGCCAGCGCGGTCCAGCAATGTCCATCCTCCATCGGGCAGGAGAAATACCGGTTCTGCCAGAAATGGCCCACCGCGCCGCGCTTTACGTTGGCGTACCGCGCATAGTCCGCGTGCGCCTGCCGCAGAGCCCGGGCGAGGGAGTCCTCGCTCAGAGGGGCCGCGATCAGGTGCACGTGGTTGTCCATCAGGCAGTAGCCCCAGATGCTCAAGTGGCGGTGCGCCGACTGCTCCCGCAGCAGCTTCAGATACAGAATGCGGTCCTGGTCCGACTGGAACACCGCCTGCCGGTTGTTGCCCCTTTGCGTGACGTGGTGGGGCAGGCCCACTGCAACAATGCGAGCGAATCGTGCCATCACTGATGGAGTGCCGCCAGGGCCGGCCGGCTCTCAGGAAATGGGGAAAGAGTACTCCGTCCCCGGTTTTATCCCGCGACACAGACGATCGCTTTCACTTCGCTGTTGCCGACCTTGAACTTGCCGTTGTCGAAGGTGATCCTCTCCTGGGTGGTCTGCAAGCCGTTCAATCCCATACCGGTGGACTGGCAGACGTTGCAGGTCACCGAGCCAGCGCCCTTCATGCCCATGTTTCCGATGACCGCGATGTGCACGTAGCCCGGGAAGACCAGCACATCCAGGCTCTCGATCTCGGCGAGGCTCTTGCGCACTTTGGCGCGGGGACAGGTCTCGTAAGACGAGATGGCCGTCTCGGGACCGATGCCGAGCCAGGAGTACTGAGTCTTGAAGAAGGACCCGACAAGACCGTTGCAGTCCAGTCCCAGGCACTGGTCCGCAAACGCCTGCGGATCCTGCCAGCGCTTGCGCGGCGCGGAATCCGCCTTGTGCCAGTATGCGAACAGGCGCAGCACGTCGCGCACTTCGCTGGGCGTGCACTTGCCGTCGAAGGCGTGTTGAAAGATGCTGAGGCTTACGCTGATGTTGGGATTGGTATCGAAGCAGTAAATGATGCTGCCGGCGAGTAGGTGCAGTCCGCCCTTGTTCTTCTTGGCGCGGTCGAGCACGAAACCCAGAAGCGCGTCCTTCATCTCGGTGTACGGCATGCCCTTGGCGACCTCGTAGGGGAGCATGACCGTCTTCCCGTCCTTGCTCTTCTTGTAGCGGAAGTTCGCGTTGAGGTACTTGCGCACTGAGACCTGCTGCGAGCTGCCGTCGCTTATCTCGCCCGCCTGGTTGACATCACAGGCGGTGAACGTGAGTGGCATGTATTGTCCGGCAAAGTTCTCCGGTGTGAGTGACATGGCATCCCTTTCCCCCAGCCCGGCCGTTTCCCACGGCCCGCTGGCCCAGTTGTTTTGAGCATAGCACTGGGGACTCGCCGCCAGCGCCGGCCGGCTCTCAGGAAATGGGGAAAGAGTACTCCGAGCCAAGTGCAGAAATCACGCTCCGCTCCCTGACGGTCGCGGCTCGGAAGCGCGCCACTGATTCGCAACGGGTTACTGAGCCGCGACCGTCAGGGAGCGGTCGTCCGGCGAATTCTGCAATTGGATCGAGTACTCCCTCCCCGGGTTTCGGAGGACTTTGCCAGGGCGGGCGCCGGTGACTTTGCCGTTCTCGACGACGGCGACGCCGTTCACCAGCACCAGGTCGTACCCTTCCGAGTACTGGTGCGGCTGCGGGAAGGTCGCCTTGTCTTGCACCTTGGCGGGGTCGAACAGGACCAGGTCGGCGGCGTAGCCTTCCCTCACCATGCCGCGGTCGCGGAAGCCGAGCGTGCGCGCCGGAAGCGAGGTCATCTTTCGGATGGCGTCTTCCAGCGTGATTACGCCGCGGGTGCGGACAAATTCCGCGAGCACCCTCGAGCGCGTTCCGTAGGAGCGCGGGTGCGGCACGCCGACGCCGAATTCGCGGATGCCGCCGTCGGAGCCCACGGCGGCGTTGGGGTAGCGCAGGATGCGCTCGACGTCCTTCAGGCTCATCGAGTGATAGACCATCTGGGGAGCGCGGTCCTCCATGAGATCGAGGATCGTATCGGCTTCGTTCCTGGCTCCCTTCTTGCGGCCCTTCATGCGATTGATCGCGCTGATGGTCTTGCCCTCGTAAGACTTCTCGGCCGGAAAGGCCGCAACGGTCGCGTAGGAGTAATCCTTGTGGCCCAGCGCCTTCAGCATGGCCAGCATCTCGCGCTTGAGGCGGGCGCGCGTGGCCGGGTCCTTCAGATGGTCGCGCAATTTGCCGCCGGCGAAGGCCCAGGAGGGCAGAACAATGCCCAGGCCGGTGCTCGACTGGTCGTAGGGGTATTGGTCCACGCTGACGTCCACGCCTTCGCGCCGGAACTTCTCGACCAGGGCGATAGACTTCTCCGAGGAGCCCCACAGGCGGCGGTTGTCGATTTTGAAGTGCGCCAGTTGCACCGGGACGCCGGCTTGCTTGCCGACCTGGCAGGCTTCGGTGATCGCCTCGAGCACCTTGGCGCCCTCGTCGCGCATGTGGCTGGCGTAGATGCCGCCGTACCTGGCCGCGGACTTGGCCAGCGCGATCACCTCTTCGGTGTTGGCGTAAGTGCCCGGGATGTAGATCAGCCCGGTGGAAAAGCCGACCGCGCCGTCCGTCATGCCCTTCTCGACCAGCGCCTGCATTTTGGCGATTTCGTCGGGCGTGGCCTGGCGGTTCTCCAAGTCCATCACCTGGCGCCGGACGGTGTTGTGGCCGATGAGCGAGGCGACGTTGAGTCCCAGGCCGATCTTTTCGAGCTTCCCGAACCATGCGCCAAGGTCGCTTTCCGAGCCGCCGCAGTTGCCCGTGACCACGGTAGTAACGCCGTCCATGACGTAGTTGTCGCCGCCCGGAACCTTTTCCACCCCATCTTCAATGTGCGTGTGGATGTCGATGAAGCCGGGAGCGACAACCCGGCCCTGCGCGTCGATGGAGCGCGCGGCGGACGCAGCGGCGAGGCGGCCAATGGCGGCGATCTTGCCGTTCTTCACGGCGACGTCGGCGCGGAACCACGGGTTGCCCGCGCCGTCCACCACCCGGGCGTTGCGGATCAACAGGTCGTAGTCGGCGGCCAGCAGGGGGATCGAGAGAAACAGGGAAAGGCACAGACGGCGGATCATGCTTCCATTTAACCAGAAGTTCCCGCGCATCCACGAAGCCCGACCCGAGGATTCCCGGAAGGCGCCCGAGCAGGTCTGCCGTGCGGCGCGCTGGAACTGGCGCGCACGATGCTGTGCCGCGGCACGATCCCAATTCCACTTCCAACGCCCGATCACGCGATTCATTGCGCGGTGCGATTCATGTCGCCGGGTAGTACTCTGGAATCCTGGGAACAGAGGCACGCAGTGCCTTGGGGTAATGAGGGCGGCAGCACACCACGGCCTCAGTCCGGCCTCGTTCAGAGACCCTGCCGGTTGCGTGATCTATCAGGACGGTGTCCTGAAAAGACTGTATTGGCGTACTGCTGATCTTCTTGGCCTCCGGCGCGTTCTGGACTTTCCGCTTAGTCTTCCGCGGCATTCTACGGATCAGGCGCTCAAGGTTTTGCCACCCAGATTCTATTTGAATCGGGGAGCAACCGCCGTCTCAACCTTCAACTATTCCTGGGACACCCTCCTTCAGCGCGCCGTACCTTCCACCTCCGATCTTCACGGGAATCAGGCGTGGACTTCTTTGAGCGGCTTCAGCGGCACGATCCGAGCGACGCGTTCCCTGACCTTCTTGTCTTGTGCGGCTTTCTTCAGGTCGTAGTCCGCTTGCAGGCGCATCCAGAATTCCGGAGTGCCGCCAAACAGGCGGGAAACCTTCAGGCACATGACCGCGGACAGCGGCTTCCGCCCGGCCAGAATGTCATGAACCATCTGGCGCGATACGCCCAGGGCCTTCGCGGCGGCCGTGACGGACAGGCCGACCTCCGGAAGAATGTCTTCCCGGATAATCTCGCCCGGATGAACCAGCGGCAATCCGCTCTTTCTCTCCATCGGTTCCTCCCTAATGGTAGTCTTCAAAATCGACATCATGCGCGTCTTCGCCGGTCCAGCCGAACGTGATGCGGTGGTTTCCGGTGACGCGCACGGACCATCTCCGCGGGTTGCCACGCAGACTGTGGAACCTGTAACCTGCCACATTCATGTCTTCCGGCTGCGCTGCCATCTCCAGCGACTGAAGGATACGCACGCACTTCCTCACATAATCGGCGCCGATCCGGTGTGTCTTACCGGTGAGGTAGATCTCTTCAAGCCCTCTACTCCTGAAGCCGACGACCGCTTTTCTACTGTAAACCGAAAGCCTTGCGATGTCAACCAAATAGTTTACCTTTTCCGGATGGGCGCCGCGCGACTCCTGGCAGCGCGAGGCGAATGGGGTAACGTGACCCGGGTGCGCCCGCACTCCGCCCACTGTTCTGAACCGGTTGCCAGGTTTGTCTCATCAACACGGGCGGAAGAATGAATCTTCGTTGCGCTTGGGCTCCCGCTTTAGCCACCGCCGGAAGAGTTCAGCCCGCGAAAAAATCGAAGGCGCGCACCAGGTACTGCTTCAGCTCGTTCCGGGAAACGATGGCATCCAAGAAGCCGTGGTCCAGGAGAAACTCGCTTTTCTGAAAGTTGTCCGGCAGCTTCTGGCGGATGGTCTGCTCGATCACGCGGCGTCCGGCAAAACCGATCAAAGCGCCGGGCTCGGCGATGTTCAGGTCTCCCAGCATGGCGAAACTGGCGGTCACGCCGCCGGTGGTCGGATCGGTCAGCAGGCTGATGTAAGGGACCTTGGCTTCGTCCAGCCGCATCAGCGCGGCCGAGATTTTGGCCATCTGCATCAGGCTTACGGCGCCTTCCTGCATGCGCGCACCGCCCGAGGCGGAAACGATCACCAGCGGGACGCGCTGTTCACACGAGCGTTCGACGGCGCGGGTGATCATCTCTCCCAGCACCGAGCCCATGCTGCCGCCCATGAAACGGAAATCGAGCACGCAAATGTGAACGTAGCGGCCGCCCATCTTGCCGCCGGTGGAAATCAGCGCGTCCTTGAGATTGGTCTTCTTCTGCGTGGCTGCCAGGCGCGACTTGTAGGGGCTGGAGTCGACGAACTCGAGCGGGTCGGTGGAGACCAGGTTGTTGTCGAACTCCTCCCATTCGCCGTCATAGAACAGCTTCAGGCGTCCGGCGGCGTCGATCTTGAAGTGGAAGTTGCATTTCGGACAGACCTGCAGGTTGTCATCGAGCGCTTTCCGCCACACCACCTGGCCGCAGCCGTCGCATTTCAGCCAGAGGCCCTCGGTGCGAACGTGGCGTTCGCCTTGCTCGGGCGTATCGACGCTCGGTTTGTTGCGGGTGAACCAGGCCATATTGAGATTTTTCCGGCAGAGCCTTCTCCACCACGTTAGCGCGGGTACGGATGGCCCCGCAAGGTGGCGAAGGCCCGGTAGATCTGCTCGGCGACCAGCACGCGCGCCAGTTCGTGGGGCAAGGTCATTGGTGAAAGCGACAGCAGCAGGTCGGCCCGCGTTCTCCAGGTCTCGGGCAACCCGTCGGCGCCGCCGACCACGAAAACCAGGTCGCGGCCCTCCCTCTCGGCCTTTTCAAAAAGAGCCGCGATTCGGGCGGAATCCATCGTGCGCCCGGCGGGGTCGAGCAGAATCTTCGAGGCGGCCGGGTGGCGCTGCCAGGGATCGAACCGCTGGGGATGGATCTCGCGCATCTCGCATCGGGCGAACCGCTGCGCGCGCTCGACGTAGTCCTGCGCCAAGGCGTTGGCCTCGCGGCTGCGCGGCTTGCCGACGTAGTAAAGGTGAACTTTCACCGGCGGTACACAGCCTGAAGGTTGTACTACTTAGTTGAAATAGGCGGCGTTCTTCTCCGCCCACTCGGCCTTGTCCGCCGGCAGGTCGTCCAGCGCGAAGATCGCGTTGGTCGGGCAAACCGGGACGCAAGCGCCGCAGTCGATGCAGTCGCCGGGGTGGATGTTGAGCGTAGGAGCTTCGTCGAAACCCGCGGCGTCTTGCTTAGGGTGGATGCAGTCCACCGGACAGGCTTCCACGCAGAGGTTGTCTTTCGTGCAAGCGTCAGTGATTACGTATGCCATAAGCTCCATTTTAGTGCAATTTGGGGTCCAGGGTTCGGGCAGCGCCAGAGTGCCACGTTTTCAAGACTGTGCGGAGATAACCGGCATGGGTTCTGCGCGAAATCGCGCACAAAAGCGGCTCAGTGCGCCAGCCGCAACCCGGGGAACGTCCCGTCTGTCCCCACGTTCCCCAGCACCGAGAGCGCGCCGCGCTCGACGCGGAACTCGGCCGGGAGCAAGCCCACCGCGTCGCCGTCGAGTTCCAGACCCGTCCCGGCCTCCGCCCGCAGCAGGGCGGCGCGGAAGTGCCGGACCTTGGGATGCTCGTAGATTCTTCCCGAGTAGATCAAGCGCAGGTTGGCCGCCAGATCGGCCAGGCCGACGTCCCCGATTACCGTCACATCCAACAGGCCGTCGTCGAGCAGAGCGCGCGGGCACACGCGCATCCCACGGCCCTGGCTGATTCCGTTTCCAATAGCGACGTGAACGGCGGACGTGTCAACCACAACGCCGTCCAAGGCCAGACGAACGGGGACGGCATGAAAACCGGCCAGGGTAGCGGCCGCGGCGAGCAGATAACCGGCCCGGCCGCGCCCTCCCCCGCGACGGACCACCTCGGCGCCCAATCCGAAACTGGCCATGTTGACGAACCAGCGCTCGCACGGGGCCCCGCGGGCGTCCCGAAAACCGGCGCGCACCGCGTCGATCGATCGCACGGCGCCACCGGGACCGAGAGCGCGCGCCAGGTCGCTGCAGTTTCCGGCGGTGAGCGGCGCAAGCGTGATGTCGCGCGCCGATGCGCCGCCGCTCAAAAGGCCATTGGCGACTTCGTTCAGCGTTCCATCGCCTCCGGCCACGAACAACAGGTCATGCCCGGCCCCGCGCAGCTCGCGCGCCAGTTCCGAGGCGTGGCCGGGACACAGGGTCTGGCGGACTTCAATGGCTCCGAAGCGGGCCTCCAGTCGCACCCGCTCGCTGCGCCAAAAGCCTGTCGCGCGGCCCCGGCCGGCGCGAGGATTGACGATCGCGGCGGGCTACCACGAACGCATCGTCAGAACGTGAGGCCGATCAGCGCTTCGAACTGGTTCTGGTTCGAGCCGAACAGCTTCAGCGCGTCGCGGAAGCTGTGGTCGACCCAGCGCGTGTAGCGCATCTCGCCCGAGATGCGCGCCTTCAGCGCCTTGACTTCGACGCCGCCCACCATCACGATTCCCTTGTTGAAGCGTCCTTGCAGTTCTTCGGGAGCGCTGGTCACGCTGCTGCCGCGCACCGCGCCGGGAAGGTCCTTGGTGACGAATTGTTTCAGCCCCTGGAGACTCCGGAACGAGACGCCGCCGCCAGTATATGGATGGACCATCGGACCCGGCGCGCGGTACTTGGCGATCAGCGGGAACTCGAACGAGCGGCCCTTGGTGAGCGAATTCACATTAGCCGCGGTCCCGGTATAGCCGTATTCCATCCGCTTGTACAAGGCGTCGAACTCGATTCCGAGGCCGAACGGCAGCCGGACTTCGATCACGGGACCGAAAGTGTAACGCTTGGTGTCCTGGAAGTAGCTGCGGCCGGAGGCGGCATTGGACACGATCTTAAAGGCGTCGCCGAGCGGCGCACCGCCCTTCACCCCCACCGACAGCGCCTGCGGAAAAGCCGCGGCGGCAAACGCAAAGAACAGAACGAGAGAGCGCATATCATCAATTGTGACGCATGGAACGCCACTTCAGTTCCCCGGTTCGGCGGTCAGCGGGACGATGTCTGCTCGCGGGCGGCGCGCGTGGCCATCTCGTCGCAGCGATTATTATCTTCGTGCGAGGCGTGGCCCTTGGTCCAGGTCCACCTGGTGCGGTGGCGCGAGTCCTGCTCGTCCAGCGCCTCCCACAGGTCCTGGTTGACCACGGGTTTCTTGTCCGAGGTCAGCCAGCCGTTGTGCTTCCATTTTCGGATCCAGCTCGTGATGCCGTTCTTCACGTATTGCGAGTCGGTTACGATCTCGACTTCGCAGGGCTCCTTGAGCGAGCTGAGTCCCTCGACGGCGGCGCTCAGCTCCATGCGGTTGTTGGTGGTGTGCCGCTCGCTCCCGAAAATTTCCTTCATGTGCGGGCCACAGCGGAGAATGGCGGCCCAACCGCCGGGCCCGGGGTTGCCGATGCAAGCCCCATCTGTGATCAATTTGACTTTCTTCATGCGGCGGGTGCGGCGGCCAGCTCGCGGTGGAAGAACCGGTCCACGTGCGCGAGCACTTCCGCGACTTCCTTGGAGTGATAGATGTCGGCCCGCAGCCGCGCGCCGTTGCGCACGCCGTGGGTAAAGCAGCCGGCGAACTGCTTCATCTTTCCGATCCGGTTGGGGTCGCCGCGCTGGTCGAGCATGGTGTAGTAGGTTCGCATGATGTCGTAGCGGTCCGGTTCCGACGGCCGCCAGTAGTCTCCGGTTTCGGCAAACTCGGCGATCTGGCGGAAGATCCACGGATTGTGGCCGGCGGCGCGGCCGATCATGACGGCGTCGCAGCGCGTTTCCAGCACCATCCGGACGGCGTCCTCGGGCGTGTTGACGTCGCCGTTGCCGATGACCGGAATGCGGACCGCGTTCTTGACTTCCGCGATGCGGCTCCAGTCGGCCTGGCCGGCGTAGCCCTGCTCGCGCGTGCGAGGGTGCAGCGCGATGGCGTCCACGCCGCAGTCCTCGGCCATGCGGGCGAGTTGGACGTGGATCAGTTCGCGCTCGTTCCAGCCGGCGCGGAACTTGATGGTCAGCGGGATGGCGAGAGCTTCGCGCACGGCGCCCAGCAGCCGCGCGATCAGCGGCAGGTCGCGCAGCAGGCCCGAGCCTCCGTTGCACCGCACCACCTTGTTCACCGGGCAGCCGAGGTTGATGTCGACCATGTCGAAGCCGAGGTCCTGGCAGACGCGGGCGGCGTCGGCCATCACGGCCGGGTCGGCGCCGAACAACTGCGCCGAGATGGGGCGTTCGCCGGGTTCAAAGGCCAGGTAGCGGAGCGTTCGCGACAGTTTCTTCGCGCGCGACGACGCGGCCACGCCGTGAGAACTGGTGAACTCCGTCATGAGCAGTCCGCACCCGCCCTGGGCGCGAATCAGCCGGCGGAAAACCGTGTCCGTGACGCCCGCCATGGGCGCCAGCACGGTGGCCGGCTGGATGTCGACACTGCCGACGCGGAACCGTGTTGGAAACCAGAGCATTGCTCCTTCTATTCTATAGGTCGGAGGGCGAAACGGAAACCGTGTCCAATACGTTCCACCCTTCAGGGAGCCAGCGATCATGAAAGCACTTCTTGGATTCGCGGCAGGCGCGCTGGTGGCCGCCAGCGTCGCCTGGTTCGTGGTGAGCAGGAACAAGCCGGCCGAACCTGCGCCGGTGGTGCAGGCGGCGCTGGCGCCGGCGCCGGTTGCGGCGGAACCCGCACCGGCCCCGGCCCCAGCGCCGGCGGCGATCACGCCGTCAAAGCCCGCGCCGGTCCGGAGGCCATCGCCCGCGGTGGCAGCCAATCGAGCGCCGGAACCGCAGCCCGCGGCCGCACCCAGCGCGCCCGCGCCGCAGCCCGAACCCGCCAGGAGCGCCCCGAGCGCGCCGGTGGCTCCTCCGCCACAACCTCCCCCGCCGCCGCAGCCCCGCACGGTCACCCTGAGCGCCGGCACACTGCTCCCGGTGAGGCTGGGAGAGACGCTCACCAGCGAAAAGAACAAGGAGGGCGACGCCTTTGCAGCCACGCTGGACAAGGCGCTGGTGATTGACGGGGCTGTCGTCGCCGAGCGCGGAGCGCGGCTGGATGGCCGTGTGGTTGAAGCCGACCGCGCGGGAAAAGTCCGCGGCGTGGCTCACCTGGCCATTGAGCTGGTGCGGCTGACGACGGCCGACGGCCAGCGCATCACTCTGCGCACTGAAGCGTTCCACAAGGACGGCCAGGCCGAGCGCGGCCGCGACGCAGCCAAGATCGGCGCCGGGGCCGCGATCGGAGCCGCGATCGGAGCCATCGCCGGCGGCGGCCGAGGCGCGGCGATTGGGGCCGGTGTTGGCGGGGCCGCCGGAACCGGCGCCGTGCTGACCACACGTGGCAAACCCGCAGAGTTGCCCGTCGAAACCCGCATCAGCTTCCGCGTGAACGAAGCCGTGACTATAACCGAAACCCTCCGCTGAGCGCGGGCAACCGGATGCCGGCGATGCCGGAAGATAGACCGTCGAAGGTCAAACGATGGGTGGCAAGCGGCGCTCGACTTCCATGATGCGGTCTTCGAGGGCGGCCAGCCGCGCGTTGGCGGCGGCGTCGATGTTGGAGACGTCGGCCTCGATCTTGCGGAAGCGAACGCTCACGCCCCTGGAGTAGGAGTGAAAGGCGGTAAGCAAGGCGGTTTCCATGTCGCGCATCCGGCCGATGAGGCTGGATTCAAGGCGGGATTCAAGGGCGGTGAGTTCCTGCTGTAGCTCAGCGCGTGTGACGGGCGTGTTCTCGCCATTCATTGGCATTCCCCTCGCTTATGATTATAGCGCGCGACGCGGGCCGCGCGGCGCGCCCGCAATTCTGGTAAGATTTGTTGCTCAGTGATTTTTTCACCGGAGGACCGTTCATGCTGATCGTTGCCGCGATTCTGGCGATCTTTGTCTATGGCGTGGTTGCCGCCATGTTGGGCACACTCATGCCCACCTTCACCTTCCTGTCGATGGAACAGAAAGGAACCGTGGCGCTGGCCCAGGCCGTCGGTCTGATTATTGCGTCCATATCCGTCGGTCCTCTGATCGACAACAAGGGCAAGAAGACCGGCCTGGTGCTGGGCCTCGCGCTGATCGCGATCGCGCTGTGGGCGCTGCCCAGCGCGGGCGCGTTCGTCCCGATTCTCGCGCTGCTGCTGCTGCTGGGATTGGGCGGCGGCATCATTGTCACCGCGGCCAACACGCTGGTCAGCGACATCAGCCCGGAGCGGCGCGGGTCGGTCATGAACTTCCTGAACCTGTTCTTCGGCCTGGGCGGACTGGCGACGCCGTTCATCGCGGCCAACGTCGTGGACCGCGATCCGGTCAGACTCTGCTACCTGGCGGCCGGTCTTACCACCGTCACGCTGGTGGTCCACATCGCGACCAAAATGCCGCCGCCCAGCGGCGAGCGCGGCTTCAAGTTCTCCGAAGCCAGCGACGTGCTCGGCAAACCGACGCTGTACCTGCTGGCGCTGTTCCTGTTCCTGTATGTGGCCGCTGAGGTCGGCGTTTGGAATTGGCTGGCGTCCTATCTTATCGGACAGGGCATTCCCGAACCGCGCGCGCTCAACATCCTGTCGCTGGGCTTCGCTCTGGGCATGTTGGTTGGCCGCGTGGCGGTGTCGCCGGTGCTCATGAAGGTGCGGCCAGCCACGGTGACGCTGGGCGCCGCCGTTCTCATGGCGATCACCACTTACCTGATGCTGCAGTCGAACGACCCGACCCTGGCCGGAGTGGCGGTCTTCTGCGCCGGGCTGGCCATGGCCCCGGTCTTCCCGACCACGCTGGCAATGGTCGGCGACGCCTTTCCGAAAGGCACCGCGACGGCAATGGGAATCGTGATTACCTGCGGGTGGATCGGCCTGGCCGTGAGTTCGCCGATTATCGGAGGCATCGCCGGGGCCGGGTCGGCCAACCTCAAGACCGCCCTGCTGGTGTTGCCCGCGGTCTCGGTGATGATGATCGCGGTGAACCTGGTGCTGCGGCCGATGCTGAAGAAGGCGGCGTAGGGCCATGCGCGTCGCGCCCGTTTTTCTGCTGGCGGCGGGCTTGGCATTCGGCCAGGCGCCTTTTCACAAGGCGGAATTTGTCTTTCCGCTCGAACACTGGCACAACCACTCGTCGGCGATCGTCGAGCTGCCCTCGGGCGAATTGTTCGTGTGCTGGTACAACGGCTCGGGCGAGCGCACGGCCGACGATGTGAAGGTCGAAGCGGCGCGCCTGAAACCGGGCGCCTCCGCCTGGTCGCCGCGATTCACGCTGGCCGACACGCCGAACTTCCCGGATACGAATCCGGCGCTGTTTCTGGATTCCAAGAAACGGCTGTGGCTGCTGTGGGGGGTGATCGTCGCCAACCAGTGGCACACCGCGCTGTTGAAGTACCGCATCTCGCCGGACTACGCGGGCGAAGGCCCGCCGCGCTGGGCGGTGAGCGACACGCTGCTATTCATCCCGCGCAACTTCGAAGAGCGGGTGCGCGAGGCGGTCGCGCCGCTGCTGCAAGCGGCTCAACCCGGCAGCGCCAGGGAAGCGGCGATCAAGCGCACCATCGAGCGCGCCGGCGACAAGTACTTCTCGCGCATGGGCTGGATGACGCGCGCGCATCCGCTCGAGTTGCCTTCGGGCCGCATCCTGGTGCCGCTCTATTCGGACGGCTATTCGTTCTCGCTGATCGCGATTTCCGACGACGGCGGCGCGACGTGGTCCTCGAGCGAGCCGCTGGTCGGCGCCGGCGCAATTCAGCCTACGCTGGTGCGGCGGCGCGACGGCGCGATCGTCGCTTACATGCGCGACAACGGCCCTCCGCCCAAGCGCGTCCTGACGAGCGTTTCCAAGGACGATGGCGTCACCTGGTCCAAGGTCGTTGACACCGAGATTCCGAATCCGGGCTCGGGGATGGAAGCGATTTCGCTGCGCGACGGCGCCTGGGCCATGGTGTACAACGACACCGAGAAAGAGCGCAACTCGCTGGCCGTCTCGCTGTCCGACGACGAAGGCCGGACCTGGAAGTGGACCCGGCACCTGGAACTCGATACGCGCGCGGAGAAGGCGGGCAGCTTCCATTACCCGTCGATCATCCAGGCGCGCGACGGCTCGCTGCACGTTTCCTACAGCTATTTCCTGAACCACCTGCCGGCCAACGCGCCGCGCAAGACCATCAAGCACGCGCGGTTCAACGTGGCCTGGGTCAAGCAGGGCGACGCGGCGCGATAAACTGGTGACGTGAAGATCGATTACTCGCTGGAACCGCGCCAGCTCAAGGCCAAGATCGACCGTTTGTGGGACGCCTCGGCGGCCAAGATCCGCTCGCTGGAGGCAGCCTACGAGCCGGCCAGGGGAACTCCCGTGTTTACGGTTCGCGGTGTCTACACCAGCCGCGGCTGGACCGAGTGGACGCAAGGTTTTCAGTTCGGCTCGGCGATTCTGCAATTCGACGCAACCGGCGAGCGCGAGTTTCTCGAAGCCGGCCGCAAACGGACCGTCGCGCTGATGGCCTCGCACGTTTCGCACACCGGCGTACACGACCACGGCTTCAACAACGTCTCGACCTACGGAAACCTGTTGCGCCTGGCGCGCGACGGCCGAATCGACGCTTCGGAGTGGGAACAGAATTTTTACCGCATGGCGCTCCAAGCCAGCGGCGCCGTGCAGGCGCGCCGCTGGTCGGCGATTCGCGGAGGCGGCGGGTATATCTACTCTTTCAACGGGCCGCACTCGCTGTTTGTGGACACCATCCGGTCGCTTCGCTCGCTGGGCGTGGCGCATCTGCTCGGCCACCTGTTGATGGACGAGGGCGACCGCCGGATCTCGCTGCTCGACCGGCTGATTCAGCACGCGCGCGCCACCGCGGATTATTCGGTCTATTACGGCGAAGGGCGCGACGCCTACGATGTTCGCGGGCGCACGGCGCACGAGTCTGTCTTTAACGTCAACGACGGCAACTACCGCTGCCCGAACTCGCAGCAGGGCTACTCGCCTTTTTCCACCTGGACGCGCGGCCTGGCCTGGGCCATGCTGGGCTTCCCCGAGCAACTGGAGTTCATTGAAACCCTTGACGACGGCGCGCTGGAAGCCTGCGGCGGCCGGTCGTCGATCGAAGGCTTTCTGCGCAAGGCGGCGCTGGCGACCTGCGATTTCTATATCGACAACAGCGCTGCCGACGGCATCCCGTACTGGGACACCGGCGCGCCGGGGCTGGCCCGGATGGGCAATTATCGCAACCGCCCCGCCGAGCCGTTCAACGAGCATGAGCCGGTGGACTCTTCCGCCGCCGCCATCGGCGCGCAGGGGTTGCTGCGGCTGGGACGATACCTGGAAAAGCACGGAGACGCGGACCAGGCAAAGCGTTACTGGCAGGCCGGCCTCACCGTCCTCGACAATCTGTTCGATGAGCCGTATTTGAGCACCGACAGCCAGCACCAGGGCCTGATTCTGCATTCGGTCTACCATCGGCCGAACGGATGGGATCACGTGCCCGAGGGCCGTAAGGTGCCCTGCGGTGAAACGAGCATGAGGGGCGACTACCACGCCCGCGAGGTGGCGCAGTATCTCGGGCGCGTGATCGACGGCGCGAAGTATTACACGTTCTTCTAGGTGAGCGAATTGATTCACAT
>JAUYBU010000181.1 GCA_030693045.1 Bryobacterales bacterium | reverse complement strand
TGGCCGCGGCTGCGATGGCCCTGGCCGCCGCGCCCAGGCCCCGGCCCGCCGCGGCGCCGGACGGACTGAGCCCGCCCGAACGGCAGGCGGTGCGGAATTGGATCAGCCGGCTCAGCCTGCGCGAGCGCGTTGCGCAACTGGTGATCGTCCCGTTCTATGGCGAAGCTCCCGGCTCCGCGACGCGCGCCTGGCGCGATTTCCAGCACCTGGTCCGCGACGTGCGCGTAGGCGGGCTGGTGCTGCTGAACCGCGTCGACAACGGAGTGGTCCGCAACGCCGAACCGCACGCGCTGGGCGCGTTTCTGAACCGGATGCAGAAACAGGCGCGAGTGCCATTGATCGTCGCCGGCGACTTCGAACGCGGAGCGTCCATGCGGGTCGCCGGCACGCCCCGTTATCCACACGCGATGGCCTACGGCGCCGCCGGCGACACTCGGGCCACGCGGGCCATTGGCGCGGCCACCGCCCGCGAGGCCCGCGCCCTCGGCGTGCATTGGCTGTTGGCTCCGGTAGCGGATGTGAACAGCAACCCCGACAACCCGATTATCAATATTCGATCCTACGGCGAGGATCCGGCCGCCGTCGCCGCGCACGTGCGGGCCTTCGTCGAAGGCGCCGGATCGGACCCGCGCAATCGCGTTCTGGTGACCCTGAAGCACTTTCCCGGCCACGGCGACACGGCCCTCGACAGCCACCTCGGCCTGGCCGCGACCGCCGCCGATCGCGCGCGCCTGGAGCGTGTGGAACTGGTTCCCTTTCGCGCCGGAATCGCGGCCGGCGCCGATGCCGTCATGACCGCGCACATGGCCGTCCCCGCGCTCGAACCGCAACCGATTCCGGCAACCGTCTCCGCGGCGATTCTGACCGGACTGCTGCGCGAACACTTGGGCTTCCAAGGTATCATCGCCACCGACGCCATGGACATGCAGGGACTCTCCGGCCGTTTCCCGGGCGGCGAAGCGGCCGTGCGCGCGCTCGAAGCGGGCGCCGACGTGCTGCTTATGCCGCCGAAGCCGGAGGAGGCCGTGAACGCCGTCGTGGCCGCGGTGAAATCCGGCCGCCTTTCCGCGCGGCGCATCGACCGGAGCGTCGCGCGCATCCTCGCGGCAAAGGCGCGCGTCGGGCTCCACCGCAGCCGGTTGGTCGATCTCGAGGCCATCGGCGACGTGATCGACGCGCCGGATGGCATCGCCCTGGCGCAAGCCCACGCCGACGCGGCGATGACGCTGGTGAAGAACGACGGTGACCTGCTGCCCCTGAAACAGCCCGGCGCGGCCTGCTACCTGGTGCTGGCCGAGAACCGGTTCGGAATGCAGGGACGCCGATTCCTGGATGAGTTGCGCCGGCGTCAGCCCAAGGCCAGCGCCGCGCTGCTCGATCCGGTGCTGCCCGAAGCCGAGTTTGACGCCGCGGCCGCGCGCCTGTCGCAGTGTGAAACCGCGGTGGTCGCCGCCTTCGTCGGCATCGCGCTGCCCGGCGGCTTTCCGAAACTCGTCGAATCGCTGATCGCAACCGGCAAGCCGGTCGCGCTGCTGGCGTTCGGCAACCCGTATCTGTTGCGCAAGTTCCCGCGCGCAACGGCATATCTAGCGGCCTTCAGCACCACGCCAACCTCGGAAGCCGCGGCCATCAAAGCGCTCTTCGGCGAAATACCAATCCGCGGCAAACTGCCCGTGTCCATCCCCGGCCTCGCCAGCCTCGGCGACGGGATTCAGCTACCGGCGCGCTGAGATGTGGGACAGGGGTGCGCCTTCTGGGCCTGGCCTGTCTTGCACATCGCCTGAAGGCCATGCCACCCGTGCGACATGACTCCTGTCTTGTCCAGCCGGCCTACAAGGCCGGCCGTCGCCGCGGGACTGCTGGACAAGTCAGGAGACTTATCCCACCATGCTTCCGTGGGACATGACTCCTGTCTTGTTCGCCGCCGCCGGCCGGAAGCCGGCCAGGCGCGGGGCGCGCACCTCCCGCTCCCAGGCGCCCAGCAGCACTTCCAGTTTTCGAGCGCGATCCGGCATGGCCCCCAGCAGGTCGCGCTTTTCGAGCGGGTCCGCCGCCAAATCGTGCAGCTCGCGCTTGCCGTTTTCGTCAACCAGCTTCAGATCGCCCTCGCGCACCGCCTTGCGCGTGTTTTCGGCGCGCCGGTACCGCCAGAACACAGTGCGCGCGAATGGCTGGCGCTGGCCACGAACCACCGGCAGCAGGTCCGCGCCGTCGAACTTGTGGCCCGCCGCCGGCGCGATTCCGGCGGCGGCAAGCAGCGTGGGAAGCAGATCCATTGTCAGCCCGACCTGGTTGTTGGTGCGGCCCTCGATCCCCAGGCGCGGCCAGCGCAGCAGGCACGGAACGCGAATGCCGCCCTCCCACACCGAACTCTTGCGGCCGCGCAACGGAGCGTTGTCGCCATTCGGATCTCCGCCGTTGTCGCTGAGGAACAGCACCAGGGTGTCGCCGGCGCGCCCCATGCGGTCGAGCTGCGCAAGAACATCGCCCACGCGCGCGTCCATGCGCTCCACCATCTTCGCGTACGTCTTGCGGTCTCCGTTGCGCCAGGGCGCGGTGCCGGTCTTCGGATCCAAGCCCTCGGGATCCTGGATCGGCGTGTGCGGCGCGGTGAAGGGCAGGTAGAGAAAGAAGGGCTTTTCGGTGCGCCGCTTCATCCAGTCCACCGCCGCCTCGGCGAACAGATCTGTTGCGTAGCCCTTGCGTTCGACTGTCTCCAGGTTGCGGTACAGCACCGGCCGCCCGTCCTCTTCCTGGTGTGTGAAATAGTCGGCATTGCCGCCCAGGATGCCGAACGACTCGTCGAAGCCGTGCGCCGCCGGCCAGAACTTCTTGTGATAGCCCAGGTGCCACTTGCCGAAGCAGCCGGTGTCGTAGCCCGAGTCTTTGAGGATGCGCGGCAGCGTGATCTCGGAGGCCGGCAGCCCGAGTTCGCCGCGCTTCTGCAACCAGACCGCCTCGTCGTAGCGCCCCTGATCGCCCACGCCGAGGGCGCATTCCAGGCCGCCCACGCGATGTTGATAGCGGCCCGTCAGCAGCGACGTGCGCGTGGGCGAGCACTCCGGGGCGTTCGCGTAGAACTGCGTGAATCGCACCCCGCGCCGGCCCAGCGAATCGATGTTCGGCGTGCGGATGTCGGGCGAGCCATAGCAGGAGAGATCGCGCGAGCCGAGATCGTCGGCCAAAATCAGAACGATGTTCGGCCGCTTCGCCGCGGCGCCATGCAGTGCGGACGCGGCAGTTGCCGAAAGCCATTCGCGTCGCGTCATCGTGTGTGCCTCACAATCTCGACAAGCCGGGAGACAATCCCTTTGTCCCGGGCCGCAGGTGGATGCGGCCGGACAAGCTCAAGCACGTCCCACTATTTTCCGTAAGCGCGGCGCGGGTTGTCCCACAGCAACGCCCCAAGCCACGCCGGATCCAGCCGCGGCAAAAAGTCCGTATACAGGTACGTGTAGTCGCGGTAGTTGCCGCCGCCCGGCTCGCCGGGCCGGTACCAGCCGGCGTCGTGCGACACCAGCGCCTGAGAGAGCAACCCTTTCTCCGACATCCACCGGAAGCACTCCAGGTGCCAGTCGGCGCTCTTGGGGCTGAGCCCGTCGAACTCCAGCCACGCGCCCGTGCGCGCGAACTTCTCGTGCACGGCGTGGTCCTTTTCGCTGTGCGCGTGAACCCAGACGAACTTCGACGGGGCGACCTTGTTAGAAACGACGATCTCGACCTGTTCCAGAGCCGCCGCGCCGGAGTTGGTGTGCGAAGCGATGGTCAGCCCGGTTTCTCGCGACGTGATGGCCGCTGCCTCCACCAGCTTGCGGTCCAATTCGTGAAGCGGCGTCTTGCTCACGCCGGTCTTGATGAAGCGCGGCTTGACGCCGTCGATGCCTTTGCGCGCTTCCTCGATCCAGCGCCGCGCAAGCTGTCCGGCGGTTTCCGTTCGCGCGAACGACGGCACGAACTTGTGATTCGCCGCGCCGTAGATGCCGGTGTTGATCCAGATCTCGACGCCGGTTGCCTGCGACAGCCGCCGCATCAGGCGCGCGTCGCGCCCCAGGAAATTCGGCGTGGCTTCCAGCATTCGCACGCAACCGTGCTTGCGGATGGCTTCCAGTTTCGGCCGCGCGACGCGGAACACCTCATCC
>JAUYBU010000172.1 GCA_030693045.1 Bryobacterales bacterium | reverse complement strand
TATTGCAGACCGAGGTACAGCAATGGCAGCAACGGCGGAATGCCGAAGGGCGAGGCATAGAATGGAAATTCACCCGGCAGGATGCCGACCGGAAGCTGTGCCGTCATTATGTTTCGTAATTAGCTTGTCAGTGTACTAGGGGGATGAATGCCTGGAACCTGGACGCGATCAACGTCACGGATTTTGAGAAGGGCAGACCGATCAGGCTGCAGACGGGTGCGGGTGTCTACGTGGCTGTTCTCGACACCGGACTCCTGAATTCCTGGCGGCAGTATTTTCCCGCAGAGAGGATCGCGACGCAGTACGCCAAGTCCTTCGGCGGCGGGGGCGGCGAAAACGGTAACATCGTCGAACTTCCGGACAAGTGGGAACGCGACCAGAATTCGCATGGAACCCACGTGACCAGCACGATTCTCGGATACAATTTTCGCGGGACCCTAGTGAACGGCGTGGCGCCGCTGGCCACGGTGATCCCGGTCAAGGTGCTGAACCAGAACGGTTCGGGGTGGTCGTCGGTGATCGCCCGCGGCATTACCTACGTGGCCGACCTCAAAGCCGGTTCGCTGGCAGGTAGCCCGGTTGTCATCAACATGAGTCTCGGCGGACCGGGACTGGATGCGGTGGAAAAAGCCGCGATTGACTATGCCATCGACAGGGGCGTGATTATCGTGGCCTCGGCCGGCAACGCGGGCACGGCAGGCATGGGCTACCCCGGCGCCTACGCGCCGGTAATCTCCGTCGCGGCTTCCGGTTGGGTCGGGGAGTTGTCGCCCGCCGGCAGCCGCACCTGGTGGTGGGACCAGAACGTCCCGGACCCTGCGAGCGCGGCGGCCTTCTACATCACCGATTTCTCCAGCAGGGCGCTGCCCGGCCAGGACCTCGACGTCGCGGCACCCGGTTCCTGGATTGTGGGGCCATACCAGACGAACAGCGGCCAACTGTCGTACCACTTCCTGGGCGGTACGTCCATGGCGTCGCCGCATGTTGCCGGCATCGTCGCGCTGATGCTCGACAAGAACCCAAGCCTGACTGCCGCAGAGGCCGAGGGCTATCTCACTAGCTCCGCGATCCCTCTCCCTCCGGATTGCAGGGACGTGAAGAATCCGGACGGCACGACAACGCACTACTGCTGGTTCGCGGATGCCACCGGCGCGGGCCTGGTCACGGCCAACGCCGCGCTAGCCTTGACACCCTAGCGGCGACCAGCCCGCTCCAACCAACCTTCGGATGTGATATACCTTATTGTCTGTGGAAGATTCGCCGTGGCGAATCTTCCACGGTGCAGCGAGGCGAACTATGCATATCCGATTTTCGAACTTTGTTCTCTTTTTATTCGCGGCCTTGATCGCCGGCGGCGCCGCGCTGGCTCAGTCGCGCGTGACCGGGACCGTTAAGGACACCACCGGCGCGGTGGTTCCAGGCGCCGCGGTGATAGCCCGCAACGTCGAAACCGGTCAGATCACTTCCGCGCAGTCCAACCCCAGCGGGGTCTACTCGATCTCGGCCCTGAACCCGGGGCAGTATGAAATCGCCTGCGAGCTTTCCGGCTTCAAGAAGTTCGTGCGCTCGGGCATTGTGCTTGAAACCGGGACCACTTCAACCATCGACATCACACTGGACCTGGGCCAGTTGACCGAAACGGTGAGCGTGACCGCCTCGGCGCCCTTGCTGGAAGCCGAAAGCGGTTCGCTCGGCCAGTTGGTCGAGAACAAGATGATCCTGAACATGCCCATTCAGAGCCGCCGGATCGGAGCCATGGTGCGCCTGATGGGCAACATCGCTTTCACCGGCGAAGAGGGCGGCCAGTCCATCCCCAGGTTCTCGGTGGCCGGCGGGCGCTCCTACAACCAGATGTGGAACCTGGACGGCGGCACGGCCCAGAACCAGTCCAACGGCAGCCCTCAGCTTTCCCTCAACCCTCCCAATGAAGCCTTGCAGGAATTCAAGGTGCTGGCCAACAACTACCCGGCCGAGTACGGCCGCTCGGGCAGCGGCTACATCGTCATGACCACCCGCACGGGCACCAACGAGTTCCACGGCGCGGCTTACGAATGGCTGCGCAACGACAAACTCAACGCGCGCACCTTCTTCTCCGCCGGCAAAGCGCCGCTGCGCTACAACATCTTCGGCGGTTCCCTGGGCGGGCCCATCCGCAGGAACAAGACGTTTTTCTTCTTCAACTACGAAGGCGGACGCCGGCGCACCGGCGTGACGGTGACCAAGACCGTGCCGAACCCGGCCGAAATCAACGGCGATTTCTCCGCCCGCACGGACATCAAAGTGCTCGATCCGGCCACCCGGGTGGGCTCGACCGCGGCGCAGCCTTTCGCCGGGAACCTGATCCCGGCCAGCCGGGTCGACCCGATCGGCAAGGCCTTCGCGGCCCTGTATCCCGCGCCCAACCAGCCCGGCGGCAATCCGGCCCGCGCTCCTTCGAACAACTACCGGGCCAACGGCTCCGACCCCATTTTGCAGGATTTCTATACCACCCGCATCGACCATCAACTCGGCGAGAAGGATCGATTGATGGGGCGCATGACCATCATGCACGCTCCCGAAATCGTCTCCGCGGTGATTCCTAACGCCATCGCCGACAACCGGGCATTCTACCGCGAAAACGAGAACCGCAACTTCATCGTGACCTGGACCCACAACCTGCGGCCCACCCTCTTCAACGAGTTCCGCTACATGTTCTACAACCGCAAGTACGTCAACCGCGGTTACGGCACCGGCTCCGGCTTCAACGGGCAGGTGAAGTTGCCGGGCGTGGACCCCGAGGCGCTGGCAAGCGTTTCCGTGACCGGGCTCACCAGCCTGGGGCAGAGCACCGTGGTGCGCATTCAGAATCCCATCCAGACGCAGCAATTCATCGACAACGCATTCTGGGTGAAGGGCAATCATTCGATCAAGTTCGGCCTGGAATTCCGGCGCTCGGCCAACATCGAGACCAACAACCCCACCGGCGGCGGGTCCTTCTCTTTCAGCGATCGCGCCACCGCCAACGGACTGGCCGCGCTGCTGCTGGGCTGGACTAACAACGCGGCGCTGCTAACGACGGACGTTCTCAACTCGCGCTCGAACTATTACGGCACCTTTCTTCAGGACGACTGGAAGGTCACCTCGCGGCTTACCTTCAACCTGGGGCTGCGCTGGGAAATGGATTATCCGCGCTGGGAAGCCAACAACCGCCAGAGCGGCTTCGATCCTTTCACCATTAATTCGGTCTCAAAAACGCCCGGCGTGATCACGTTTGCCGGGATCAACGGCGTAAGCAAGTACTCGCACAATTTCGACTCCAACAACTGGGGGCCGCGCTTCGGTTTCGCATGGAGCGCCCGCAAGGGCCTGGTGCTGCGCGGCGGCTACGGCATCTTCTACAACGGTTCCTATCAGGTCTCGGTGAACAATCCGATGTCGCTGGGCTTCTCGCTGAACGGATCGTTCTCCTCGCCCGACGGCG
>JAUYBU010000144.1 GCA_030693045.1 Bryobacterales bacterium | reverse complement strand
GGAGTACTCGAGCCAATTGCAAAATTCGCCGAACGACCGCTCCCTGACGGTCGCGGCTCAGTAACCCGTTGCGAATCAGCGGCGCGCTTCCGAGCCGCGACCGTCAGGGAGCGGTCGTTCGGCGAATTCCGCCGTCCCCGGTTTTTAATCGCCCTATAGTTGATCTAGATTGGGGAGATGTGGTATGCTGATCCAAGAATGAAAACCGAGAGACATTCTGCCGCGGAACTCCTCAAAGCCACCAGCAGTCATCTGCGAGGCACTCTTGCCGAGGAACTTGCGGGCCAGCCCGACAGCTTCTCGAAGGAGGCCTCGGGTTTGCTGAAATTCCACGGCGTTTACCAGGGAGACGACCGCGATCTTCGGAAGGCCGGCGCGGGCAAGGTCTACAGCGCTATGGTGAGGGTCAGCATCCCCGGCGGCAGGATCACTGCCGGGCAGTATCTGGCCCTGGACCGGCTGGCGGACACGGCGGGGGACGGCACCCTGCGGATCACGTCGCGGCAGGGACTCCAGTATCACCGGGTCGGGGTCGGGAGTCTGCGCGGGCTGATTCGGGCGGTTAACAATGCCGGCCTGACGACCCTGGCCGCCTGTGGCGACGTGGTGCGCAACGTCGTCTGTTGCGCCGAGCCGCTGCCGGGCGAGGACCGGCAGGATCTCTGGCGATACGCGAAACTGCTGGACCGCGAATTGAAGCCCGAGACGCGGGCTTACGCCGAAATCTGGCTCGACGGCGAGAAGGCCGTAAGTTTCGGGCCGCCCGCGGAAGAGGCGGAACCGCTCTACGGGGCGACCTATCTGCCGCGTAAGTTCAAAATCGGCTTCGCCTTCGAGGGAGACAACACCACCGACATCTATACCCATGACCTTGGCTTTGTACCGCACTTCGAAGGCGGGCGCCTGGCGGGGTTCACGATGCTGGCCGGCGGCGGGCTGGGGTCGTCTCCAGGCGTCAAGGAGACCCACCCCCGCCTGGCCGACTCGGTGGCTTTTCTCCCGCCGGAGGATCTGCCGGAAGCCGCCAAGGCCGTGGTGGCGATACACCGCGACTACGGCAACCGCGCTAACCGGAAGCTGGCCCGGCTGAAGTACGTCATCGAGGAGCAAGGCCTCCCTTGGTTTAAGGCCGAACTGTCCGCGCGTCTCGGAAAGCCGCTGCTGCCACCCCGCCCGCTGGTCTGGCGCCGCCAATCGGACTATCTTGGCTGGCACGGGCAGGCCGGTGGCGGCTGGTTCTTCGGCCTGCGCGTGGTGAGCGGGCGCATCTCGGGTCCGATGCGCGCGGCGATCCGGCAGGTGGCGACGGATCTTGCGCCCGACATGCGTTTCACGGCGCAGCAGAACCTGATCCTCGCGGGATTCGACGACCTTACGAGGACCTTGCTGGATGCGATTCTGCGGGAGCACGGCGTGGCCGCGCCCGCCGAAATGCCCCCGGTTCTGCGCCATTCCATGGCTTGCCCGGCGCTGCCCACCTGCGGTCTGGCGGTCGCCGAAGCCGAGCGCGTGTTGCCGGGGATCGTGGCCGAGATCCAGCGCGAACTGGACCAACTGGGGTTGGGCGCGGAGACGGTTCACCTTCGCCTGACAGGATGCCCCAATGGCTGTGCCCGGCCCTACACGGCGGAGATCGGGATTGTGGGGCAAAGCCCCGGATTGTACGCCGTGTACCTGGGCGGATCGCCGGCATCGACGCGCCTGGCGCGGATGTTCCGCGACAAAGTTCCGCAAGCCCGGTTGGCCGAGGTGCTTCGGCCGGTGTTTCGGGAGTACGCCTGGCGGCGCAGTCCGGGCGAATCGTTCGGAGACTATTCTAACCGCGTTGGAGTGGAGGCGTTGCGCGGGCGCCGGGAGGAAGCCGCATGACGATTGCCGAAAAACTCGTCGCCGAGTATCTGGATCCAGCCAAGGGGGCTGCCTGTCTGACGTGCAGCTTTCAGGCGGAGGACATGGTGGTGTTGCACATGGCGCGTCAGATCGAGCCGCGCCTGCCGGTCTTGTTTCTCGAAACAGGCTATCATTTCGCGGAAACCTATTCCTATCGCGACCAAATGACCCGGGAGTGGAGCCTGAATCTGGTGAACCTGACTTCCGGATTGAGCGTGGCCGCGCAAGAGACTCAGTTCGGGATTCTGCATCAGACCGACCCGCAGCGCTGCTGCGCTTTGCGCAAGGTCGAGCCCCTGATGGCGGGGCTTGCCGGCTACTCGGTCTGGTTCACCGGCTTGCGCCGGGAGCAGTCGCCGTCGCGCGCGAATCTGGCGGCCGTGGAGTTGCACCGTCTGCCGCCGGGCCGCGAGATCCAGAAGGTGAGTCCGCTCGCCGAGTGGACCGGGAACGAGGTCTGGAGTTACCTGGCTGCCCACGGGATTCCCCACCTGCCGCTTTACGACCAGGGGTACCCGAGCATCGGCTGCGAACCCTGCACCGCCAAGCCTCAGGATGGAGCGCATCCGAGATCCGGGCGCTGGGGCGGACACAAGCTGGAATGCGGAATTCACACCGGCACACAGGAGGATGGCTGAGATCATGGAGACTCTGCTGGGATTCGCTATTGCGGTGATGGTCGGCCTGACTGGCGCGGGCGGCGGCTCACTCACGGTGTCTATTCTCATCCTCACCTTGGGGACGCCGGCAGCCTGCGCGGTGGGCACGTCCCTGCTGTTCGGGACGGCGTGCAAACTTGTCGCCGGGCCCATGTATCTGGTCCGAAGGCAGGTGAACGCACGGGCTCTACTATTCCTTCTGGCGGGTGGGGTTCCCGGCGTATTGGCTGGCTCCTTCATCCTCCGGGCGGTGCGCTCCCGTTCCCTGGAACCGGTGGTGCTGACCGTGGTAGGCAGCGTGGTCGCCGTCATGGCTCTCATGAACTTATCCAAGCACCTGCGCAATCATGGTGGCCGGCCCGATTCAAACCGGCAGCACCGCCTGCCGTGGGTGGCGTTTCCCATCGGACTGGTGACGGGAGTTTCGTCGTCGGGCGCCGGCGCGCTCGGCAGCATGGCATTGATGTGCCTGACGCCGATGGCAGCCTCGGAGATTGTTGGCACCGACCTGCTGTTCGGACTGGCCGTCTCCTCCGTGGGCGGGAGTTTCCACGCCGCCGCCGGCAACCTAAGCGTCGACCTGCTCGCCAAGCTGTGTCTGGGTGGAATCCCGGGCGCGGCGCTGGGGGCCTGGCTGGGCGGGTGGCTGCCCTCGCAACAATTGCGCGCCGCCGTCAACCTGTTTCTGGCCTTTCTCGGCGGGCAGTTGCTCTGGATGGGAGTTCTGAGACTGGTCCGGTGAACCGCGCCGCCACCAGAATCAGGTGGATTGGGCGCGGAGGACGGCGTCGGCCACTTGGGCGGCGGCGGCCATGGCCTTCACATCGTGGACGCGAACCATGTGCGCGCCGCCCAGAACCGCGGCCGCGACCGCCGCCGCGGTGGCGAATTCGGTTTCCCGCTCGCCCTTCTGCGCCAGGAAGGACTTGCGCGACGGGCCCACCATCACCGGGACATCCAGCGGGCCCAATTCTTTCAGCCAGGCCAGGATTTCGGCGTTCTCCTCCTTGCGCTTGCCGAAGCCCAGACCGGGGTCCACCACCAGCCGCGCACGCTCCACGCCCGCGCGAGTGGCACGGTGCACGCAGGTCTCCAGGTCCTTCAATATGGTTCCCACTACGTCGCGCATGGGAGGCAGCTTGGCCCACGTCTCCGGGGTCCCGCGCATGTGATTCAGGATCAGGCCGGCATCGTACTGTGTCACAACCTTGGAAAGCAGCGGATCGAAGGTCAGCGCGCTGGGGTCGTTGATGATCTCGGCGCCCAGATCGAGCGCCTTTTCGGCCACGCCCGACTTGTAGGTGTCGACCGAGATGGGGATCGACAGCTTGTCCCGCAGCCGCTTCAGCACCGGAATCAGACGGCGGATCTCCTCGGCCTCGGGTACGCGCTGCGCGCCGGGCCGGGTGGACTCGGCGCCGATGTCGAGAATGTCGGCGCCCTGCTCCTCCAGTTCGATGGCGCGCGCGAAGGCGCGGTCGGGCTCGGCGTACTTGCCCCCATCGGAAAAGGAATCCGGGGTGACATTCAGGATGGCGACAATCAGGGTGCGGTCGCCAAGCTGCAGGCTGCGGTTCTTCAGCTTCCACTCATATCGTTTTCGGTTCATGCGGGCCTATTCATATCGTAAACAGACAATGGGGTCGAGGTTGGCGGCGCGGTTGGCCGGGTAGTAGCCGAAGAACAGGCCGACGCCGATCGAGATCGCCACGCCGAGAGCGATCCAAAGATAAGAAAGTGTCGCCGGCACCGAGGGTAGCACGGTCCGGACCGCCCACGCCACGGTGGCGCCCGTCAGGATGCCGATGGCGCCGCCGGTGAAGGTCAAAACCACCGCCTCCATGAGAAACTGCGCGCGGATGTCGGCGCGCCGCGCGCCAATCGCTTTGCGCACGCCGATCTCGGCGGTGCGCTCGGTCACCGAGATCAGCATGATGTTCATCACGCCGACGCCGCCCACCAGCAGGCCCACCGAACTGATGGCTCCGGTGAGGACCACCAGCGCGCCGGTCAACTGGTTCCAAAGGCTGCTCAAGAAATCGGGGGAGATGACCTCGAAGTCGTTCTCGGCGTCGCGCGGCACGCGCCGCAGGCGGCGCATGGCCTCGATGACCTCGTTCTTGACCTGCTCGAGATTGGCTTCGCGCTGGATCGAGAAGGCCAGGAACACGTCGCGGATCTCCGGGTAACACTTGCGGAAGTTGGTCAGTGGAATGGCGACGAACTGATCCACGCCGGGGCCGCCGAACAGCCCCGGGTCCTTCTCGAACACGCCGATCACTTCGTAGGGGCGGCCATTGAGTTTGACCGTCTTGCCCATGGGGTCCGACTGCGGGAACAGCGAGTTCGAGATCGCGTCGCCGATCACCGCCACCGGCCGCGCGTGGTCCACGTCGTAGCGCGTGACGAATCGCCCCTGCGCCACCGAGAACAGCGGAATGGCCTGCCAGTACTCGGGTTCGACGCCGCGCAGGATCAGGCGGTCCACGCGCTCGCTTTGGTAGCGGATCTCGTTGGGGCCGGTGGTGCGCTCGCCGAAACTCGGCCGGTTCTGAAACGAAGTCACGAAATCCAGCGACGGCACGGCCTCGCGCAGGTACTGCGCGTCGGCGTAGCGCAGGAACTTGCGCCGTCGGATCTTCTCGGGCATGCGGCCGAGCATCGCGAACGGAATGCGCGAAAGGAAGTAGGTCCGCGAGCCGATCGACTCGACCCGTTCCTGGATGCTACGGTTGAGGCCCTCGATAATCGAGGCCACCGAGATGACGCTGGTGACGCCGATGACGATACCCAGCACGGTCAGCCCGCTGCGCACCTTGTGCGTGCGCAGGGTGTCGAGCGCCACCAGCAGGTTCTCGCGGAATTCGGCGCGCGTCATCCTCTACTCGCTCCTCAGCGCGGCCACCGGGTCCATGCGCGCGGCCCGGACCGCCGGATAGATTCCGAAAAACAGGCCGATGCCCGAACTGAGCACCACGCCCAGCACGGCCACCCAGGGCTTGACCGAAGCCGGAAAATCGGTGAAGGTCCTCAGCGCCAGGGCGCATGCGAAACCGGCGCCGATGCCGACGATTCCGCCCACGATGCATTGCATGACGCTTTCGGTGAGGAACTGGCGGCGGATGTCGGCCTGGGTGGCGCCCAGCGCGCGCCGGACGCCGATCTCCTTGGTGCGCTCGGTCACGCTTACCAGCATCACGTTCATGATGACGATGCCGCCGACGATGGCCGAGATGGAACTTACCATCACGAAGACCGCAAAGAAGGCCGAGCTGATGCTTTCCCACAGCGCGATGTAGCTCTGCGCCGTGCCGAAATAGAAATCGTCCTCGCGGTTGCCGGTCAGGTGGCGGCGCGCGCGAAGCACGCCGCGGGCCTGGTCCTGCGCGCGCTCCATGATCTCGGCCCCGCCGGCGGCCTTCACCTGGATGATGACGCTGTAGCGGCTGCCGCGCAGACGCCGGTACGCGCCCATCGGAATCACGGCGAAGTTGTCCTGGTCCTGTCCCAGCACGCTGCCGATCCGCGCGTAGGTTCCGATCACCAGAAACTCTTCCTTACCGATACGGATGGTGCGGCCCAAAGGGTTGGCGCCCGAGAAGAACTCGTCGATTATTTTGGCGCCCACCAGGCACACGCTGGTCCCGCGCTGATCCTCGAGTTCGGTGAAGAAGCGGCCCTGCTCGATGGTGCGCGTGTCGATGTCCTCCATCTCGGCGGTGAAGCCGATGACGTTGGTGTCCTCCAGGGTGCGGTCCCGATAGCGGGTGCGGAGCGTCGAGGAAGACTGCGCGCCGGCGCGCTGGCAGGCCGTGCAGCGCTCGGCCACCGCGTGCATGTCTTCCAGCGTAAGGTACTTGTTGCGCAGCGCTTTGATGATGACGTTGAAGTCGGTGACCACCAGCGGCACGCGGCTGATCTGAAACACGTTGGTGCCCAGATTGGCGATCTTCTGCTCGACGTAGAGGTTGGCGCCCTCGACCAGGGTCATCACGGCGATGAGCGTGGCCACGCCCATGGTCAGGCCGAGCATGGTCAGCGCCGCGCGCAGCTTGTGCGCGCGCAACGCGCCCGCGCTCTCGGAGAAGTTGTCACGAAGTCGAAGCATCGACGCGCACGATTGCCCACTTCTTCCCCAACCGGACCGTGCGTAGCCCGGCGGCCAGCCGGAACCTAACGTCCCGGACGGGAACGCCGTCGATCTCGATGGCGCCCTCTTTGCGTTTGCGCGAAGCCTCGCTGCCGGACGGCGCCAGGCCGATGCCGACAGTGAGCTTCTCGAGGTTTACTTCCAGCCAATCCGGGCCGCGGCCCATCACCGCGCCCTCCGGAACCGCGACTTGCGGCGCGGCGGCCGGCACTTCGCCGCGGCGCACCACCCGGTTGAACTCTTCGGCGGCGCGATCGGCGTCGGCGGCCGAGTGGAAATCGGTCACGATGGAACGGGCCAGGTCGATTTTGCACTGCATCGGGTGCAGGTCGCCCGACCCGATGCGGCGCTTTAGCGTGTGGATCGCGGTCAGGCTCAGGTCGGTCAGCAGTTCGTAGTAGTTCCACATCAGGTCGTCGCCGATCGACATGAGCTTGCGGAACATCACCTCGGCCGGCTCGGTGACGCCGACGTAGTTGTCCTTGGACTTGGACATTTTCTCGACGCCGTCCAGGCCCACCAGCAAAGGCGTGGTGCCGACGATCTGCGGCAGTTGGCCATAGGCGCGCTGTATCTCGCGGCCCACCAGCAGGTTGAACTTCTGGTCCGTGCCGCCCAGCTCGACGTCGGCGTTGAGGGCCACCGAGTCGTAAGCCTGCGCGAACGGGTACAGCAGCTCGTGCACGGAAATCGGCGTGCCGTCCTTGAAGCGCTTGGAGAAGTCGTCGCGTTCGAGCAACCGCGCCAGTGTGTACTTGGAGCACAGGCGGACGACGTCCTGGAACTTCAGCGGGTCGAGCCAGGCGCTGTTGAAACCAACCTCGGTCTTCACCGGGTCGAGGATTTTGAACACCTGGGCTTTGTAGGTTTCGGCGTTGGCGTTGATTTCCTCGCGGGTCAGCGGCGGCCGCGTGGCGTTGCGGCCGGTCGGGTCGCCGATCATGCCGGTCATGTCGCCGATCAGGAAGATCACCCGGTGGCCCAGGTCCTGAAAGTGCCTCATCTTGCGCAGCAGAACCGTGTGTCCCAGGTGGATGTCGGGGGCGGTCGGGTCGAAGCCCACCTTGACGCACAGCGGGCGGCCGGGTTTCAGGCGCTCGCGCAGTTCCTGCTCGGGGATCAGCTCGGCCATGCCCTTCTTGATGTAGGCGATTTGTTCGTCGAGCGAAAGTGACTGCATGCGTGTCTTTTCATTGTACTTGCCCGGTGGCTGGAAGATGAAGCCGCGGATGAACGCGGAAGAACATCGGGCGCGGACTTGGGCGGAATCGGCCGATGAGAAGCTCAGCGTGCCAGGGCCACTGAACACTCACCGGCAAACCGAGCGCCGCGCGGCGTATGTCCTGATCCTGATCCTCGCCTTTCTGGCGGCGGGCATCGTCACCGCCGGCTACCTCTATTACCGGAACTACGAGAAACAGTACCGCGCCGAGGTGGAGGGCCAACTTTCGGCCATTGCGGGTCTGAAGGTGGGCGAACTGGCGCAGTTTCGCAAGGAGCGGCTGGCGGACGCCGCCGTGCTGTTCCGGAACGTCTCCTTTTCCGCCCTGATCCGGCGCTTTTTGGAGAACCCGGGGGACGCGGACGCGCAACACCAGATTCAAGCCTGGATCGGCAAGTACCAGGCGCAGTATGACCGGGTCTATTTGCTGGACACCCGGGGCGCAACGCGAATGTCGGCTCCAGCCGCGCCGGAGCCGGTCGACGCCATCATTTCCCGGCGCGCGTCGGAAATCCTGCGGTCGGAACTGGTGACGCTTCAGGATTTTTACCGCAACGAACACAACCAGCGCATCTACCTGGCGGTCCTGGTCCCCATCTTCGACGAACGGAACGGCGGCCGGCCTCTGGGCGTCGTGGTCCTGCGAATCGATCCGGAAACCTACCTCTACCCATTCATCAGCCATTGGCCCATACCCAGCCGGACGGCCGAAACCCTGCTGATTCGCCGGGACGGAAACGACGCGCTGTTCCTGAACGAACCCAGGTTCAGGACCAACACCGCCCTCAACCTGCGGGTCCCGCTGACGAAACTTCAACGCACCTCCGTGCAGGCGGTGCTGGGGCGGGAAGGCATCGTAGAAGGTCCGGACTACCGGGGCGTGCCGGTGATTGGCTACGTGGGCCAGGTTCCCGATTCGCCGTGGTTTCTGGTCGCCCGCGTGGACACGTCCGAAGTGAACGCGCCGGTGCGGGAGCGGTGGTGGGAGATCGTCGGGCTCGGCGGCCTCCTGCTGGCAGGCGCGGCCGGGGCCACGGGTTCCGTCTGGCGCCGGCAGAACATGCGCGTCTACCGGGAGCGGTACCGGGCGGCGGAGGCGCTGCGGGAGACCAAGGACTACCTGGAGAACCTTATCAACCACGCCAACGCGCCGATCGTGGTCTGGGACCCGCAATTCCGCATCACGCGGTTCAACCGGGCTTTCGAGTCGCTTACGGGCCTGCCGGCCGGCGACGTCATGGGGCGGTCCCTGGAGATCCTCTTCCCGCCTGGCCAGGCGGGGGCGACCATGGAAATGCTGCGAAAGACCCTGGCCGGCGAACGGTTGGAGACGGTGGAGATCGACATCCTGCACACGGGCGGGCCGGTGCGCACGGTTTTGTGGAATTCGGCCACGATTTTCGCCTCCGGCGGGAAGACCCCGGTAGCCACCATCGCCCAGGGGCAGGACATCACCGAACGCAAGCGCCAGGAAAGGGAGCTGCAACAGAAGAACGAGGAGCTGGCGCGCTTCACCTATACCGTCTCGCACGACCTGAAAAGTCCGCTGGTCACGATCAAAACCTTTCTCGGCTACCTGGAACTGGACGCCCGGAACCAGGATGCGGCGCGGATGGACAAGGACCTCGGGTATATCCGCGGCGCGGCGGACAAGATGTCCCGGCTGCTGGACGAACTGCTGCAACTTTCACGCGTCGGGCGCAAGATGAACCCCTTCGTGGACGCGCCGCTGGAGGCGGTGGTGCAGGAGGCCCTGGACCTGGTGGCCGGACGGATCGCCGCGCGGGGCGTGACGGTCCGCCTCACCGGGGAACCGGTTCTGCTCCACGGCGACCGTCCGCGGCTGGTGGACGTCCTCCAGAACCTGGTGGACAACGCGGTCAAGTTCCTGGGCGAGCAGCCGGCGCCGGTGGTGGAGATCGGAGCCGAACCGGCCGGCGGTGAGATGGTGATCTACGTCCGTGACAACGGCATAGGGATCGATCCGCGGCACCAGCACAAGCTCTTCGGCCTGTTCGAAAAGCTCAATTCCGGCGCCGAGGGCACCGGCATCGGCCTGGCCCTGGCGCGGCGGATTGTCGAGGTGCACGGCGGCCGGATCTGGGTGGAATCGGCCGGCCTCGGCCAGGGCGCCACTTTCCGCTTCACTCTGGCCCAGACAAAGCGACAGCCGGCCGATAAGGAGAACGTGCCATGACCGACGGCGGACCCATTTCCATCCTGCTGGTGGAAGACGACCCGGCGCACGCCGAGATCGTGCGGCGCAACCTGGAGGATTTCCGCGTGGCCAACCGGATGGTCCAGGTGGAGGACGGGCAGGCGGCGCTGGACTATCTTTTCCGCCAGGCGGCCTACGCCGACCCGCAATCCAGCCCCCGGCCGAACCTGATTCTGCTGGATTTGCGCCTG
>JAUYBU010000006.1 GCA_030693045.1 Bryobacterales bacterium | reverse complement strand
GAGGCCACCCCGCTGCAGGCACGCGCCTTCCAACTCCTCGGTTTGTAGCCAGAAACGAAAACCCGCCCGCGACCGCTTCCCTCATCCAATCAGCGAGATAGTCCGCACGGCAAGATGGAACTTCGGATTAAGGCAGCGCTTCCAGGACCCGCTCGATCTCCCCAGCCGTGATGTAAAAATGAGGCGACATCCGCACCCACCCCTGGCGCGGGGCGGCGGCGATGCCTTGCTCCTTCAGTTGGCGCACGATGAGGCGGCTGTCGATGCCTTGCTTGCGGAAACTGACGATGCCGGCTCCGGTTTCAGGCGTCCTCCGGCCCAGGATTTCATAGCCCTTCCCGGCGGCGCCTTCGGCGATCTGATCGCCCAGCGCTTGCACCTGGCCGGAGATGCGCTCCACGCCTACCTCAAGTATGAATTCAATTGCCGCCCTCAATCCATAGCATCCAATAGTGTTTAGCGTTCCACATTCGTACCGCCCAGCGTCCTGGCGAAGGGTCATGTCGCGCGAGCCGTAATCGTTGTAGCCGGCCACGTTGGTCCAGCCGAATTCGACCGGTTCCACCAGGTCCTGCACTTCCTGCCGGATATAGAAGATAGCGCACCCTTCCGGTCCCAAAAGCCACTTGTGCCCGTCGGCCGCAAGGAAGTCGATGCGGCACCTTCGGACGTCGACCGGGAAGGCGCCCAGCCCCTGTATGGCGTCGACCAGAAACAGGCAGCCATGGCGCTGGCAGATTTCGCCGATGGCTTCGAGATTGGCCCGGTAGCCGCTGAGGTACTGGACGAAGCTGATGGCCAGCAGGTGCGCGCCGCGCGCGGCGCGGTCGATTTCGTCGAGCGGAGCCGTCGCCGGAAGCCATTCCACCTGAATGCCTTTGGCCTCTAACCTCTTCCAGGGGAAATAGTTGGCCGGGAATTCTTCAACAAACGCTACAACCTTGTCGCCGGGCTTCCAGTCCAGCCCCATGGCCACCGTCGCGATGCCTTCCGAGGTGTTCTTCAAACTGGCAATCTCGGCTGGAGCGGCGTTCAACAGGCGCGCCGCCGCCGCGCGCAAACCGTCATAGGTGGCCAGCCAATGATCGTAGTGGAAGGAGCCGAACCGCCAGGCGTCGTCGGCCAGGCCCTTCATGGCGTCCGCCGCCGCGCGGCACAGCGGCGCGACGCCGGCGTGGTGCAGGTAGATCAGCTTTTCGGCGACCGGGAACTGGTCCCGGTAACATTCGGGAAACGGTTGTTTACAGCTCTCGTCGAGGATTTTGTAACCCACTCAGACGAGTATACGTTAATATGGATGGAGGAGGCCGCATCCAGGCCCCGACGTGTGGCATCTGGGAGAGTACACCTATGAAGCGCCTGATCAGAACCTCGGTGGTTTCACTTCTGTCGCTGGTCCTGGCGACTGAGCTCGCCCTAGCCGAAAAGAACAAGAAGAAAGACCCGGAAGAGATCGGCAACCGGGACGTCGGCAGGGGCGTGAACTTTTACTCGCTCGAGAAAGAGATCAACATCGGCAAGCAATACGCCCAGGAGATCGAGCGGTCGGCCAAGATTGTCGAAGATCCGGTGATCGCCGAGTACGTCAACCGCATCGGCCAGAACATTGTGCGCAATTCCGACGCCAAGGTGCCGTTCACGATCAAGGTGCTGGACGCCGAAGAGGTCAACGCCTTCGCGCTTCCGGGCGGCTTTTTCTTCGTTAACACCGGACTGCTTCTTCGCGCCGAGTCCGAGTCCGAACTGGCCGGCGTGATGGCTCACGAAATCGCGCACGTCGCCGCCCGGCACGGCACGCGGCAAGCCACCCGCGGCCAGCTTGTGAACATCGCTTCGATCCCGCTTATTTTCATGGGCGGCTGGGCCGGCTACGGGGTCCGGCAGGCGGCCAGCCTGGCGATTCCGATCGGTTTTCTCTCGTTTTCACGCGCTTTCGAGTCCGAGGCCGACCTGTTGGGGCTTCAGTACCTGTACAAAACCGGCTACGATCCGACGGCGTTTGTCGATTTCTTCGAGAAGATCCAGTCCGACGAGAAGCGCAAACCCGGCACGATGTCCAAGGTCTTTGCGAGCCACCCGCTGACCGACGACCGGATCAAAGACGCCCAGAAGAACATTCAGGAGATCCTGAAGGCCAAGCCCGAGTACGTGGTCACGACCTCGGAGTTCAACGATGTCAAGGCGCGCCTGGCGCAGATGCAGAACCGCCGCAAGGTGGATGATAAGGACCTCAACCGCCCGCGGTTGCGCAAACAGCCGGGCGGCGGCACCGGGCCCATCGAGGGCGAAGGCGACGCCAAGGACAAGACCCAGAAGGGCGACCAAGACGAGCGCCCAACGCTGAAGCGCCGCCAGTAGGACAGGCCTCCTGGCCTGTCTCAGGCCACGTGAATCGCCGTGGCCAACTGCGGCAGAGCCGTTGGATGTGTGGATTTCCGACTGGCTCGCAGGTGAGGCCGGATCCGGTCTTCCCATTCCGCCAGTTCGCACCGCACCTCTTCGAACGACGGCATCGTGCCATCCGAAGCCGGGAAGCATTGCCGCTTGTCAACCAGCACCAGCGCGTAACGCAGCAACAGGCTCGCGGCGTTGTCCCGAGGGAGATCGGCTTTGTCCGGCAGGCGGCCGAGCATTGTGAGCACCAGGCGGTCCATGTACCGCAAATCGACCGCCCACTGTTCGTGGCGTTCTTCCGGCAGAATCCTGCCGTCGTCGATGAGGCGGCTCTCGATTTGGCCGCGGTCCAGCCACAGAACCTCTTCTAAATCGTCCGCGGTAAACCAAGTCTCAGTCACAAGCTTATGATCGGCCTGACCGCCCCCGAACTATAGAGCCGAAAAATGCGTCAGCCTGGTATGGCCCCTTTATTGGGACAGACCAGTGTGTCCGGGGGACTGGCTACCAGCCTGTCCCCGCTTCCTACACACCTGTCTGTCCCAATAAAGGGGCCATACCAGGCTGACGCATTTTCACAGCGCTTGGGCGAGGTCGGCGAGAATGTCCTCGACCGCTTCGATGCCCACCGACAGGCGCACCAGGTTCTCGCGGATGCCCACGCGCGCCTTCTGCTCCGGCGCAACGTCGCGGTGCGAGCTCATCCACGGGTACAGCAACATCGAATGCACGTCGCCCAGCGAGGTGGCGCGCACGATCATCTTGAGCCGGTCCATGAACCCGAAGACCTCGGCGCGCGACGCCCCGCGGATTTCAAAGCTCACCATCGCGCCGAACTGCCCGGCGGGGAAAAGCCGGCGGACCACTTCGGCGTCGGGGTCCGCCGCGCCGGCCGGGAAATGGACGCGCTCCACCTTCGGGTGCTCGCCCAGCCATTCGGCCACCTCGACGGCGTTGGCGCACTGCCGCTCCATCCGCAGCGGGAAGGTCTTGACGCCGCGCATCGCAAGGTAGGCCTCGAACGGCCCCAGCAGCGGACCGGTTACCCGCCCGGTGGCCCGCAGCGCGTCGTAGTGTTCGGCGTCGGAAGTAACGCTTCCGCCCAGCACGTCGCCGTGGCCGGCCAGGTACTTGGTGAGGCTGTTGACCGAAAGGTGCGCTCCCAGTTCCAGCGGGCGGACCAGCAGCGGCGTGGCGAAAGTGTTGTCGACCACCAGCGCCGCGCCGGCCGCGCGCGCCAACTCCGCGATGCCGTCCATCGGGGCCACCCGCAGCAGCGGATTCGAGATGGTCTCCATCAGCAGGCACCCCGGCTGGGTTTGGGCGATGGCGCGCTCAACCTCCGCCAGGTCGCAGAAATCGGCGTAGTGAATCCGGAAACCGAGCGGCTCCAGAACCTGGTTGAGGAGCTTGATGGTCGCCCCGTACAGCGCGTCGGCGGCCAGGATCACTCGCGGGCGCGTCATCGTGGCCACGCGCAGCGCGATCTCGATCGCCGCCATTCCCGATGCCGTGGCCAGCGTGCCGCGGCCGCCTTCGAGCGACGTCAAAACCTCTTCCAGCGCCGAGTTGGTGGGATTGTCGTAGCGCGCGTAGGCATAGCCCGGCGTCTCGAAAGCGAAGACCTGGTCGAGCTGCTCCGTCGTGTCGTAGAAGTAGCTCGCGGCCGTGTAGATGGGCGTCGAAACGGGAATCTGCGGGCCGGCCTTCTTGCGGTCGCCCGAATGAACCGCGCGGGATTGAATCTTCAACTTATTTCCTCTTCCAGCGAATGCCTTCGCGAGTGTCTTCCAGGATCACGCCGCGCTCGGCGAGTTCGGCGCGGATCTGATCGGCGCGTTTGAAGTCGCGCGCCTGGCGCGCCGCGGTTCGCCCGGCGATGAGCTGCTCGATCTCCTGGTCGGAGATGGCGCCGGCCTTGACCGCCGGTTTCAGCACGTCGAACACGGAGTCGAAACGAGCCAGCAGTTCGAGCGCCTGCGCGCGGTTAGCCGCGCGGAACCCGCCCGCGTCCATGGCCGTGTTGGCCTCGCGGATGTACTCGAAGACCGCGGCCAGCGCTTCGGCCGTGTTCAGATCGTCGTCCAGGCTCTGGTCGAACTTGCCCAGCGACTCCGCGCCGCGCGCCGCAACCCGTTCCTCCAGACCCTCGGCGAACGTCTCGTTGTTCAGGCGCAGCTCGAAATTCCGCAGCCGCTCGATCGCCGTCGCGGCGGCCTTCAGCCCGTCGAAACTGAAGTTCAACTGCTTGCGGTAGGGCACCGAGGCCAGCAGGTAGCGTATCGCCTCCGGCGTGTAACCCATCCCCATCAAATCCCGCAGCGTATAAAAATTGCCCAGCGATTTCGACATCACCTCGTCGCCCAGCATCAGGTGCTCCGAGTGCAGCCAGAAGCGCGCGAACGGCTTGCCCGTGAGCGCTTCCGATTGCGCGATTTCGTTCTCGTGGTGCGGGAACGTCAGGTCCACGCCCCCGGCGTGAATGTCGAGCGTTTCGCCCAGGTACTTCATCGACATCACCGAGCACTCGATGTGCCAGCCCGGGCGGCCGGCGCCGATCGGGGAATCCCAGTAGTGCTCGCCCCGCTTGCGGGCCTTCCACAGCGCGAAGTCGCGCGCGTCGGTCTTGTCGTAGCGGTCCGTATCGACGCGCGCCCCGGCCTTCATGCCGCCGAAGTCGCTGTGCGACAGCTTGCCGTATTCGGCAAACCTGGCCACGCTGAAATAGACCGAGCCCTCGCTCTCGTAAGTAAATCCCTTTTCGCCGAGCTTGCCGATGGCCTCGACCATCTCCGGGATGTGGTCGGTGGCCTTCACCAGGCGCTCGGGCCGTTCCAGACGCAACGTGGCGGCGTCGGCGAGGAAGGCTTCGGCGTACGGCCCGGTGTAATCGTAGATCGATTTGCCCGCCGCGGCGGCCTCGCGGATGATGCGGTCGTCCACGTCGGTCAGGTTCATGACGTGGTCCAGGGCCCAGCCGCGCGCGCGCAGCCACCGGCGCAGCAGGTCCTGAAAGGTGAACGTGCGCAGGTTGCCGATATGAACGAAGTTCCAGACCGTCGGGCCGCAGGTGTACATGCGCACCGTGCGCCCGTCGGCGGGGGCGAACTCTTCGACTTTCTGCGTGAGCGTGTTGTAGAAGCGCAGTGCCATGGGGCGATGTCTATTATCGTAGCAACCACCGGGCGCCGCGCGCCCGCCGCACACCGTTCCCCGACTGGCGCTGGTTTGAATAAGTGAAGTGCACCCCGCCTGCCGTAGCGAACCCGCCCGCACGCCGCCGGTTTCCCTGCGTTCGAGTTTTGCCTGGACCTTCACCGGAAACGTGATTTACGCCGCCGGGCAGTGGGCGATTCTCAGCCTGATCGCCAAGCTCGGCGGCGGCGAAATGCTCGGGCAGTACGCGCTGGCGGTCGCCGTTACCACTCCGGTGGTGATGTTGTCCCACCTGAACCTGAGGGCCGTGCTGGCCACCGACGTCGGCCGACAGCGCCCGTTTGGAGATTACCTCGCGGTCCGTCTCGGGATCACCGGGCTGAGTTTGGCCGCCATCGCTATCCTGGCCCTTGTTTCAGGCCCTCTCGGGCCACTCGCCGCGGTGATTCTGGTCACCGGCTTGGC
>JAUYBU010000310.1 GCA_030693045.1 Bryobacterales bacterium | reverse complement strand
AGGTATTCCAGCAGGCTGTGCAACTGGGTCCTTTCGCGGACCATGCCGGAGTGCAAGAGGTTTTGCAGTTCCCGTTCTTTCTCCTCTTGTGTCACATCAATAAGATAGAACATCTACATCCCGGTAATCAACCGTAATTTTCTTGCCTCCCTGGATTGCGGAGGTTAACATTGAATCGGTTAGTTCGCAATCCCGATCTTGTTTGGAGGCTGAGAGATGAGCTATAGGATTTGTGCACACGTGTTCTTGGCGGTACTGATTCTGTTGCTTTCAGCGGTCCCCGGTGCGGCGCAGGTTGACCGGGCCACATTGGGGGGGACCGTATCGGACAGCAGCGAAGCGGTGGTCCCCGGCGCCAAAGTGGTACTCGTATCGCAGGAAACGGGGCTGCGGCGTGAAGCGCAGACGGGGCCCAACGGCGCTTATGTTTTCTCCCTCGTGCCCATCGGCGTCTACACCGTCACCGCCACCCAGGCGGGTCTGCGCACGGTTACGATGAAGGACCTGCGGCTGGGCGTCGGCGACAACCGGACGCTGAACATCCAGATGGAAGTGAGCACGATACAAACATCGATCACCGTGGAAAGCATCCTGGCGCCGATGGAAAGCACCTCGGCGGTGGTCGGCACGGTGATCGGCGGGCAGCACATGCGGGATATCCCGCTCAACGGCCGGCACTGGGCCAGCCTGATGGCGCTGGCGCCCGGAGCGATTAACACCGGGGAGGGCAACCAGCAGTCGATCCGGTTCGTGGGCCGCGCCCGCGACGACAACAACTGGACTTTCGACGGCCTGGATGCCACCGGCGTGAAGGATCCCCGTCAGGAAGCGGCGCTTCGGCTGGTCATCAGCACCGATTCCATCGCCGAATTCCGGGTGAACTCGACCCTCTACTCGGCCGAATCGGGCAGCGGCGCGGGCGGGCAGGTGAACCTGGTGTCGAAGTCCGGCTCGAACGAGTTTCACGGCAGCGTCTTCGAGTTTTTTCGTAACGACCACATGGACGCGCGGAACCCGTTCGACACCGCGAAACAGCCGTTCCGGCTGAACCAGTTCGGGGGAAGCGCCGGCGGCCCCATCCTGAAGAACCGCACCTTCTTCTTCGCCAACTACGAAGGCCTGCGCCAGCGG
>JAUYBU010000554.1 GCA_030693045.1 Bryobacterales bacterium | reverse complement strand
CCGACGACGGTGGAAACATAGCCAGTCAGAAATTCTTGTTCGGGGACCAGTTCCGGGAGGGGGGAAATGCTGGTACGGGGGGACATTCCCAATTATAACCACAGAAATTATCCCAATCAAGCATAATCGTCAATTTATGTTTTAAATGACGAGTGAGACGCACTTCGGCGAGGTTGTACGGCGGCCGCTGTGGGACAGGCTCTAACTATACTGGGAACTAAGGAAATCCGGGGAGGGATCAGCCGAGAGCAGGCACTCACGGTTGCCGGCTTGCCCGCGAAGTGATCGTCACGAGATTCCGCGCCGCCTAATTCCGGCTTCAGCCACGTTTCGCGTCGACCTCAAGCAATGCGGTCATTAGATCGGCGGGAGCACGGAAGCTGGTCTGGCGCAAGCTGGCAAAAGCAGTCGGCAGATCCACCAGTCCCTGAGCCGCCGCGTCCCGTAAGACGCCAAGCGTCCCAACGGTGGGAATCCCCCGGCGTTCTGCTTCGCGACGACCTTTCCAGTCGTCCATTACCAGCAACGCACCGAGCCGATGGGTCTGCGCCAGTGCGATTGCCGAACGTTCTCCCGGATCGAGATCCATCAACTCAGGTTCGATTACAAAGGCGCTCGAAGGAACAACCTCGATCCATGCAGGGAGCCGCGCCGCCCACTTTGCCACGACCTTCGGCGATTCGGGATGTCGCAACTCCTGCAATACCGGCTCCGGGATCGGTACCCGATGGTAAAGCCCAGCCAGAGCCTCCTCGGCCGAAATCAGAACGAGGTAGTTCAGCGGTGAGGTGTCTGCGATGACGGCCATTGTTCGCGAAAGGTCCGGCTCAGTTCGGCGTCGTGCTCCACACTCTGAGTCGTGAGCGGCAAGTAGACGCCGTGCGCCTTGAGGAAGTCATCGACCTGCATCCGCGTCTGGAAGCCGAGCATGCGGCGCGCCTGGCCGGTCGAGAGCTTGCCGGAGCGGATGCCTTCGATGGCCAGCGCCTCGGTGGCCGCCCGTGACAGTCCGGACAGATCACCGGCAAACTGGTTCGCGATGTCTTCCGGCAGTTCAATCGTTACCTGCATCGTGGCCTCCTGACCCTATTATCGAAGGTCTTAGCACCCTGTGGCAAATGTTGCCTGTCGCCGCTGCCTGCTGGCTTGGGAGCGTCCGCTCCAGCCGGTTACGCTTGGCGATCGCGGCCGGGTTTCCGTGAGCTCCCAGAATAGCAAGGCTGGGAACAAAGGTTGCCACGCGTCAAGCCCGTTTGGAAATGATCGCCGCAACAACCTGTTTGTGGTCTTTTCGGGGCGTCGTGATCCGCGGGTGGACGACGCCCCGTTTCTGTGGGCGCCGCATCACGCGTGGCGAGGGCGCCGCCATGCAACAAGGGCGATCAGAGCGAGTGCCGCTCGGAGCGTCCGGATGGTCGCCGGTTCGGGGACACCGCTTCCGCGGTCGTCGTTGACGCCCAGAAGGCCGTTCGGCACGCCTGTTACCTGAGATGATCCATCATTCAGGAACACCTGCTGCCCGCCGACCGTGAATACTCCGAACCAGGGACCGAGCGATTCGGGGAGTACCATGACGGTTAGGAACACATCCTGCCCGCCGAGTCCGGTGAATGCCGACCAGACAACCGGTGTGTCGCCTTGGTTGCCGCTCACGACAAAGCCCGATGAGACACCGCTGACGACGAATCCGCCGGGCAGTGTTACGTAACTCCAATCACGCGCGTCCAGGTCTCCGGCCGCATGATTCGGTTCGTCCGCTTGCCGAGAAGCAAAAGAATCCTGGGGGACACACCTGTGGGGCGCTCCAAAGTGTTGTTTCCGTGAAGCCAGCCCGGAGTGTCCCCGGATTCTTTTGCGGCTCGGTGAGAAGCTGTAAGAGAATCCTGGGGGACACGCCTGTGGGCGCTCCAAAGTGTTGTTTCCGTGAAGCCAGCCCGGAGTGTCCCCGGATTCTTTTACAGCTTCTGACCTTCTGAAATGCGCGCGCCCATTTCCGCCAGACGTGCGGTGAGCGGGCCCAGCCGCAGGTCGGATCCGCTGATGGTATAGCCGAGGTTGAGGAGCACCTCGGGAATGCCGCTCATGCCGATTCCGCGGGCGCCGCCGGCGCGCGTGCCGCAATCGCGGCCTCGCGGCCCTCGATCGTCGCTTCCGTTCGCGCGGCCATAAGTTGGACCATGGTAAAGTTGTTCACACCGCCAGGAGACTGAACGATGTGGATTGCAGGAGTGGTTGTTGTACTTTTAATTGCCTTGGCCGCCTACGAGTACCGGCTTCGGAAGCCCGACCAGCTTGTGTTGCACGAGGCCGATGGGACCATCCGGCTTCGCCGGCGCGCTTTCTACCCGCGCCACTTGAGCCTCGCACTGCCCGGCACGACCCACCAGATGGAACTCAAGATCGACGGCGTCGCGCGTGGGAGCGTCCAGATCAGGACCACGCTGGTCGTAACGGTCGCGCCTTCGCGGGACAACCTCGCCAGCCTGATCCGGGTCGGCGGATGGAAACGCGACGCGGTCGTCAAGGCGGCTAAAGAGTTCGAGACGGCGATCCAGGGACTCGTCAAGGAATTCACCGAAAGGTATCTGATCGAAGAACTTTCTTCCGAGAAGCTGAGCGAACATCTATCGGCCGGCGTCACTGTCCGCGCGCCTCAGTTCGGTCTGGAGCTGGTGTCCCTCACGGTCCAATCGGTGGATCCGGTCGACGCCGGGATTGCCGAAGCCATGCGGCGGCGCGAATCCGCCAGAATTATCGAGCAGACCGAACTGCTCAACCAAACGGCTCGCATCGCGGCGGCGCGCGCGAAGCTCCAGGCGGACGAGCAGATTGCCCTGTTGGAACACGATCTGGAGCTGAAGAAATACGATCTGCGAAGGGCCGAACTCGAGAAGGAAGCTGTTCTGGCCGACAAGCGCACGGAAGACGAACTCAAGCGCAGCCGGATGAAGCTGGCTTTCGAAAGCGAGGAACTGGCGCTCCTGAAAAGCAGCCCCGAGCTGCTCCTGCTGAGCCCGCAAGCTGCGCGCCTGGCCGAGGCCAGCCAGAATCTTAAGAATGCCCGCACCGTCGTATCTCTCGGGCCGCGCGACGCGGAGCACGGATCCAGGCTCGCCAGCATGTTCCAGCGATTCCTCGATCTGGTCCTGGAGGGAGACAAGCGAGCGTCGAAAAGCGAAAGCGAAGGCTCCTAGCCTGGGTGGAGCGGGATCATGAGCCTGTCCATACTCGCCTATTCGGACGCCTTTTCCCTCCGGCCGGTCAAGGCCGCGGTGGTGTCGGAAATCAGCGAGGCCACCGCATCGTCTCCGGTGCCCGCCGAAGAGCGAGTGAATTTCCATATCGGGAATCCGGTTCAGGACCCGCGGCTGGTGGAACTATATTCCCGGATTGCGCTCGGACTGGGACCGCGAGACGTTATTGCGGCGGGCGACCTGGCCGCCGGACTGAGCGCCGAACTCGGCTGGGACGCCGAGCAGCGGGCCAAGCTGGAATTCCTGCTGGACTTGATCCGCAAAAGCGCTCCTTACCTGCCCAGAGGAGGATTCCTGAAGAACAAGCCGGGGGAGTTGATCCGGCTGTTCGGCGAATGGCTGACCCGGCAGCCGGAGCTGCTGGCGTACGACTTCGGAGAGAAGACCGGCCGGCGGGAAGTCATCCTGGCATCGGGTGGAATTGCAGAGTCGCTGCGGGTGTTTTTTCACGCTCTGGCAAGCCAGCTACAGCACCTGCCGGCATCCATTTTCAGTCACGGAATCCGAATTCCACCCCATCTCAGACAATTCGAAGCGCTCCACTTCCACCCGCTTCCCGAAGACGAAACTGCCGCGGCGGAAATGCTCGGAAGCTCCCTGGCACGGGATGGCGCCCGCCCGTCGTTCGTCCTGCTGGGCAAGATCCTGTCGGAAGAGACGCGGCGCGTGCTGCGCCTGCTCAGCCGCGACTACCCGCTGTTCATCGTGGAAGTAAACGACGCCCCGAATAACCTGTCCCTGGCGCGCGAGGCGAAAATGATGAACCGCACGTTGCGGTTCCTGACTCCGGCCATTTTTTCGCCGCGCCTGGAGGGGTTGTCCACGGTTTTCATCGCCGGGTTTGAAGAATTCATCCGGATGATCGAAACCGTGCATTTTCAACTCAAGGGGACCCCGTCGGCCGCGGAAGTCGAGTTGCTGACTTATCTGTTGAAACGAGGATTGCCCGCCAGCGACGCCTCGCCGGTTGCGGAAGAAACGCTGTACCAGGAGAGCGCTGCCATCCTGCCGGGGATACATCAGGCGGCCGGCGCGGCCATCGCCAGAATCGAAACCAGGATTGCACGCACCGCCAATGCGCAGGGCGCGCGGATGGTAAAGCGATTGAGTTCGGCGGTGGAGCGCTCGGCCGAACGCTTGGCCAGGACCTGGGGGCGGGAGCCCCGGGCTTCCTTTGTGAGCGACCCGTTGGAGGGGCTGGGGTTTCAGGAGATATTGGATGAGCTTCCGGCCGGGCAGGCGGAGTTGATGGGAGCGTTCAAGGCCGCCTTTCTCCGCCATCACCCCGAGTACCGCCTCGAGGCTTCGGCTGTGGTCAGCGGATCGGCGCGCACCGCGCTCGGATTGCTTGGATTCCACTGCGGCATCCGGGAGGTCGTCATTCCCGATCTGAGCTGGACCTACGAACACTGCTTTCCCAGCGTCACTTCGGTTCCCCTGACTCCGGCCTTCGAACTGGATGTGGAGCGGATGGCGGGCGCGGTCGACAAGAAACTGCTCCAGGACCCGGGATGGCGCAACTACGGCGCGGTGGTGTTCAACAACCCGCACAACGCCACCGGCCAGGTCTTCAGCGAGCCGGCGCTGCGCACGCTGCTGCGTCATTTCCTGGAACGCGGCATCTACGTCATCGACGATCTGTCGTACCAGAATGTCGCTCCCGCCCGGGATCTGGTGGGACCGATGACTCTGCGGCAATTGGCTGGCAATCTTGAGCGTCTCGGTTACATCTCGGTGGAGCAGGCGAATCGCCTGATATCGGTGCATTCGCTGTCGAAAACGGATTGCCTGGCGGGCGCGCGCCTGGCCCTGGTTGAGATCCGCGACCAGAACTTGCGCGAACGCTTCGAGGCCATCAACGGCGCCATCGCGCCGAACATCGGAGCGATTTTGCTGGCGTACCTGTTCTACCGGCAGAGCGCACAGCGCACGAATTCGTACTGGAAACTTCGCAACGTCATCTTCGAAGAGCGCATGAGCGCCATCGAGAAGGCCGCCGCCGGCCTGCCCCCGGAGCGGAACCCGTTCGGAATCACAATCGCGCGTCCCGCCGGGAGCATGTACCCCAGGATGACCCTGGACCGCCTTCCGGCGGGCGTCTCACTCGACTGGATCGCCTCGGGGCTGGCCCGCCAGGGGATCGGCCTGATTCCGCTCTCCACATTCGCGCACACCGAGGAGGGTTTCGAGACCGGGCGGAAGTCGTTTCGGTTGACCCTCGGCGGCCCCGACGGCGCGGACCGGCTGCTGACGAAGACCCGCCGCGTTCTGATCGACCTGAACCGTCTGATTGCGGAAGAGGAATCCCACTACAACCGTAGATCGCTCGCGATTTCCCGGGGCCGGGATCACCCCAGGCTGGACCGCGCGGCGCAGGAGCGGCAGTGGGCCGCCTTCAGTGAAGCGGTGTCCGATTCCTGCCGCGAGATGATCCGGCAGGAACTGAAAAAACCGGGAACCACTTCCGGGTGGAACGCGGATGCGGCATCCGCCGCGCAATTCCTGAGCGATCGCCGCCAGGTGTATTGCACACGCTTGCAAGACCGGCTGACGCTGGCGCACGAGCGGCTCTTCGCGGCCGAGGCGGACGACGGCAGGAACCTCGAACGGCTGCTGGAGCCGGAGTTCCGCAAGGACAGCCTGGCCCGGCGGCAGACCCTGTTCCGGCAGCGGCTCTACGACCGGACCGTGCATCCCACTCAGATGTACTCCATCCAGTCGGAGCTGCTGTGGGAACGGGCCATCGATTCCATCGTCGCGGGGAAGCAGACGGTCGGGGAGTTGGCGCAGCCGCTGGCGCGCGAACTGGCGCGCGAGTTCCTGGGCCTGAACGTGGCGATCGATTCGCGGGGGGAAGGCAACGAACTGCTGCTGGATCTGGGCGCGGTGATCGCAGCCGAGGATTTCGCGCGGTTCGGGTCGGATGCGGAGTGCCGGACGTTTCTTTCCTACTGGGGAGACTGGGATGGGAGCAACCGGCCGTCCGGGCAGGGGCACCGCCTGATAGCGACAGTCCTTATGGAGAACGTCGCCCGGATGGGAAGGCTGCTCCGGATGCTGCTGGATGCCGATCCCGGATTGCAGGTGGATGCGCATCTGATAGAAGAGGTGCGGCGGCTGCCTCTGGCCAACCGGCGGTTCCGGGCGCTGTTCGATCAAATCACCGATCTGACGCATCAGCTCGAGCGCCGCTACCGCGGCCTGCTGCCGTTCGACGTGCAGCCAGGCGCCCTCCGGAAGCTGGGGATGAAGTTCCACGTCGCGCGGGACCCGGTGGTCTCGCTGTGGGAGCACAACGACCGGCTGGAACGGAGAATGCTGGAGCTGCGGCGCGAACGCAGGCGCACCCTGGAGCACTATTTCGGATTGAACAAATCTCTTCGAAAATGTTTGTGCGCCAATCTTGGCGAGCTGCGCAAGCACGTCAAGAACACGGAACTGGCGCTGGCCGCGGCGGGATACCGGGATCTGCTCCGCCGCTTCGCGATCACGCCGCGCATTCATCAGAACCTGGTGACCTCGCCGGATCCGTTTGCCATCGACACCACCGTCCACAACATCATGGAGATCAACGAAATCGCCGGGCGGTTCGGAAATCCCGGAATGGTTCTGGCTCTCCAGGTGAGCATGTCTTCGGACGCGGAAGCCTTGATTTCGCTGGACCGGAAGATGCGCGCGAAGCGCGAGGAAGCGCTGCGCACGGGCTGCCCCGATTTGCCTTCCATCTGGCTGGTGCCCCTGTACGAGGATGTGAACGTCGTGCAGAACGCGCCGGCTTATTTGGGAAAGCTGTGGGACTACGCGGTCCAGAGCCGCAGGCTGAACGAGAGCGCCGGGAGCCGGTTCTCGGAGATGGTTTGCGAGATCTTCATCGCCGGGTCCGATCTGAGCCAGCAGGTGGGGCAGACCGCCGGGCTGGCGCTGTACAAGAAGGCCAAGTACGAGATCGTCGGGTGGCTGGCCGAGCGCGATCTGGTCGGACAGGTGCGCCTCAAAATGGGCAGCGGCGAACCGATGCAGCGGCAGGGAGGCTACTACGCGCCGTTCTCCGGCCGCCCGGCTTTCATCCTCACGCCGGAAAACGAGAAGACGCTTGGCCAATGCGTGGAGGCCTCCGCGAAAAGGAGCGCCAATTACGCCACCACTCCGCTGATGGGCCTGTTTGCCAGCGGCGATCTCCGGACCTTCCAGAGCAACCTGTCGGAGCGGCTCCGGCATTTGCCCGCCGCCGAACTGGCGCAGGTGCTGTATCACGTGGCCGAGGCCCAGCGGTTCTCCGACAATGAGCTGCGCCGCGCGGCGGAACCGCTGACCGAGACGCGGCTCCAGTTTGCCAGCCGCGGATTGCAGGAGCTGGAGCGCCTTACGCTGGGGTTGCAGGATCCGCTGTTCGATGAGTTCATGAAGCTGTCGACGGAGAATTTCCGCCGGATTCTGTATGGCGGGGAGGAAGATGTCGTCGGCATCTACCTGATCTCGTACTTCATCGCCCGCGCCATGCCGCCGCTGCGCGACAGGCCGACGGTGCGCCCCGCGCCGGGCGCGAGCGCCAGCCGCGGGCACAAGGTGCTGGAGCGAATCGCGGCCACCATACCGTTTGCCCGGTACGGGAGTTCGCTTCGGGCCATCGCCCATAACCAGGCGCAGACGTTTGTGCTGGGCGTGAACCAGCTCACCACGGGACTGTGCCGGACGCTGAACTCGTTCGCCCGCATGCGATCCGCCGAGGGAGAAGGGGAGGGCGTCCTTGCCGACCGTATCCTGCCGCATCTTCCGGTGTACGAGATTCTGCAAGCCTTGCGCCTGTATCAGGACATGGAGCTACGCTGGCTGGGGCTGATGGAGCGCGGATTTCCCGCCGGCAACTCGGCATTCACCGTACTGCGCGAAGACGTCGACTCGATTCGAACCACGGTTCCGCTGTTTCAGAAGGAAGTGGTGCGCCGGCACGGCGTGCAGGTGTCGGAGTTTTTCGAAGGCGACCGCTTCATGCCGCGGCTGCTGCCGACGCTGCGGCCGGATCTGGCGGTGCTGCTGCAGCCGGATCTTTTCAACACCAGCGTGGACGCGCTTGTGAGCGGCATCGGAGGCGCGGTTCCGCAAGCGTGGCGGAAGGAAGTCGAGGGGCTGCTGGCAGTGCCCGAGACCATCCGGACATGGCGTGAAAGGGCATGGGGCCTGTTGCGGGAACCGGTGTTCACGCGTGCGTCCAGCTTCGTGGAACTGGCCACCGCGTTGCACTCGGTAGCCCAGCGAACGCCAGCCACCGAGATGGCGCTTCCGGGCTGGATGCCCAAGCCGCCGCGGGATGCCGCCACTTTCCTGCACGGCCCGGCGGAGGATTCGCTGCAGCAGTTTCTGGTGGCGGCGTTCGAGTACCTGTCGGCAATACCGCGGGGTTCGGTGGAGCTTCCGACGAATGTCGTGCGGGCCATGAAAGAGGTGAAGCGGCTGGTCAGGATCGAGGAGCCGGCGCTGTCGGCGCGCGAGCAGGACATTCTGAGGTTCTATCTCCTCCAGATTGCCCGAGCCGCGGGAGAGAACGGGTGATGACCAGCCGCCGGAGGCGCTAAGTCTCTGAGCGCAGGATTCGGTTCTTCCGCTTGCTGACGCGCGCGGCTCAGAATCGTTTCCGAGCCGCGACCGTGAGGGAGCGGAATTGGGGGTTTAGGCGCTAGCCGGTCATCTTCTGACCCAGGGCGATCGCGTTGATTGTGAGCAGGAGCGCTTGCAGCGCGTCTTCGCCGGGTTCCGCCCGCCAGAGCGCGAGCAGGCGCACCTGCTCTTCGTGAAGTTGCCTCAACGCCCGCTCGCGCAACCGGATGGCGAGCGCCAGGCGGGGACGCCGCTCTTCGGGACTGCCGCCGAACAGTTCATTGATCCGTGCATCGGCCAGCCGGTATTCAGCGAGAATCGTGCCGAGCAATGCCCGGCGCAGATCCGCGCCGCCGACCAGAGACGCGTAGAGCTGCATGATCCCGGTGTCGGCCATCATGAGACCGGCTTCGACATTGTGTAGCAGGTATGCGAGGAAGGGCCAGCTTCGGATTCCTTCGCCCAGGGCCTTCCAGTCCGAGGGACGCTCGGTGCGCAACCAGTCCAGTGAGGCGCCCACGCCATACCAGGCCGGCAGATGGAAGCGCGCCTGGCTCCAACTGAATACCCACGGAATGGCTCGCAGATCTTCGAGGGTCTGTTTCCCGGTACGGCGGGAAGGCCGGGAGCCAATGCGGGTGCGCTCGATCGCATCGATGGGCGTGGCCTGGCGGAAGAATGCGACGAACCCGTCCGTCTCGACCAGGCTGCGGTAAGCCTGAGCGCTCCGCTCGACGACCAACGGCCAGACGTCTTCGAGCGGATGGGGCGGGGCCTCGCCGGCCTGGTGCAGCAAGGAAGTGCAGGTGACCCCAGCCAGCAATCGCTCGAGGTGAAAAGCGGCGGTGACCCGGTTTGCGTACTTCTGCGCGATCACTTCTCCCTGCTCGGTGACCCGCATCCGGCCCATGAGCGACCCGGCCGGCAGGGCGTCGAGGAAAACGTGGGTCGGGCCGGCGCCGCGGCCGACGGTGCCGCCCCGGCCGTGAAAGAAAGCAAGCCGCACGCCTCGCGCGCGGGCCAGGCGCGTCAAATGGCGCTCGGCCCGATGAAGGCTCCAATGGCTGGCCAGGATGCCTCCATCCTTATTGCTGTCGCTGTAGCCCAGCATCACGACCAGCTCGCGTTCGGCTTGCCCGTCCCGGTGCTGGAGATAGGAAAGCGTCCGCTCGGTTATTGGATGGCAAAGAAAGGCGTCGGTGATCGCCTCGCTGCGTTCCAGATCGTCGATGGTTTCGAACAGCGGAACCACGGGGAGTTCGCAGGCGAGGCCGCCCGGCGCTTCGACCAGCAGGCCTCCTTCCCTGGCCAGCAGGTAGACCGCCAGGAGGTCGGCCACGCCTCGCGTCATGCTCACGATCAGCGGGCCAATCCCTTCGGGTCCATAGCGCATCAGGTGCGCCCGCAACGCGCGGAAGAGCCCTACCACATGCGCGGCCTCGTCCTCCAGGCGCATGTGAGGACCGGTGAAAGGCCGCGGCGATTGAAGTTCGCGATTGAGAAAGCCGAGTTTCTCCTCCTCGCTCCATCCCGGATAGCCGGTCCGCGAGAAGCCCGCCGCCCGCAGCAGGCCGGCCACGGCGCGGTCGTGATAGTCGCTGTTCTGGCGAATATCGAGAGCCGCCAGGTGGAAGCCGAACACGCGCGCCTGAGCTGCCAGAGGCCGAACGTCCAGGTCGGCAATGTGGCGTGCGCCAGCCTCTCTTAACGAGCCTTCGAGCACGTCGAGGTCTTCAATCAGTTCTGACGGGGCAACGTAACCTCCGGCTTCGGTGGCGCTCCCGTCGGCCCGCTCGAGCCGCAGCAGCATCAGGTTGATCAGTTGCCGCCACGGCTCGCCGGGATTGCGTTCCACGGCGGCGCGGGACGCCTCTCCCAGAAGCGAAGCCAGATCGCCGAGGCGCTTCCGCAGTCCGGCCGGCGCGGGCCGCACCGACTCGGCAAGGCTCAGCCGCGCGGCGAGTTCCTTGAACCGTTCCCGCAGAACCGACAGCGCGCCCTCGCGCAGCAGACTCAGCGTTCGAGCTGTCACCTCCGGCGTTACGAACGGATGGCCATCCCGGTCGCCTCCGACCCAGCTTCCGAACGCCAACCGGGGCAACCGGGGCGGCTGGGTTTTGAACGCCGCTCGCCACGAGTGCTGGAATCGCAGATCCAGAAGCTCCACCACTTCCGGAAACACCGCACGGAGATAATACAGCGCATTGCGGACCTCGCTCTCGACATCCGGCTGTTCCAGGAAAACCTCGCCGGTGCGCCACAGGCGTTCCAGCGCGGCCTTGAGCCGGCGTTGGAAGATCGCGAGTTCGACGTCGGTGAACAGCCGGTTTTCGCGCTCGACAAGCAACAGATAGATGGCGCGGTGATGTTCGAGCACAGTCGCGCGCTTGGCTTCGGTGGGATGCGCCGTCAGCACCGGTTCCACCGAAATCCGCTCCAGCGCCTGCCGCACCGCCGGCTCTTCGAACCCGCGCTGGCGCAAGACGCCCAGGTTATAAAGCCACGACCCTGGCTCGCTTTCCCGCCGCCGCGGATCCTCCGACCGACGCCGCACCTGGTTGGCCGTGTTCTCTTCCACGATGTCGAGGAGTTGGAAGACGATCGAGAGCGCCTGGCAGTGGCGCACCGAGAGCGATCCGGCGTGGGGCTCCCCGCCTTCGAAACAGGCTCGCAGAAACGCGGCCAGCTCGACATCGCCCTCTTCTTCGAGCACCTGGCAGAAGAGCTCCCGGACGTAATCGAAGTCGGAGGTCCACTTGGCGAACCCTTCGCTCAGCAACTCGGTGCGATTCACGCTCATAAGGATGTCGATCGGCGAATGCGGCTGGCCGCTTGCCGCCAGCCTACAGTCAGGCTTACACTCCGGTCCACATGCGCGCAACTCTCCAGTCTATCCGTTCCGTGCGCGAGTTCTCTGCCGCGCGCATGGCGAGCTGCGCAGAACAGGCGCCATGGCCTGGGTATGCGTTGGCCCGGAACCGAATTCCCCGAAGTTCTTTGGCCCAGAGCCGCCATTGGAACCTGTTGTATTGTAGCCTGAGTGGAGCGGTAACCTTCGATCCCTCCGCCAAGAATCCGAACGGCGGTGAGGCGGTGGTCCACCGCGGCCGGGAGGAGATCATGGACGAAATCGCCGCGCTGGACGCCGAGAGTACGACGGTGCTCGAAACCTGTCGGGGGCTGCTGTGAACATCACGCCCGAGTTTTTTGCCGGCATCCGCGAACTGATCGCCGGGGCGCGCACCACGGTGGCGCGGGGCGTGGACCTGGTTCAGGTCCACGCCAATTTTGAGATTGGCAGGCGCATCGTCGAGGAGGAGCAGCGCGGCAAAGATCGGGCCGCTTATGGGAAGGAGATCATCATGGCATTGGCCGGGCGGCTGACGGGTGAGTTCGGTAAAGGCTTTTCCGCCAGCAACTTAGCCTACATGAGGAGTTTCTACCTCCTGTACGAGGATCGGAAGCCAATTCTCCAGACAGCGTCTGGAAAATCTGGGCGCGACCAAATTGGTCAGTCAGTGTCTGACCAATTCGACGCCCTGCCAAAAAGCCAGTCAGCGACTGGCCAATTGGCAATTCTCCAGTCGCTGACTGGAGAATCCGGACCGTCCCTGCTCCGGCCCTTCAGCCTGAGCTGGACTCATTACGTCTTCCTCCTCGGCGTCAAGAACCCGAACGAGCGTAGTTTCTACGAGATAGAAGCCAGCCAACAGAACTGGACCGTGCGCGAACTCAAGCGCCAGTTCGACTCCGGCCTGTACGAGCGCCTGGCTCTCAGCCGTGACAAAGAGGGCATTCGCAGGCTCGCACGGGAAGGGCAAACCGTTGGGCAAGCGCGTGACCTGCTCAAGGAACCCCTGGTTCTGGAGTTCCTGGGTCTGGATGAGCGCAGCCGCTATTCGGAGTCCGATCTGGAATCCGCCATCATCAGCCAGATCGAGCATTTCCTGCTGGAAATGGGCAAAGGCTTCCTCTTCGAGGCGCGGCAGAAGCGCTTCACCTTCGACGATGACCACTTCTTCGTGGATCTGGTTTTCTACAACCGTCTGCTGCGCTGCTATGTCCTGCTGGATCTGAAAATCGGCAAGATCGCCCATCAGGATCTCGGGCAGATACAGATGTATGTGAACTACTTCGACCGCTTCGTGAAGACCGGGGAAGAGAATTCCACCATCGGCATCTTGCTCTGCAAGCAGAAGAACAAGGCGCTGGTGGAAATCACCCTACCCAAGGACGCCAACATCCACGCGCGGGAATATCAGCTCTATCTGCCCAGCAAAGACGAGCTGCAGCAAAAGCTCCTGGAGTGGATCGGAGAACGGGATGCCGGCGATTCGTGACGTAGCGCGTCACACTTTGGGAAGGCTCTCATTCCGGGTCCTTGCCCGAAAGCTGTTCCAGCAAATCGGCGGCGCGCGCGGCGGCGCCGGGGCGGGCCAGCCGGCGCGCGGCGGCGCCCATGCGCTC
>JAUYBU010000468.1 GCA_030693045.1 Bryobacterales bacterium | reverse complement strand
CTCATCATCCGCCCCCAAAATGTACGACAAATGTTCATCCGCGTCCATCCGTGGCCATAACATCACCAGCATTAACAAGAGAGGTGTCATTTGCCCAGCCGCTGCACAATGTCTTCGACCTTGCGATCCAACACGGCGACTTTGTCGTCAAGTTGCCGGACCTGTGCGCGAAGCTGCGCCTGCGGCAACTCAATGTCCCCATGAATCACACTTTCAATCGCGAAGCGGGCGACTTCGGAGACGGAGCGCGTCCCATTGGCATCGCACAGCGTCTTGAACTGCTTGAATTCGTCGTCAGTGAGACGAAAAGTAACGATCTTAGACTTGTTGTCTGGCATCCTCATCCCTCCTCAGGAGGGGGAATTCGAAAAAAAAGATTTCACGCTTCGACAAAAGGAGTTACGAATTCGCGGGGAATTTCCACCGCAACGGCGCGTCCGATGGTCTTCATATTCACAACCACGCGACAGGTGCTCTCGTCCCGGGTTAAGAGGCCTTCCAGGCCCGACAGGGAATCGGACACCATGCGCACTCGCGTCCCGCCCCCGGCGTATGGCGCGGGCTCCACCGCAAACCCCGAGGCCGTGACTTTCCTCAAGGCGGCGACCTCCGCCTCGGGAACCGGGATCGGCAGGGGATCCGCACCGACGCCAACCAGCACGCCGGGCGTCGAAACCACGCGGAGATGATCTTTCGGGTGATCGTACCGGCAAAACAGAAAGCAGGCGAATAATGGGAGTTGTTGCGCTTTGACTCGGTCCGACCACTGGCGCATCGTCGTGTAGAGAGGAAGGAAAACCTCAAATCCCTTGGCCTCAAGCGCGGATGCGACCTTCTTCTCGCTTCGGGATTTCACGGTCAGCAAAAACCAGGAAGGACTCGAGTTGGACGGCCGGGAACCCGTGACGGAAGCGTCGTCGGAACTCATGGGGAAATCACTTCTCTCTGGCGGGCTCGCAAAACTAAGTGAGGCGGATCGTTCCGGGTCGCCTCGGGCGGGTCCGATCACGCCGGAAACCGGCGCTGGAATCCTCCCGATCTGCCGTCTTCCGGACGGCCTCCGGCCCCTTCTGTCCCAATTCAGGAATCCTACCGGTCGAACTCCAAGCCCCGTGAACAGCGATGAATCTCAATTTGTACCACAAGCGAATACACCCGTCAAGAGAAAAGAAGTACAGGATTCACCGTATATCCGCCGGGTCCCGGACTACTGGTCCTGTGTCCGCGGAGTGGTTTCGTCTGCCATGGTCAATTCTTGGTTGTTCTTGGGAGTGATGTCGGAGGTTGCGGCCAGGTTGCCGGAAGGAGCTTCGGCGCAGAAATCTTTTTACTGGAGAATAACCGCACCCGCCCGGCGGCAAGCGGTCCCCGCCGGGCTTGAGGATGGCCAGCCGGTTGCCGGCCGCCGCGTAGCTGAACTCACGAGTGTGGCCGGCGCCCCAGGCAGCCGAAGCGCGGCACGTTGCAGTTGTCCGGCGAGCCGGCGTCGGCCCCCGGCCGATCGCCGCGAGAGGGGGAAGCCGCCTTTCGGCCGGGGGGTAGCGGCCCGGATGGCCACAGGCAGGGACCCGGCAGGTGGGGGCGCCCGACAGCCGCGCGCCGGGCCCGCCGCCCGAAGGGAACGCGCGCCGGGCGCGAGATCGGAGGCCGGCACAAAGCGCCGTCGCCGCCCGTCGTTCGACCTGCGGCGCCCGAGGGAGCGAGATCCCAGCCAGAGTGTCCGCTTCGGGGCCCGTGGCCCGGCAGTGGGCATCCAGCCGGCCGGCCTCGGAGAGTGGCTGGCCGGCCCGGATTTCAGGAATTGACGGCTACGGGCTTTTTTCGCGCCGTTTTTTCGACTTCCCAGGGGATGTTTCAAGCTGTTGGCAAAGCGGGGATTTTGGCCTGGAGCGGGGCTGTGGAAAATTGACAGCTACGCTGACAGCTACGCGGGCGGAAAAGGGGGTACAAAACGGCACCAAACGGGATGTGGTACATTGGTAAGTGACTGAAACGACACGGAGTGTACATATGTAAACAGTTGACCTTCTGGCTACGAACCAGAAGGTCGCACGTTCGAGTCGTGCCGGGCGCACCATCCAACCTCCTCGGAAGCGTTGGATTAGGGAGTCTCCACAAGTCTGCGACCGGCTCTCGTCGCCTGTGCCGGATTCTTTGCTCACTCCGCCTTCGTTCCACAGCCTTCCGTGCCGGCTCGATGGCTTCTGTCGCCAGGAATGAGCGGCAACTTCGTGACCGCAAGCGTGAACCGGTGGCGCAAACCGGAAGTGGCTCCTGCGCCCCGGACAAGACTCCTAAAGAACGGCCAGGCCCGGCCGATCTGATAAGCAGAGAGGCGCCTGTTGAACCGGCAACAATCGGCACGGAAGAACGACGCTGAAATCCGCGGAGTGCCACGTCGCGGCGGCGGGGAGGCCCGCGCGCCGACGGTGGTTCCATTCGACTTCCGGCGCCTGGACCTGATTCCGAATTCCCAACTCGGGGCCATCCGGCTGCTGTACGAGAACTTCGCCCGAAACTTCGCCGCCAGTCTGTCCGCCTACCTGCGCACCTACCTCGCGGTCACTCTTGTGAGCGTGGAGCAACTCTCGTACGCTCAGTTTCTCGAAGGCCGGGCATCTCCCACCTGTCTTGCCTGCCTCGGCCTGCAACCCTATGAGGGCATTGCGATTCTAGAGTTGGACCCCAACATGACGTTCCCGATTTTGGAATTTCTGCTGGGAGGAAAAGGCAAGAACTCGGGTGCACTCCGCCGGAAGATCACGGAAATTGAACGCAATCTAATCGATGGATTGCTGTGCATTGTCCTTCGGGACTTGAAGGAGGCCTGGGAAGCCATCACCACGATCAACTTCACGGTGGAATCCTTTGAGACCGACCCTCTATTGCTCCAGGTTCCCGACCCGGGCAAGGCCTACGTAGCCACCGGCATCGAAGTGCGGATCGGCGAAGCCGCTGGAATGCTGAATCTGGCCATCCCTTCGCTTCTCATCAAGATGATGAGGAGCAACTTCAGCCACCACGCTTCCGGGCGCAAGAGCCGCTCTACCGAGGCCGACCAGGCCCGAATACTAAGCCTTGTCAGGCTGTCGTCGCTGGAACTGGATGTCAGGCTGCGGGGTCCCACGTTACGGCTCGACGATCTGCTGCGCCTGGAATGTGGAGACGTACTGCCGTTCGACTTTCCGGTTCGCAAGCCATTGGATGGCCTGGTAAACGGAAATTTGAAGTTCTGCGGCCAGGTAGTCAGTGTCGGTAACAAGAGGGCGTTCCTTGTCGAGGATTCGCCCGCCGGCGCCATCCAGCCGGTTTGAGACTCGCCGTGGCCGGCTCGCGCGAGCCGCTGTCGGCCAAGTGCTTGAGGAGGCGAACCCCTGCCTCGGCGTCGCCCGGCCCCTTAAGCGGGTCCGCGCCGCGCAGATTCTCGACGATGCACTGGAAAAGCTCCCAACGCTCGACTTCGAAGCTGGACAACTCCGGCCCCGGCTCCGCCGGCCAGCGCACGCGATCGAGTTTCCCTTCCAGGCAGACGCCATCGTTTCGGGAGAGAAGCTTCAGAAGCCAACGGGCGCGCCGCGTTGTGTCGGACCAGGGTGTGCTTTGAGTCATAAATCTCTCCTAATTACCTTATCCGCGGGTGCTGGGAGAGTTCGAACCTTTATTCGCCTGCTCAAGGTTCTCATCCGGTTGCCGATATGATCCTCGGGGTGGTTCCAGATGATCCGGCTCACACGGCTCAATCGCGTGCCGATGGTGTTGAACTCGGATCTCATTGTGCACATCGAGGTCACCCCGGACACGGTGATCTCGCTCACGACCGGGGAGACGATCATGGTCCGGGAGACTTCCGAAGAGGTGGTGGAGAAGATCCTGAACTTCCGCCGTTCCGTCTTTATTGGATGTCCTCTGCGGGAGCCCGCGCCCGAGAACGAGAGGACGTGACCCCCAAACATGGCGGACAAAACACCGGCAACCGACAAAACACCGGCAAAGAAAAAGGCGCCGGGCGGCAAACTGGACATGGCCACGCTCGGTGGCCTCATCCTGGCTTTCTCCGCCATCGTCGGCGGGCTGATCCTGGAGGGGGGGAGCATCAAGGATATTTCCCAGGTGACGGCCGCCTTCATCGTGCTGGGCGGAACCGTGGGAGCGGTCATGGTGACCACTCCGGTCTCGGTCCTGATCGGTGCGGTCAAGAAACTGCCCCAGGTGTTCATCGACAACTCCCAGAGCATGGACGCCGTGCTCGAAGAGATCATCCAGTACGCGACCAAGGCGCGCAAAAGCGGGATCGTCTCGCTGGAGCAGGATGCCGACGGGATTAAGGATCCGTTTCTCAAGAAGGCGCTGAACCTGGCCATCGATGGCATGGAACTGAAAGAACTCCGCAAAATGATGGAGTTGGAGATCAGCGTCGAGGAACATCACACTCTCGCGGAATGCAAAGTTTATGCCGACGCGGGAGGCTATGCGCCTACCATTGGCATCATTGGAGCCGTGCTGGGGCTCATTCAGGTGATGAAAAACCTTGCGGACATCGCCGAGGTCGGACGCGGCATCGGAGTGGCTTTTGTGGCCACGGTGTACGGCATCGGGGTGGCGAACGTGTTCTTCCTGCCCGCCGGCGCCAAGATCAAGGCCCGCCTGCAACGGGCGATCCAAATGCAGGAACTGATACTGGAAGGAGTGAGCGCCATCGTCGAGGGACTCAACCCCAAACTGCTCCGGAGCAAGCTGGAAGTCTACGCCCGCCATGAGGCGAGCGCCAAGGCCGCCAAGCCAGCCAAGGCGAAGACGGCGCCGGCCGCCGCGCCCAAACCCGCTCCGGCGAAGAGCTGAGGGAGTCCGGGTGGCGAGAAAGAAGAAACCCGAGGACCACGAAAACCACGAGCGGTGGCTGATATCCTACGCGGATTTCGTCACCCTGCTGTTCGCGTTTTTCGTGGTGATGTTCGCCTCTTCCAACATGGACAAGGAAAAGGCCAAGCAGGTTTCCGAGTCCGTGGTAAACGCGATCAATGAGAGTCACGTCGCCGCGGCGGTCAGCGCGGTGCTCGGAGGAGGGAACGTGAGGCGGGTGGGGAAGAGCGTCACAAAGGCGCCCAAGCCGGACGAGGCGGCGCCGGCGGTGGTGGTGGAACTGCTTCCGTCGCTCGAGTTCCTGACGCAAGCGCTGGAAGCCGAGATCCGCGCCGGCAAGCTGAAGTTGACTCTGGAGTCGCGCGGGCTTGTGGTCAGCCTCCTACAGGCCACCTTCTTCCCCTCCGGGCAGGATACGATCGAAGCGGCGACATTTCCGAGCCTGGCCAAAATCGCCGGTGTCGTCCGGAAACTGCCGAATCCGGTTCGCCTGGAAGGACACACCGACTCGGTGCCCATCAGCAACCCCCGCTTCCGGAGCAATTGGGAACTATCCGCCGCGCGCAGTATCGCGATGATGGAGTTGTTGACCACCCGATTTGAAATCCCCAAGGGCCGGATCATGATCGCCGGCTATGCGGACAACGTCCCGGTGGGCTCGAACGAAACCGAGGAGGGCCGCGCCCAGAACCGGCGTGTGGACCTCGTCATCCTGGGCAGCAAGGGCCTGGCATCCGAGCCGGCCCACGCCCCCCAGAAACCCGGCCCGGCCGCTGCGCCACACGGCAAGTAGGGTCGCGCGGCGTTTTGGCCACAAAACTGCTCGTCGAAAGGTGGCGGCTATCGGGCGCCCAAGGAGCTCCCTCAACAATCCCATGCCGGAATTTCAAACCAGGTATTTCGGGGAAATCGCGTACCTGCCCGAGTCGGTGATCGAATACCCGGTTGGACTCCCGGGTTTCGAGAACGAGCGCCGCTTCCTGCTCATCGAGCAGGAACTCAACAAGCCTCTCGTCTTTCTGCAAAGCTTGTCGCGGCCCGAGTTGTGCTTCATCACCGTGCCGGTCCAGGGCATCCTTCCGGACTACGAACTCACTCTGACTGCCGAAGAGCTTCACACGCTGGAGCTCGCCGAAGACCGCCAGCCCGTGGTCGGCGAGGATGTCATTCACCTGGCGATCGTCTCGCTTGCCGAGGATCGCCCGGCCACGGCCAATTTGCTCGCGCCGATCGTCATCAATTGGCGGAAGCGTCTGGCGGTTCAGTCGGTTCAGGCGGACTCGTCGTACTCGCACCAGCATCCCTTGCTGGCCCGGGACCTGGAGCCTCAGTGCTCGTGATTCGCCGCCGGGCCGGGCAGTCGGTCCTCATTGGCGAGGACGTCGAAATCGAGATCCTCGACGCCGGCCCCGGCAAGGTGAAGCTCGGCATTACGGCCCCCAGAGAGATTCTGGTGCTGCGCAAGGAGATCCGGTTCACCCGCGAGGAGAACCTGATAGCCGCCCAGGGCGTCACCCCGGAAGCGGTTCAGAGTCTGGTGGAGCGCATCCGGTCTCGGGCCGAGCCGGTCCCCGGCGCGGGCCTGAGCGGCAACAAACTGGCGGACGCCAATATCTTGCCGGAGTGCGGCCCATGAACTCCGCCAATAGTCGGGCGCGCGCGAGGTCGCCAGCCGACTGGAGAACGGCATTCCATTGCGCCTGGACGCCCACCCGGATGTCTTCCCAGTGGCCCGGACCGGTGGCCGCGCTGCCGATGAGCCCAGCCAGTCCGGAACGATGCCATGCCGGGATCGCGTGCAGCCTTGTGTTCACCCCCACCGTTTCGGTGTTTGTTTCGGCAACGGTGCGCAAATGAGTGAGAGTGTTTCCCAACGAGACGCGTTTCTCGCCGGCGAAGGCAATAACTTCTTCGACCGGCACGTGGGGACTTACGATTCGGACCTTTCTCCACTCCTCGAAAAGCCCCTCGATTTCTATTGCCGCTATCTGCAGCCCGATCACAGAGTTCTCGAGATCGGATGTTCTTCCGGTCACAACCTGAATTATCTCCGGACGCGGGCCGGGTGTGCGTGTTTTGGAGTCGATCCATCGGAGAAGGCCGTTCGTTCCGGAGGCGACCGCTTTCCGAACACGCACCTCTCGGTGGGCACGGCCGAGCGTCTGGAATTTGCCGATGGTTCCTTCGATTTTGTCCTCTTTGGCTTCTGTCTGTACTTGATCGATCGGTCGTTGCTGTCGCGTGTAGTCGCCGAGGCCGACCGCGTGTTGAAAAACCGGAGGTTCTTGGGGATAACGGATTTCGACCCCCCGTCGCCTTTCGTCCGGCCTTACAAGCACCACATCGGCGTCAACACCTACAAGATGGACTATTCCAGACCGTTCACGGTCTATCCCCATTACGTCTTGGTCGAAAAACTCAGCTTTTCGCATACTTCATCAGCCTTTGCCGATGAGAAGCAAGAGAGGGTGTCTTCGGTCGTCCTGTATAAGGACCTGGGCGCCGGCTACGAACGCGCGGATTAGAAACGCCGCCGCCAGGAGTGGACCGGGACAATCGCGTCGGGCATCGCAACCAAGCTGGCGAGCGGCACGAAGGAGCGCGGATACACCACCATGCGCGATGATCTGTTGGTGTTTGGCACGCCGAAGATCGAACAGGAGGAGATCGACGAAGTTGTCGACACACTTCGGAGCGGATGGTTGGGCACGGGGCCCAAGGTGGGACGCTTCGAGTCCGCTTTTGCCGCCTATAAAGAGGCGCCGTATGCGGCGGCGTTGAATTCCTGTAGTGCCGGTCTTCACCTGAGCCTGTTGGTTCTGGATCTCAAGCCCGGAGATGAAGTCATCACCACGCCGATGACTTTCTGCGCCACGGTGAATGCGATCATCCATGCCGGTGGAACTCCGGTGCTGGCGGACGTGGATCCGGTAACGGGCAATATCGACCCGCGCCACATCCGGCATTGCATCACCGAGCGCACCAAGGTGCTGCTGCCGGTCCACTACGCGGGCCGCGCCTGCGAGATGGATCCGATTTGCGCCCTGGCGGCGGAGCACGGCCTTCGGATCGTCGAGGACTGCGCGCACGCGATCGAGACGGAATACCGGGGCCGCAAGGCCGGGACGTTCGGCGACATCGGCGCATTCAGCTTTTATGTAACGAAGAACGTCGCGACCGGCGAGGGCGGCATGGTGATCTCGAGCGACCAGAAACTGATCGCCCGCATCCGGGAACTCGCGCTGCATGGAATGTCGCGGGACGCCTGGAAGCGCTTCGAAGATTCCGACAAGATTCATTACACGATCACCGAGCCTGGATTCAAGTACAACATGATGGACCTTCAGGCGGCCATCGGGATCCATCAGCTTGCCCGGGTCGAGAAGAACTGGCTCCGGCGCGCGCAAATATGGGCCGCGTATTCCCGGGAACTGGCGGATCTGCCGATTACCCTGCCCGCGCCCGTGGTCAGCGATACGCGTCATGCCTACCACTTGTTCACGATCCAGGTCGGCGAGGCCGAGGCCGGAATCGATCGCGACGAGTTCATCCGCCGGATGAAGAAGCGACTGGTCTCGGCAAGCGTCCATTACCGGTCCATACCGGAGTTCGAGTACTATCAGCACCGCTTCGGTTGGCGGCCCCAGCAGTGGCGGAATGCAATGAACATCGGACGCCGGACGGTGAGTCTCCCGCTCTCGCCCAGGATGAGCGATGCCGACGTGGAGTCGGTCATCGAGGCAACCAGGGAGATTCTGTTGGGTGTCCGGGCGGCCAGACTGCCGTTGCCGATCGCGGCCGGCTCCGGCGCCGGGGCCCGGATCGAACAGGGCGACTATGCCTGGGTGCACGATGGCGATTGAATTGGCGACGCCCATATCGCAGCTCTTCGACGACCCGGAAATCGCGGCGCGAATCGCCTCCGCAAGCGCCTGTCTGGAATGCCGCGAGCAGAGTCTCGGCAGCGCGCTGCCCCGCCAGTACTTGTTTCACAGCGAGGCGAACATCATTCATCCCTGGGACGAATCGCGAAAGCGGCAATTGGCTGACGCTTTCGAACTCAAGCGGGAACTGAGACTGGTTAGCTTTCATGCGGCTTGCAACTGCGATCGGCCATCGGTAGATTCCGGGATGTTCCGGCCCGGAGGGCGCCGGCTCACCCGGGAGGAAATGCTTCAGGCCGCCGTGGACAACACGGCATGGTTGCGCGGGGCGCTACCGCCGGGTGCGCTCATCGCGGTCGAGAACAATAACTATTTTCCGACCCAAGCGTACCAGACCGTAACCGACGGGGACTTTCTGACCGAGCTGACCGAACGGACCGGCTGCCGGCTGCTGCTGGATGTCGCCCACGCCATGATTACGGCCCACAATACGGACCGGCGCTTTGAGGAATACATTTCGACGCTGCCGCTGGCCAGAACCGTGCAGCTTCATATCTGCGAACCGGAACTGCGGCCGGGTCCAATGGCGGCCGACGCCCACCGCTGTCCCGGCCAGGACATGGACGTGCAGGCGGTGGCGCTTGCCCGCGCTCTTCCCGTCCAGTACGTGAGCGTCGAATACTACAAAGATGCCGAGCTGCTGATCGACTCGCTTCTTCGATACAAGGGTCTGCTTTCGTGACCACACAGACGAGTCTTGCCGACCGAATGATTGGCGCATCGGGCAAGGTGGTGCTCATTACCGGAGCGGCCGGGCAGCTCGGGGCCTCGCTCGCCGATGCATTCCACTCTCTCGGCGCCACCGTGCTGGGAGCCGATCTGAAGCCGCCCGCCGGATCGCCGGCCTGCGCCGAGTTTCTGGAGATGGATGTTTCGAACGAGGTGAGCGTGGCGGCGGGATTCGAACGGGCATGGCGCCGGTACGCTCGTGTTGACGTGCTGATCAACAACGCGGGCGTGGCGGTATTCACGCCCTTCGAGGAACGCAAGGAGCCGGAACTCGACTGGGTGTACGGGGTCAACCTCAAAGGCCCCCTGTGGTGCATCAAGCATTTCGCTTCCCGATTTCAGGTTGGCGCCGCCTCGGGCGGAGGCGCCGTGGTGAACATCGCATCGCTTTTCGGCGTAGTAGCTCCCGACCCGCGTGTCTACACCGACACGGCGCGCAACAGTTCCGAAATCTACGGCGCCACCAAGGCCGCCCTCATCCAGATGACCCGGTACTTCGCCGTTCACCTTGCGCCGCGCAACATCAGGGTCAATGCCGTATCGCCCGGAGGCGTCCTGAACCGCGCCGTGCAGGGCGAGGGCTTTGTGGCGAACTACTCCGCGCGCTGCCCGATGGGACGCATGGCCTCGGCGGAGGACGTTGTCGCCGGAGTCGTGTTTCTCGCCTCCGAAGGCGCAAGTTATATCACCGGTCAGAACCTGGTCATAGATGGTGGTCTGACATGTTGGTGAGGAGGACGCAATGACGGAAGCGGCAAGTCCCCGTGTGAGGTTCCAACTCGGCCGTGACTTTGTTGGAGAGGGCTGCCCGGCCTTTGTAATCGCTGAGATCGGCATTAATCACAATGGTGACTTCAATCGGGCCAAAGAACTGATGGACAGCGCCAAGGCCGCCGGCGCGAATGCTGTCAAGCTGCAGACTTACCTTACCGAAAAGCGGGTCGCCCGAGACTCACCGATCTTCGGGATTCTCAAGCAGTGCGAGATACCCTTTGCGGACCAGCGGCGGCTGTTCGAGTATGCGGACTCGATAGGCGCCACATGTTTCTCGACTCCCTTCGATGACGAGTCGGTGGACTTTCTGACCGAGGTGGGCGCGCCCTGCTTCAAAATCGCGTCCTTTGACGTTGTGAATCTGCCGCTGCTCAGGCGGGCGGCCGCGAAAGAAAGGCCAATGATCGTCTCGCGCGGCATGGCGAGCCGGGAGGAACTCGATCGCGCCGTCGAAATAATGCGTGCCGCCCGTGTGGCTTTCGCGCTTCTTCATTGCGTCTCCGCATACCCTGTGAAGAGCCTGGGCGATCTCAACTTGTCCACGATTCGTGCGCTGGGTGAGCGCTATGGCTGCCCGGTGGGATTCTCCGACCATACTCTCGGCATCACAGCTCCCCAGTTCGCGGTGCTGGCGGGCGCCACCCTCATTGAGAAACACTTCACCTATTCCAAGCTGGCTTCCGGACCCGACCATGCCATGAGCCTGGAGCCGGCCGAATTCAGAGCCATGGTTGAGTCCATTCATATTGCGGAAGAGGCGTTGGGTGAGCCGGTTTGGAGCGCAGTTGCCACAGAGGCGGACATCCTGCAATATCGCCGGAACAGATGAGATGAAGCGGGTCGCCTTGATTCAACACGAGAATCAGCCTGACGAAGCACTTTCGCAGGCTGTGTACAAGGCGACACTTCAAGCCATCATCCGTTCATTCCCCGACTGCGCCGTGCTCAGCGACTGCGACGACACGCGTTTGCGTTTGTACATCGCACAACAGAAGCCCGCGCAAGTGATCACCACAACAGATGTTAGCCACGAGATCGCGGAGACGCTGCGCGACGAGAAGATTGTGCTGGTGAAGCTGGGTCGTGTAACGCCAGCCGCGGCTTTGCCCGATATCGTGATCGATCCGCTGGCTGGCCCTTCGACAGATAGTTTTGCGGGACCGGCGTTCCTGCCCGCCGCCGTGCTGTCGCAGATCGACGCTGGACAGATCGCCGCATGGCTCGGTTTGTCGATTCAAGACCTCACGGCCGTGGTTGATTCCAGCCGGGTCGACTCCGCCCTGGCGGACATTCTCTCGCTGGTCGCGAAACTCAAGTGGGACAGCGCGTTCTTCGGTTTCGGAGTGGGACGGGTAACTTGCCTACGGCTGACTGAGTCTATCGAAGCCCGCGTACGCCAGAAGGCCGCGGATCAGGACTTGAGATTCATCGAGTTCCGATGCGGGAGCGGTGATCGGCTTAGCGTCACCACCGCGGAGGCTCATCGGTACTCCCTGGCGGACACTCGCGTGACGTTCGAACTCAAGAATCCGCGCGCCAACGGCGACGATAGTAACAGGAAGTTGCACATTGCCGTCGCACGGGAGGAAGACATCGACGCTCTCGTCTCGATCGGGAGCGATCTCTATCGAGACAGCCGGTACTACTTTGACGGCGGATTTGAAGAGGAAACCCTCCGCGCCTTTTACGGTACCTGGATCAGGAACGGCGTGTTGGGCACGTTCGACGATTTTGCGCTGGCGCTTTACGACAACGGTTGCCCCATCGGATTCTGCACCGTCAAGCTGCAACGGGGCCATTCGGCCGCCGGCCGCATTGGGCTGTTCGGGCTTAGCCGGGACCATCACGGAATGGGTCTGGGCGCGGCCTTCTTGCGTGCCTCAGTCGAATGGCTGGCTAAGGACGGCGTTACGAGTTTGGAAGTGGTCACGCAGGGCCGTAATGTTGCGGCGCAGCGATTATACCAGCGTGCGGGCTTCTTGACCAAGCGTGTCGAACTGACCTATCACAAATGGCTCAAGTGAGTGAGGGCATTCCATGACTGCTGCTATTCTTCAGGCGCGCATGAGTTCGAGCCGGTTGCCAAACAAGGTATTGCTGCCGATTCTCGGCCGGCCGATGCTGGCGCGGCAGGTCGAGCGAATCCAGCGTGCCAAGTGCGTCGATCGGCTTATCGTTGCCACATCGACGGGCTCCAACGACGACCCTATCGCTGGTCTTGCGGCGGATCTGGATGTGTCCTGCTACCGCGGCAGTCTCGACGATGTCTTGGATCGATACTACCAGGCGGCGAAGGAGGCCTCCGCCGATCATGTGATCCGCCTGACTGGAGACTGCCCTCTCGCGGACCCGGACCTGATTGACCGGGTGTTCGAGTTCTACTTAGAAAACCAGTTCGACTACGCGAGTAATGCGCGAGTGCCGGCCTTTCCCGACGGCATGGATGTGGAAGTATTCAGTTTCAAAGTCCTGGGGCAGGCTTGGAGGGAAGCCGTCCTCCCGTCCCACCGGGAGCACGTCACTTTCTTCATGATTGAACAGCCGAAGCGGTTTTCGCTGGGTGACTACAACAGCGGTCCAGACCTGTCGTTCTTACGTTGGACGGTGGACAACCGCGAGGATTTCGACCTCGTGCGGCGTATCTATGAGTCACTGTATCCGGAGAACCCCGAGTTCACTACCGCGGATATTCTGGCGCTGCTCGATCGGGAGCCGGCGCTCAAGACGCTGAACTCCAAGTATGTGAGAAACGCCGGGTGGGAAACGGCTTTCAGGAAGGATCGCGAATGGTCTTCGAAGAGCCAATGCCATGTGAGAAGCCGGACGGCGGAACCCCGCGGTCCCGCAGCCTAGAGATGCAGGACCGTGCGAAGCGGTTGATTCCCGGAATGAGTCAGTTGCTGTCCAAGCGCCCGGACCAGTTTTCGGCGGGCGTATGGCCCGGCTATTTCAGCAAGGCCGAGGGCGCGCATGTCTGGGATCTGGATGGGAACCGGTACCTGGACATGAGCATTAGCGGCATCGGCGCAAACGTGCTCGGCTATTGCGATCCGGACGTGAACGCCGCGGTGTTGGCGGCCATTCAGAACGGAAATTCAAGTTCGCTCAACTGCTTCGAAGAGGTCGTGCTGGCCGAGCTTTTGATCGAACTTCACCCCTGGGCCGAGCGTGTTCGGTATGCGCGAACCGGGGGCGAGTCCATGGCCATAGCGGTGCGGATTGCGCGAGCGGCGACCGGGCGCGATGTCGTGGCTTTCTGCGGCTATCACGGATGGCATGATTGGTATCTTGCCGCCAACCTTGGCGCCGGGGACGCGCTGGGCGGGCATCTTTTGCCCGGTCTCGAGCCTGCCGGCGTGCCGAAAGCGCTGGCCGGCACGGCGTTGCCGTTCGGCTACAACCGCCTGGACGAACTGGAAACGATTGTCGCCAACCACGGGCGGGAAATCGGCGTCGTTGTGATGGAGCCCATCCGCGGTCAGCGGCCCGATCCTGGCTTCCTGCCCGCTGTTCGAGCGGTCGCCGACCGGATTGGCGCGGTCCTGGTCTTTGACGAGATCTCTTCCGGCTTCCGATTGAATACCGGGGGCGCACACCTCGAATTGGGCGTGGAACCGGACATCGCCGTGTTTTCAAAAGCCATGGGAAACGGCTATGCGATCGGCGCGATCATCGGCCGGGCCGCCGTCATGGAGGCGGCGCAGAGCATTTTCATCAGCAGCACCTATTGGACGGAACGGATCGGGCCCGCGGCGGCCATCGCAACGATTCGCAAGCATCGCAGCGCCGATGCGGGGAAGCATCTTGTGGCGCTCGGTTGCACGGTGCAGGACGGCTGGCGCCGGATAGCCGCAAAGCACGGACTCCCGATTCACGTTGGCGGCATTCCGCCGCTGAGTCACTTCGCGCTGGAGAGTCCGGAAGCTCTCTCGCTCCACGCTTACTTTGTGCAACTCATGTTGGATAAAGGGTTCCTGGCCGGTCCGCGATTCTATTCGATGCTGGCGCACACGCCAACGCACGTGGATAAGTACCTTGAAGCGTGCGATGGAGCGTTTGCTAGCATCGCGGACGCAGGACTTAAGGGAGACGTCTCGTCCCGGCTTCGGGGCGCGCCCGCGGCGGCCGGCTTCAGGCGCCTGGCATGAGCGGTTATCCCGACCTGACACCGCGCGAAGTCGTCGCCTGTAACCTTTGTGGTGGCAGTGACACGCGGCTTTGGGCGACAAAGAATGGCTTCTCCATCGTGCAATGCCGTAGTTGTTCGCTGATCTATACAAACCCTCGCCTTGACGCAGAGCAGAGGGTGGAGTACTACAAGGGGGAGTACCATTCCGGCTACGACGACGACCCGGTCAGGGGGCGCATGTACGAGCGCGACATCCAGGAGATGGTCCAAATTGTGGGCGAGTCCGGTCGGTTTCTTGACGTCGGTTGCGCTTACGGGCGCTTTCTGACCTACCTGCCCGCCACGTTTGAGAAGCACGGCATCGAATTCTCGGAGGAGGCCGCATCCTACGGACGACGGAGATTTGGCGTTGATATTCAGGCGGGCGACCTGCACTCGGTGCGCTTAGAGGATGACTCTTACGACGTCGTGCACTTCAGAGGTGTATTCGAGCACATCCCGGACCCACAGCGAGAACTCGAGGCTGCGCGTCGCATTCTCAAACCAGGCGGTTGGCTGGTATTGAGCACAGTCCCGAATATCGGCGGCCCCTGTGGAATCGTTTTCAGAGAGAGATTCAGGCTTGTCGATCCCTGCGGGCACATCTATTACTTTTCCCGCTCCACGCTCTCACGATACTGCCGGAAGAACGGACTCGAAATCCTGCATGTTCGCTACCCCTACCTCGGAACGCCATACGAACGACTCTGGCGGGATGCCGTTCGATTCATCATCGACTCTTTGGGCGAGAGGCTCTCACCCCCATTTTTCAGAAGCGTGATCACGGTCTACGCCCGGAAGTCGCTGGCCGGCGAGTGAGCCGCAGTCACACCGCCAGCCTCAGCGGCAACCGTGACGAAGCGAAGCCGCTGGCCGGCGAGTGAGCCGCAATCACACCGCCAGCCCCAGCGGCAACCGTGACGAAGCGAAGCCGCTGGCGGGCGACTGAGTCGCAATCACACGGCCCGAAATCCGCGGAAAGTTGCGTCGCCCTGCAGGTACAGTCGCGTGGCGTCCCCGATCGTCGCAGCGAGTCTCTTCTGGAACTGATTCTTGAGCAGAATCGTGTTCGCGTCGAGCAGAGCGCGGTGGAACTCCGCATCGCTCAACTGGGTGAAGTTCACAGCCAAGAGATCCGAATTAGTGTGTTTTCTCTCGTAGAAATCCTCACAGCCCTCCAGCAGCCCGGAATCGACCGCATGGCGGTAAAGTTCCGACCCCGGGTACGGAGTGACCGGTCGTATCGTACGGAGTTGCGCCAAATCGTCATACTTCAGCAGAAACTCGACACTCTTTCGCAGCGTCTCGAGGTTATCGCCCAGGTTCCCGAAAATCATGTTCAGCCCGGGGCTGATCCTCGCCGCGAGAGTCGCTTCCACGCCCTCGACGATCTGCGCGGTGCACAGACTCTTCTTCATGTTCCTCAGTACACGGTCATCCATCGACTCGACTCCATAGTTGATGAAGACGCAACCGGCGCGCTTCATCAGTTCGAGAAGCGGCTTGCGGGCGTAGTTCAGACGGCCGTTGCAGGCCCACTTGACGCCGAGTGCCGCTTCCAGGAACGCTTCACACAGCGCCGTGGTGCGGTCGACCGAGGACATCAGCAGTTCGTCGGCGAAGTCGATGTAGGTGATGCCGTAATCTTGTTTCAGGAACCGCACTTCCTCGACGATGCCGTCGCCGCTTCTGGGCCTGAAGCCTTCATCCATGCGATAGCAGAAGGTGCACTTGAAAGTACACCCGCGTCCGCTCAGGACCGGTATCAGGAAATCGGTGTTCCCCGTATGTGGCAGACGCCCCAGACGGTAGTATTGCATGAGGAACAGGTCGTAGGCGGGCCAGGCAATCTTGTCGATGTCCGCGATGAGCGGGCGCCTGAGATTAACCACGACGCGGCTGCCATCTCTATACGCCAGGCCTTTCACTTCAGTCAGCGAAGTCCGCGCGGCCAAAGCGCCAAGGAGTTCGACCAGCGTCTCCTCACCCTCGCCAAGGACCAGGGCGTCTGCCTGCGTCTTGCGGAGAAAATAGGCCGGATCCGGCGATGGTCCATGCCCGCCAAGAACATAGAACGGCCGCTGTTTGGATGCGTTAATGGCGGCCGAGATACCCAGCAGCCTGCGGTACTGAAAATACCCCGCGATCACTCCCAGTCCGACAACGTCGAACTGGTTGGCATCCAGGTATTGAGTGAGATGCTCATCCGGGTAGTGGTGCACGTCCTGGTTATAGACACACACCTGATGCCCGGCGTTGCGCAATGCCGACGCAATGTAGGCAGCCCCTAACGGGAGAGAGCTGATATAGGATTCGTTGTCGTAAATTACGAGTAATACTCTCATTGGAGGAGCGCTTCAACGGGAGCCGATCCCGCGCTTACCAGCAGCCTCAGTTCGGAAGCCACGCTTTCAAGCACCGGCTCCCAACCGTCGGTCGCTCCGCGGGAGAAGGCCCGCGGACTGGGGTGCCAGGGACAATGGCCGGTTCCCAGTCCCCAGCAGCCCTGGTCGGCGAGGCGCGACAGAACCCAGGCCGGCGCCCCCACCGCCCCAGCCATCTGGGCCACCGCCGTGATCGCCGACAGAACCAGATCCAGCGCCGGGATCGACGCAGCGAGCCCCTCCTGGTCGTTCTTGAGGTCCATGTCGTCCCAGGCATGGATGCGCACGCCAATCAGGCGCTCGGCCTCTTCCAGCCGGCCCTGCTGATGCTCCTGCAAAGCCTGTGCAAACACCAGGCCCGGCGCCCGCCCGCCCCGCGATTGCGCATCCTTGGCCTCACAGCACTTCTTGTACTTGCGTCCGCTGCCGCGCGGACAAACATCGTTCCGCCCGGGTTTCATGCTCGATATATTCCCCCGGTGACGGCCGACGTCGACGCCGAGTGAGTGTTGCGGAGAAGGTCGTTCAGCCCCATAGATGCATTCCTGTGGCTACAGGACGCTCCGGTCTAGCTTATCGGCTCATCTCCCGGAAGTGTGATGGCGCTTCAGACGCTCTGGTTCGGAGGTGGCACGGTGCGGCATCGCCGCAATTCCCGGCAACCTGCTGCCGGAAGGCGAGATCCTGCATCCGCAACGCCTCTTCGGCATGTTGGCACTGACAGGCCAGCCCCAGGGCGCCCCCCGGTCCCGCTCGTCACTCCTGCGGCGGGTACTTGACGCCCAGTTGCTCCAGGTAGGTCGGGTACTTCGACTCGTCGTAGCGGAGTTTTTGAAGCTGCGGGCGGAGGCGCTCCATCTTCTCGCGGTTTAGGTCGATCGGCGGTTTCGTGTCGGTCGGGATCAGCGATTTCCACTTGACGGTCTTGGTCTGCTCGGCGAAGTAAGCTTTGGCGGCGGCCAGCAATTCGGGCTTCAGCAACAGATCGAGCGCGGTGAGCGCGTGCACCTTGGCGCCGGCAGTGGCGCCCTGATGGGCGATGGGCGTCGCCACGGCGATGCCGCTGGACCAGTGGTGGCCAGTCATGCCGGGGATATTGCACGGGTAGCGCAGCACCACCGTGGGCAGGTTCCAGGAGACCTCGGCGATGTCGTCGGAGCCGTAGCTGTCGCCGCGCTGGGCCTCTTTCAGCTTACCGACCTCGGTCTTGAGTCCGTCGGTCTTGGCCTTCAACTCGCGCTGCGCCGCGCGCGCCAGCTTTTGATCGGCTTCCGACCAGGCCGGCATCCCGACGCGCTGGATGTTGGCGTCGAGCGCCTCGGCCATCGGTTTGTTGAAGTGCCCGGGCCAGGCCGAGGCCAGCATACGCTCGCTCATGGTGGTGTCGGTCATTTCGGCGGCGGCGCGGGCGATCTTGGTTCCGATTTCGTGCAGGTTCACGATGGCCTCGTAGTCCCATTCGCGGAAGTAGTACCAGACGGTGGCCAGCGGGGGCACCACGTTGGGCTGCTCGCCGCCGTTCACGATTACGTAATGCGAGCGATGTTGCGGATTGAGGTGCTCGCGGCGGTAGTTCCAGCCGGCGTTCATCAACTCCACCGCGTCCAGCGCGCTGCGCCCGCTCCAGGGCGAGGCGCCGGCGTGCGCGCTGCGGCCGTGGAAGGTGTACATGGTCGAGATCAATCCGGTGCCCGACGGTCCGCCGAAGCCGGTGCTGAAGTCGGCCGAGACGTGGCTCGACAGCATCACGTCGAGATCCCGGAACAGCCCGGCGTTTACCATGTAGGTGCGGCTGCCGATGAGTTCCTCGGCGATGCCCGGATAAACCCGGATGGTTCCCGGGATGCCGTGCTTCTTCATCAATTCCTTCACCACGATGGCCGCGGTGACGTTCACGCCCATGCCCGTGTTGTGGCCTTCGCCGTGGCCCGGGCCATCGGCGATCAGCGGCTCCTGGCGCGGCACGCCGGGCTTCTGCGACGTCGACGGCAACCCGTCGATATCGGTCATGAAGCCGATCACCGGCTTGCCCGATCCCCAACTGGCCACGAACGCCGTGGGCAGGCCGGCCACGCCGCGGGTGACCTGAAACCCTTCCTTTTCGAGCAGCGCGCAAAGGTAGGCCGACGACTCGTATTCCTGATAACCCAGTTCGCTGAAACTGAACAGCGAGTCGACAATCCGCTGCGTCAGTTGCCGGCGGCCATCCGCCATCTCGACGGCGGCCTGCTTCAGCGTGTCCACGGGCGGCGTCTGGGCCGCCGCAACCACCGCAACAGACAGGACAATCAATCCAGCCCGCAGCTTCATGAGCCCTCCCCGGTCCATGTGGGCAAAGATAGCGCACCCGCCGCCGCGACACAACCTGAGGCATACTGTGAGCATGGCAACCACATCCAAGAAACCGCCGGGGCGGCCGGTTCGCTCCAAGGCGCAGGTGCAGGAGGAATTCGCCGGAATCCGCAAGGAAGTCGCGGCCGCGCGGGAAACCGGCGGCGCCAAGGCCGCCGAACTCGAACAGCAGCGGGAAGCCGAGATTCGCGAGGCGGTCGAGGGCGCTTCCGTCGAAGCCGTGGTTCAGAAGCTTAGCGGCCTGGGGCTGGAAATCTCCCGGGCGCTGGCGGACATCTCCGAAAGGCTGGTGCAGGAGGTGAACGGCCTGGCCATCGCGCGCGCCGCGGTCGAACTCGAGCGCGCCGAACTGCAGCGGCTCCACAAGATCGACCTGGCGGCCACCGCCCTGGATGAACTGGTCCAGGACTACTCCCGCGAGAAGGATCGGCTGGACGCCGAAATCGCCGGGCAGCGCGCGGCCTGGGAACAGGAGACCGAGACCGCCGAGCGCGAGCGAAAGGATCTCGAGGATGCCCTGAAGAAACAACGTCAGCGCGAAATCGACGACTACGAATACAAAAAGACGCTCGAGCGCAAGAAGGCCCAGGACAAGTACGACGAGGAAATGCGGCTGCTGGAGAAGAAGAACCAGGAGAAGCAGGAAGCCCTCGAAAAGAGCTGGCATCAGCGCGAGGCGGCGCTCAAGGAGAGGGAGGAGGAGTTCCTCCGGCTCAAGAAGGAAGCCGAGCAGTTCCCGGCGCGGCTCCAAAAGGAGACGGACCAGGCCGCTAAACAAGCCACCAAAGACACCGAGCTGCGGTTCGAGCAGCAGATGCTGATGCTGAAGAAGGACGGCGAGTCGGATAAACGCCTGGCGGAACTCCGGATCCGGACGCTGGAAGAAACCATCGCCAGCCAGTCGGCCCAGCTTGCCGAGCTTCAAAAGCAAATCGCCGAGGCCAAGCAGCAGGTGCAGGATATCGCCGTCAAGGCCATCGAAGGAGCCTCGGGCGCCAAGGCCCTGGCGCACGTAAATCACATCGCCATCGAGCAGGCCAAGCAGCGCTCGCCGCAAAGCTGATCCCAGGAATCCCGCTGAATTTTACTTGACACGGCGTGCGCCGCGGCGCATGATAAGGGCAGCTTGAGCAGGAGGTAGGATGATGACGGATCCTGCCTGTCTCTACCCTGGCGCGCCGCCGCCCGAAAGAGCAGTCACCGTGCTGGTGGTCAGCGATTCCGAAGCGGATCATGGCTGCCTGGATCAGATTTTACGCCACTCCAAGTGGCGGATATTGTCGGCGCGTTCATGCCGTGAAGCCTTCGAGATCCTCGAATCCAATCGAATTCCGGTGGTGGTGTGCGAGTGCGCTCTGCCGGACGGAAGCTGGAAGAGCTTATTGAACCGCTTCGCGCAACGCTCCGACGAACCGCTGCTTATCGTTACGTCGCACCAGGCCGACGAGCACCTGTGGGCCGAAGTGCTCAACCTGGGCGGCTACGACGTGCTTGCTAAACCGTTCGATCGCGCGGAGGTTGTCCGCGTTATCGGCGCCGCGTGGCTTCACTGGCGCCAGCGCGGGGTGGCGCATACCATGCGCCGCGCCTCCGTGGAGGTGGCTCTCAAAATAACCGCCTGAAGGTTTTACCCCTCCGGCAGCCGGATGGTGAATTCCGCGCCCGCGGCATCCGGGCGATTGGCGGCGGCCACGGCGCCGCCGTTCTGCGAAACCACCGACTCGACGATGTGCAGCCCGAGCCCCTTGAAGGCCGAGCGCCGCGACGACTTGGTCGAGAAGTGCGGTTTGAAGATCTCGGGCAGAATCTCGGGCGGGATGCCCGGTCCCTGGTCGGCGACGACGATCTCGACTCCCCCGCCGGCCAGCCGTGCGCGCACCTGAATCGTGCCGCCCTGCTTCATCGCTTGAGCGGCGTTGAGGAACAGGTTGACGAACACTCGTTCCCACGCCCCCGGCAAACCCTTGAGACGGAGGCCGGGTTCCAACTGGAGGTCGAATTCGACTTCCGGCGATCGCCCGGTCGAAAGAAAATCGCGCGCGAATTCGGTCGCGCAACTCAGCACTCCGGCCAGCTCGACCGACCCGCGCGCGGTTTCGACGAAACTCTCGACAATGCGTTCCCCGCGCGCGACGCTGCGGTGAATGCTGTTGGCGAGTTTCTTCGAGCGGCTGTCGCCGGCAATCAGATCGGCGGCCTCCGAAATGGTCTCGAAGACGTTATTGAGGTCGTGGACCAGACCTTCAAGGGTCAGGTCGGCGCGTCGTTCCCCGTCCATGGCGATCAGGCGCCTCCCGTTCAACCGGCGATGTTACGCAGTGTAGCGAAAAACTCGGGGTACGAGACAGCCGCCGCCTCGGCCCCCCGCAGGAGGGTTTCGCCATCGGCAAACAAGGCCGCGACGGCGAAGGCCATCGCAATCCGGTGGTCGCCGAAAGATTCGACCTCCGCGGCGCGGAACCGCTGCCGGCCCGGAACCCGCAACCCGTCGGGGAAGACCTCGGCCTCGATCCCCATGCGCTTGAGATTCTCCGACACCGTGGCGATACGGTCGGTCTCCTTGATGCGCAGTTCCTGGGCGTCGCGCACGGTGAGGCCGTTTTCGCTCATGGCGCCCAGCACGGCCAGAACCGGAATCTCGTCGATCAGCGCGGCGGTGAGGTCCTTTTCGATGAGGCCGCCGCGGATGCGCGAGCCGCGCGCGAGCACGTCTCCAACCAGCTCGCCGCCGGACTGGTCCAGATTCAGAACCCTGATCTCGCCGCCCATCGAAATCAGAAAATCGAGCAGCGCCGAACGCGTCGGGTTCAATCCCACGCCGCGAATGACCAGGTTCGCCTCGGGCGTCGCCAGCGCCGCCACCAGGAAGAACGCGGCCGAAGAAAGATCGCCCGGCGTCCGCACCTGGCACCCCGCCAGCGGCACGCCGCCCTGAATCGAAACCAAGGGCCCCTGAACGTCGATGCCCGCGCCGAACTCGCGCAGCGCGATCTCGCTGTGGTCTCGCGTGCGAACCGGTTCCTGAACCGTTGTGCGCCCACGCGCGAACAGGCCGGCGAACAGGACGCAGGTCTTTACCTGCGCGCTGGCCACCGGCAGCGTGTAGTCGATCGCCCGCAGACGCGTTCCCGTGATTTCAAGCGGCGGAAACTTGCCGTCGCGCGCCCGGATCGATGCGCCCATTTCGCCCAGCGGGCGCATGATGCGCTCCATCGGGCGGCGCGAGAGCGAGTCGTCTCCCCCAATGCGGCTGGCGAAGGGCTGCGCCGCGAGAACCCCCGAGAGCATCCGGATGGTCGAGCCGGAATTCCCGGCGTCGAGCACCTCCAGCGGCGCTCTCAGCCCGCCCAGGCCCCGGCCCCGGATGGTCAGATCGTCGCCGGTCTTCTCGATCTCGACGCCCAGCGCGCGCAGGCAGCCGAGCGTCGATTGGCAGTCCGCGCCGGTCGAGTAGTTCAGGATGCGGGATTTGCCCTCGGCGATCGACGCCAGGATCGCCAGGCGGTGCGAGATGGATTTGTCGCCGGGAAGCGTGACTGCGCCGCCGACCGATTTCGCTGGCGTGATTCGCTGATCCATGAGGACTCCCTCATTCTAGCCGAGCGGGTGGTTCAGCGCGCGGCCGCCGGCACGATCCGAATCCGGAAAAGCTGGCGCGTGTGGCCGGCGTCGTTGGCAATCCCCGGAAACAGGATCTGGTCGTTGGTGCGGTTCCAGTTGGGGGAGCCGTCCACGCGCAAATCGCCCGACGTGCGGCCGGGGTGCGAAAAACCGGGCGTGCGCGCGTAGGCGCCGTCGTCGCGGCGGAATACGACATAGTAGTTGGCCTGGCCCTCGCGGTAGCCGTTGGCCAGCAACTTCCCGTCCGGCGACAAAGCCACGTCCCCGCCCGGCTTCGGGAAAACCTCGGGCCCGCCGATGCTGTCCACCACTTTCCGCTGGTCCACATCGTAAATAATCTGCTTGCCATCGGCGGCGCCGATGATGCGCGCGCCGTTCTCCCATTCCGGATGCCCACCGATGTGCAGGGTGTGGGCGGTGAGGGCGGTTCCGTCGGGCCGGATGGTGCACGGGATGTCCAGACGTTTGTCGGGCACGTCGAAATCGCCACGCAGGTAGAAGTAAATGCGGTTGTCGTCGCGATTCCAAAGCGTGTGGTTGATGAACAGTTGCTTGCCCGCGACGTCCGGACGCTGGCGCTTCACCAGGTCCGCCAGCGCGCGGTAGGAAACCAGCAGGCGCTTGGCCCCGGATTCGACGTCGACGATGAAGATGCCGTCGTCGGCCGGAGCGGCGGCGTCCTTGGCCCAGTCGTGCGCTTCCGGATAACCGGTGACCGGACGCAGGCGCGCCAGCCGGCCATAATTCAAGCCCAGGAACCGGCCTCCGTTCTGCGCCACCCCGCTGTTGCCGAAGGGAGTGTCCGCAAAGCGGTACTCGCGGATGCGCTTCTTTTTCGCGATGTCGAAAAGGACCGTGAAGACGTGGTTGGTCTTGGGATCGCGGTCATTGAAGAACAGTTCGGTGTCCGGCGCCCGGGGGTTCCAGTAGAACATGGTTCCCTGCTGGAAATTCCAGCCTCGGCTGCGGTCGATGACCGAGATTGCGTTGTCGCTCCGGGTGTCGATGAGAACCACTTCGGCGGCGTCGGAGGGCGTGGGCATGTGGTCCTGGAAGCCGGTCCGCAGCGCGGCGATGTAGCGGCCGTTACCGTTCCATGGAATGTTCTTTACATGGCCGATATAGCCGAAGAAGTGGTTGTTGGGCCCGAAGGTCAGTTGTTCGACATCCAGGCGGAAACCGGCGCCCAACAGGGCGGCGAGCAGGATTGCGTGCGTGGTTGCGGGCACGCAACCAGCATATCGCGCCGGCGCGCCGGTTAGGCCGTGGCCAGCGCCGGCCCGAAGGACGGCCCGTAGCGCGGCTCGCGATACCGCTGGAACCGGTACCCCACGCCGAAAATCGTCTCGATGTAGATGTCGCCGAGGGCTCCCAGTTTCTTGCGCAGGCGCCGGATATGCACGTCCAGGGTTCGCGTCCGGCACTCCAGGTGGTATCCCCACACCCGGCTGAGCAGCACCTGTCGCGGAACGATCTCGCCCTGGTTGCCCAGCAGCATGGCAAGCAGCTCCTGTTCCTTGCGCGTCAGGACCATGGGCTGCGAGTCGCAATGCGCGGCGCCGCTGGCGAAATCGAACGTCAGGTGCTCGTCCTGGTATCTGGCGGGGGCCATACGAGAGGTCTCCATAACAGTCGTCTCAGCTTCGATGCTACGGCTTTCCGGAACGGGTGTCGCGAAAGACCTGTAAAAAAACTGTAAAACCTCAAGAAAAATGCGTCAGCCTGGTATGGCCCCTTTTATTTCGGGACAGACAGGTGTGTCCGCAAGGGACACACTGGTCTGTCCCAGAAAAGGGGCCATACCAGGCTGACGCATTTATTGGGGCGCTACTCGATGGCGTAGGGTCCGGGCTTGATGACCTTCAATTCGCGTTCGGAGCCGTCCTGCACCTGGACGCGGATCTCGACCGCGCGCGGCGGCTCGGGCGCGTAGACGTGAAACTCGGCTTCCTCGCCCGGCTCGAGCGTCGCAATTTCCAGGTCGCCCCGTTTGGTGGTAATCACCTGCCGGCCCGGCGCCATGAAGTCGAACAAGAGCACTATGCCCACGGCGGCGCGCTCTCCCGTGTTCTTTACCCGTCCATCGAGCGAAACCCGGCCGTCGCCGCGGTGCGCCGTGATTTCCACGATCTCGATCTCGGCCGGCCTGGGAGGCGCCTGGTTGCGTTTTCTGTCGGCCGCGACCGACAATGTTGCAAGCGCCACCAGAAGAACCGGAACAACGTTCCTCATGAGGAAAGTGTAGCCGATATGATCACCCGAAGGAATTGGATGCTCACCACGGGGGCCGTCGCCGCCGCCCGCGCCGCGCAAAACGCCGCTCCCAAGAACATCGTGATCTCAAGCGCCAACGGCCTGATCGCCTGCGCCCGCGCCATGCAGATGCTGAATGCCGGCCACGACACGCTGGACGCCGTGGTCGCCGGCGTCAACATGGTGGAAGAAGACCCCAACGACACCTCGGTCGGCTACGGCGGTTTGCCGAACGAGGAGGGGGTGGTCGAACTGGATGCCAGCGTCATGCACGGACCCACGCGCCGCGCCGGCTCGGTGGCCTCCATCCGGAATATCAAGACGCCGTCCAAGGTCGCCAAGCTGGTGATGGAACAGACCGATCACATCATGCTGGTGGGCGATGGCGCCCTGCGATTCGCCCGCGCCTGCGGCTTCAAGGAGGAGGACCTGCTGACCGTGAAGTCGCGCCTGGCGTGGCTGGTCTGGAAACGGTCCCTGCGCGACGCCTCCGGCAACAACAACTGGACCGACGGCCTGGACGCGCCGGTCCCCAAGAAGACCTCCGGCCTGCGCCGCCTGTTCCCCGACGCCGACGACGAGACCCTGGCATGGGCCTGGCAAATGGCCGTTCGCCCGCCCACCGGCACCATCAACTGCCTGGCCTTGAACCCGAAGGGCGAAATGTCCGGCGTGACCACCACCAGCGGTCTGGCCTGGAAGATTCCGGGACGTGTCGGAGACTCGCCCATCATCGGCGCGGGACTGTACGTGGACCAGGACGTCGGCGCCGCCGGCTCCACCGGGCGAGGCGAAGAAAACATCCGCGTCGCCGGGGCGCATTCCATCGTCGAGAACATGCGCCACGGCATGTCGCCCACCGACGCCGGCCTGGACGTGCTCAAGCGCATCGCCCGCAACTTCGACAACGATCGGGAGCGCCTGCGCAAGTTCGACATCAAGTTCTACGCGCTGCGCAAGGACGGCGCCTACGCCGGGGTCTCGCTGTGGAAAGGGAGATTCTGCGTGAACGACGGCGGCGCCCAGAGCCGCCTGGAAGACTGCGTCACCCTGCTAACGTAGGACAGGCCTCCCGGCCCACAGGCGTTAAGATAAGGCTTCCCAGGCGCTCTAGCCGGAGCAAGATGCGCCCGGATCTCGTCGTTGATACGGTCCCAGAAGGCCATCCCGCGGGAAATGTAGGCCGCCGTCCACCTGTTCGGCTTGGCGACTACGCGTCCATGTGAACTTCCATCCGTAATCCTTTAGGGCGATACTTGTTATCAGTAGGGTTCAGCGAGCGCGGCACTCTCGCACGTGCTCACAGGCTGCCGGGCGAGACAGGCGAACGCTTCTGACCCGCGGATAGGTATCCGTTCGTCAACTGTAATGGAATCTTTCTGGAACTCGGGCGAGCGCGAAAAGATCAAAGGAATCGACATTCTCGGGGTGCGCCAGGTCGACCAAGCAATCGAGCGCGACTGGGTTGCGGGGATCACAACGATCTCATTCCGCGCTCGCTACTTGTCCCTACTGCCGTGGATCTTCAAAGAGTTCTACACAAGAGAACTCGACGCCGGCGGCGGGCACGCCATATCTGATCCAGAGAAGCTTCGCCAAACGCTTGCCCGTCTTGAATTTGTAGTTTTGGCCTCGACTGCCGCGGGGAAGGCATTCGGCGAGTCCGGGAACACCTTCGGGGTGCTCGGCGCGAATCTCCACTCAGATACACTCACACGCCTTAATCACGACGGCCGTGTTGAGGTTCCGAGTGATCGGGGAGGCGCTTTGTACGGCACCTACGTCATGCCGTGCCGTTCATTCGGACTGCTGGAAACGAGATTCGGAGAAAGTCCGCCTGTTCGTGTGACGGCTCGCGGCCAAGCGATGTGGGAGGCCCGGGAGGACCTCGTCGGAGGCTCACAGCTCGAAATGCTGGTGTTCAATGGCGGGACCCTGGATTCCGCGACTCTGAACGCAGAAGGCAGGCTTTTCTCGGCCAACGGGCTTGTCGCTTGTCCAGCCGAGCGAGACCTCTTGGAGGGGGCGTTCCGCAATCCTCATTCTGCTGAGAGCCTCGGAACTTGTCAGCGCTTTATGAAAACGACGCTCTTGGCATTCGGTGAAATCCAAGGCGCTCCACAATCCGCTGGGGAGTTGATCCGGTCGGCCTATAAGGCCGTCATCAACGGAAGCCAGGCCGGTTCGGACGCCACGGTCCGCGCCTGGGCGGAATACGAACTCCGACGCTTGGTCCACTTTGGACTTGAGCTGCTGTTGTCTGCGCTAACCGATACGCTGATCGATCTCACCGCGGGTTCTGTCGAGCGTGTCGTAGCAGAGTGGAATACGAACCAACCGCTGCCGCCATTTCTCTACACCATTCTTCCGCATAATGGCCCGGTCATGGCCACGTCTCTTCTCGAAGTTGAAGCGATCCTCAATGATGATCCGATCACTTGCCGACCGACAGACACCGGAACTCCCCGCGATCTAGCCCCCGATAACCGCGCGCTTTATGCTTTGGCTCTACTGATTTCGTGTGCGAAGCGCACGACCGGTCTTAGACATGACCAACGGCCCTCGCCGCGCGGGGACCAGGATTACCTTGAACGGACGTTCGGCATCCTGAAGAGTGATAGCAGTCGGACGGTCGGTGAAACGCTAACAATCCTCCTCAAGCAGGCGGTGATTGAGCCGCACCTGTCAGCGACTCTGCGAAAGATGGGCCAGGGACAGAAGTGCTCGTTAAGGTTCTACACGGAAGGAGACCTTCTGCGACCTACAGGTACGCTGGTTCGCGCCGGCTACAGCGGGGACAGGCTCGGAAACTTGCTTAGAATGTGGGCTGACCTCGGCCACTTGGAATGGCAGTCGGACGGGCGCTACAGACTAACTAAACTCGGGCAGGGTCTCCTTGCAAGTGAATTGAGAATATGAGGGCAGACCTGCTCCGAGAGATCTACGAGAAAAAGGACGTCACAAATGCAGTTGTGCTAACTCACAACATTGACTTCGTTTTTCTACAGACGGTCGTCCTCTCGGCATTGCGCCGATGCGGCCAGCCGGCTTTGACGGTCTTTGCCGATGCTGGCTGCGCGGCTGCGTCATACGCCGCCCAAGCGCCGGTAATACAGGGGCTGGGAGTTCGGTTTCGGGTCGTTTCCATTGAGATGGAGCCCGGCTTTCGCTTCCACCCCAAAGCCGTCCTACTCTCTGGACCTTCTGAGGCTACGCTGTGCGTTGGCAGCGGAAATCTCACGTTTGGCGGGTGGCGAGAGAACGCGGAGCACTGGCTTCGATTCGAAATAGGAGAGGACGGCCCCGCACCGTTTGCGGCGTTTCAAGAATACCTCAGGTTGATCCTTAGGCGTGTCGCCCTTTCAGAGCAGGTCCAAACGGACATAGAGGAAGCGTTTGATCCTGCAACACGTACCTGGGCAGCGGGCCTTGGTCAGCCCGGCCAACTGTTGGGAAGGCCATCGTCCGGGCCCTCGCTCCTCGGCCAAATGTTTGAACAACTCGATACCGCTGCGGTTGACAGAGTCACTGTTTGCTCACCCTATTTCGACGATGACGGAGCAGCGCTCGCTGCCATTATCGGCCACGCCGCAAGCGCGGAGGTCAGCCTTTTGGTGCAACCTGGCCGAACAGGCCTGAAAGAGGCAGCGTGGAGCCGGAACGCTGGGGCGGCGCACCTCAGGTCAGTCACGTTTCAGCGGGAGGATGACCAAAGAACCCGCGAAGTGTTCATCCATGCGAAGTTCTATGCCTTCAAACAGGGCGATCATGTGACTGTATTTGTCGGTAGCGCCAACTGCTCTCGTGCCGCACTATTGATACCGGGAGAGCAGGGAAACGCTGAGTTGCTGGCAGTGCAACGCATGGACTCCGACGAATTCCGGGATCGCTTCCAAGCGGAACTCCATCTGCTTGACGTCGTCCCCGTACTCCCTATCGAGGCGCCGGAGATGACTTTGCCACTGGTGCCGCCCCTGCGCGTGTTGGCGGCCAGCTACGAAAACGGCTGCCTGCGGGTTGCCTACGCCCCTCCTTGCTGGAAGATTACCGCGTGTGAGGTCGATGGCTTGTCCACGGAGTTCGAGCATCTGGGACTTGGCTGCATTCGCGCTCGACTTGGCGAGGCTCCCCGCGAGGTGACGTTAGAAGGCAAAGACGGCAACGCGCGTGCCCGAACCGCGCCCAGATGGGTTGATCAAGAATGGCAGCTACGATCGACGGCGAGGTGCCGCAGTCTGGGCGACGCGATCCGCAAGAATGTGCGCGCAGAGGCATGGGGTTTCGGCGCGTGGGCCGAAGTGCTCGAAGCCCTCTGTTCACATCTGACGTATCTTCCGCGACGGGCATCGGTGGACACTCACGGCGGTTCCGAACAGACGCATGTAGTTAAGGAATACACCGCGGACGACGTTTTTGCCGTGGACTATTCGCCCCCGCGTTTTAGTGCGGTTGCGCGAAGTTTCCCGTACACGGTGCAGGATCGCGTTCACTTGCTGCAACAACTCCTTTTGCGATGGTTCGAGGTGGCACCGCAAGAGCCCGGGGGTTCGGAGGAAGGTGATGGAAATGAAAGCGATGCCGAGGAGCCGGTCGACCGTCCAGAACACCTTCCGGGCCAGAACACGGCTTCTGATGCCCCGATAGCTCCGACCAAGCGAGAGGCCCGTCGTGCCGTCCGTATTGTTGAACAGCTGTGTAAAGCAATGACTGCGTCTTCATTCCTGGCAGACCGCCCTCCTGAGTGGCTCGGTGCTGACCTCAGGCTCACGTCGATTCTCTTTCGAGTCGCGCTCCGCAATGGGTGGCTGGATGAACAGACGTTCTTTACGAGCACGCACCGAATCTGGTCGAGCCTGTTTTATAGTTCGGACGAGGGGTCTGGATGGATCCAGCGCCGACACGAGAGCGCACGATCACAGGCGGACTTTGCGGCAGCCTTTCGCTCACCGGAGTTGGTGGCTGCCCTGGCCGGTTGGGCGTTGGCCGTTTCCCCGCGGGGGCGGAGCCCGGAGCATGCGAGATTCGCATTAGGGTCAGCACTTGCGATCGCGCAATTACCCTGGCTTTGGGATGGGCTTGACCATCAGCAACTGAGCCTTGCTTTCACCGAACTGCTGACGCAGGCTGGATCGTTTACGGCCGACGAATTGGATGCCTTCAATGAATTGTGGCTTCGACAGATTCGTCGCGGGCACGCGCTGCGTAGGTTGGAAGAGGCGGTGAGCGGTCAGAGTCTGGTGGAGATCTCAAAACGGATTTCTCAGACTAGATTGAGAGCCGGCGATTTGCTGTGGCAAGGAAAGGCGGGCTTCTGTGTTGTTATCGCTGCTGCCGAACGGACATCGGATATGAACGTACGAGTGCTCCGGGTGTACGGCAATAAGAACGAGAGCTGGTTCAAGAGTAGCCTAACCACTCCGATAGCTGGCCTTCTTGACCAGACGGTCCTACCTCCAACCGCCAGGTTTGGCGATGGTCCACGAAGGACCTTAGCCGAGTTTCTGAATGAACTCTCCGACGGATTCTCAAATGGCCTAGAATAATCCCTGCTGGCCTAACCGGTTGTCGCCCTCACTACCGTGCCCACAACAGGACATCGGCAGCCCAGCAGGACTTCACCATCCCCTACGACCTGCCGCATCGGGGGAAGGGATACAGCGGCAGCGGAGTCTGTTACTGGTCCGCAGATCCGATATGGTGACCGCAACCACACCTCTGCGGCGTTCTCGCAACCGAATGCACCATCGACAAGATCGTTTCCGGATTCAGAAGTGAGACGATTGTCAGATTCCTACAAGATAATGAAGAACTGCTGCGCCCCTGGAACGAAACCCGGCCGTCAAGGCTGCACAAGAGTGGCCCCCGTGCCCAAGCGCGGCGGATGTTTACCGGAACGGCAACCGGCTTGTATCACGCCCTTCTCGTGCAAGCGGAAAGCTCGACACAACGAGAGAAGGTGAGGGTCCGATTCGTCGGAGAAGGGGGATCTCGATGCGCGCTCCGGCTCAGGCCGTCGCCAGGAATCTCAGATTCTGTTTCATCCGCCAGCCGGGCTTACTTTAGCGCCTATGGGCCTCCTGGCCTGTCTCCTTCGGCGGAAGGACGGGCCGCTACATCCCGTAGCGCTGCAAGCGCCGGTACAGCGCCGAGCGGCTCAGGCCCAGCGCGTCGGCGGCGTGACTCACGTTGCCGTCGTGACGTTGCAGCGCCTTCTTGATCAGGAAGCTCTCCACTTCTTCCAGGCTCATATCCTCGATCCGCCGCGAGCCCTCGCGCGCCGCGCGCAACGCCAGGTCCGCCGACGCCACCTGTTCGCCCCGGGCCATCAGCACCGCGCGCTCGACCACGTGGTTCAACTCGCGCACGTTGCCTTGCCAGGAGTGCTCGAGCAGGGCCTGCATGGCCGCCGGTTCGAACGCGGCGATCGACTTGCGATAGCGCTGCGCGTGCTGGCGCAGGAAGTGCGTCGCCAGCACCGGAATGTCCTCGCGCCGCTCGCGCAGCGGCGGCAGGTGGATCTCGATGGTGTTGATGCGGAACAGCAGATCCTCGCGGAACCGCCCCGCCGCCACCTCGGCGTTCAAATCGGCGTTGGTGGCCGAGATCACCCGCACGTCCACGCGCCGCGTCCTGGACGAGCCGACCCGCTCCATCTCGCCGGTTTCGAGCACCCGCAGCAGCTTCGCCTGCAAATTGAGCGGAACGTTGGCCACTTCGTCCAGGAAGAGCGTGCCGGTGTCGGCCAGCTCGAACCGTCCCACCCGGTCCGCGCGCGCGTCCGTGAAGGCGCCTTTCACGTGGCCGAACAGCTCGCTCTCGAACAAGGTCTCGGCCAAACCGCCGGCGTTCACCGTCACCATCGGCTTGGTGGCGCGCGGGCTGACGGCGTGCAGAGTCCGGGCCACGATGTCCTTGCCGGCGCCGGGCTCTCCGGTGACCAGAATGTTGGCGTCGCTGGGACCCACGCGCTCGATCAGCTCGAGCACCGGCCGCATCGAGGACGCCTCGGCGATCATGGTGGGCAGGCCCTCGGCGCGCAGCAGGCGGTTCTCGTCCTCCAGGCGCTGGCCGCGGCGCAGGGCATCGGCCAGTTCGGCCTGCGTGTTCAGGATCGAGAGCAGCCGCGCGTTGTCCCAGGGCTTCTGAATGAAGTCGCGCGCGCCGCGCCGCATCGCCTCCACCGCCACCTCGACGCTGCCCCAGGCCGTCATCACCACCACCGGCAGCAGGCTGTCCATGGCTCGGATGCGCGCCAGCAAGTCCAGCCCTTCCTGCCCCGACGTCGTGTCGCGCGTGTAGTTGAGGTCCATCAGAACTACGTCGAAGTCGCGCGCCTCCACCGCCGCCACCGCCGCTCGCGGCGACGCCGTGGCTTCGATCTGGTAGCCCTCGCCCTTCAGCAGCAGGCGCAGCGCCTCGAGCACGTCGGCCTGGTCGTCGGCAATCAGAATGCGTCGCGGTGTGGTTGAGTTGTTCATGCAATTCCTATTCATGCCGCAGCGCGGTCATCGGATCGGTGCGGGCCGCGCGCAATGCGGGCGCCAGGTTCGCCGCCGCGGCCACCGCCAGAAGCAACAGCGGCGCCGTCAGGAAGGTCGCCGGATCGAGGACGCCGATCTCATACAGAAGCCCCGCCATCCCTTTGGTGAGAAGATACGCCGCCACGGTCCCGCCCAGCACGCCTGCCAGCGCCAGCGCCAGCCCCCTGCCCAGCACCAGCCGCAGCACGTCGCCGGGGGTCGCGCCCAGCGCCAGGCGGAGGCCGATTTCGCGCTGCCGCTGCGCCACCGTGTACGCCGTCAGACCATAGATGCCGACCGCGGCCAGCGCCAGGGCGAGCGCGGAAAACGCTCCGAACAGCGCCGCGGTCAGCCGCGTCTGCCACAGCGAACTCTCCAGTATCCGGCTCAGAGTCTCGACGTTGTAGACCGGCTGGTTGGGATCCAGCGCCGCCACCTCGCGCCGCGCCGCGGCGGCCAGCGCCAGCGGGTCGGAGGCCGCGCGAAGGATGACCGACATGGACGCGGTAGGCGCCTGAGGATAACAGCGGTACAGTTCCGGCATGGGCTCCTGGTACAACTCGCGTTGATGGATGTCGCGCACCACGCCGACCACCACCAGCGGCGGAGCGTCCGGACTCTCTCCCTCCAGGTGAATCCGCTGTCCGAGCGCCTCCGTTCCCGGCCAGTACCGCCGCGCCAGCGACTGGTTCACCATCGCCGCGCGCGGGGCGTTCCCGTCGTCCTGTTCCGTGAAGGCGCGGCCCGCGACCACCTTGATTCCCATCGCGCGGAAGTAGGATGGCGTCACTACTCCATTGCTGGCCGAGGGCGTCTCTTCCGGCGAGACCGGACGTCCGTCGATGGTGAACCGGACCACGCTCCAGGAACCGCTGAGCGGGACATGATTCGTCAAACCCACATCGGTAGCCGACGGCAGCGCTCCCAGCCGCTGGGCCAGTTGATGGAAAAAGGCGCGCTGCCGGGCCGGTTGCGCGTACCGGGATGCAGGCAACGAAACGCGGAACGTCAGCGTGTTCTCGGGCCGGAAGCCCGGGTCGACCCGCTGCATCCGCGCGAAGCTCCGCATCATCAGTCCCGCGCCGATCGACAGGACCACCGCCAGCGCGATTTCGCAAACCACCAGCAACGCGCGAATTCTCCGGTTGCGCGCGCCGCCGCCGCCGCCGCGGCCACCCTCTTTGAGCCCCTCGTGAAGTCCGGACGAGGAGGCCTGCGCCAGCGGCGCGACGCCGAACAGCACACTGGTCACAACCGAGAGACCGAGCGTGAACCAGACCGCCCGCAGGTCGATCCGCACGCTGTCCAGACCGGGAATCGGCAGGTCCAACTCGGGGATCAACGCCATCAGCGGCTTGATTCCAGCCCACGCCAATGCGAGGCCCGCCACTCCGCCGATCAGTCCCAGCAGGGTGCTTTCCGTAAGGAGCTGCCGCAGCAGCCGCCCGCGGCCGGCGCCGAGTGCCGTGCGGACCGCGATCTCGCGCCGGCGCCCGGCGGCGCGCGCCAGCAGCAGGTTGGCGACGTTCACGCAGGCGATGAGAACCACAAACCCCGCCGCCGCCATCAGCGCGACCAGACCGAGGCGGAACTGGGCGATGAAGAACTCGCGAAACGGCATGACATTGACCGACCAGCCCTGGTTGCTGGCCGGGTAGGCCTGTTCCAGCCGGCGCGCGATCCCCATCATCTCGGTGCGAGCCTGCTCCACCGAAACTCCGGCTCTCAGGCGCGCCAGCGTGCGCAGATACCGGAACTTCGCTCCCCGCTCGAGCATCTCGCCCGGCGATGGAGCCCAGGGGATCAGAACCTCCACCCGGCTGAACGGAAACTGAAATTCGGGCGCGAGGATGCCGACGATGGTGTAGTTTATGCCGTCCAACTGAATCGTGCGCCCGGCCAGCGACGGGTCGCCCCCGAACCGCCGCTGCCACAACCCGTGGGTGACCATGGCCACCCGCTCTCCGGCCGTCGTTCCCTCGCCGCGCGCGAAGCCGCGGCCCAGCGCCGGTTTGGCCCCCAGGACATCGAGTAGCTCGGGGAACACTCGCGCGCCCGGTACGCGCTCCGGAATATCGAGACCGGTGAGCGTGAGGTTGAGGTCGCGCCACGCGGCCACCCGGTCAAATGACCGGCTCTGTTCCCTCCAGTCGGCGAAATTGGCTGGCGCGGCGGGCATCACCAGCAGTTTCTGAGCCGGGTTGCTCTCCCACAGCCACACCAGCCGCTCCGGTTGCGGGTAGGAAAGCGGACGCAGCAGAACCGCGTCGACCAGGCTGAACACCGCGCTGTTGACGCCGATGCCGAGCGCCAGCGTCAGCACCGCCACCGCGGTAAAGCCCGGAGCGCGCGCCAGCAGTCGCAGCGCATATCGCAGATCCTGCAGCAAAACACTCAAGGACTCTATGATATTTCACCTAGGCCCTATTTCGGGGACAGGCTACGAAATCCCGAAACTCTGGCCGTACCTGGATTCAAATTCATCGCGACGGTATTTCGGGATTTCGTTGCCTGTCCCCGAAATAGCCCTTCAGCCGCCGCGCGGCCGCGCCTCCAATCACCTGCGCCAGTTCGTGTTCGGTCGCCCGGCGCACTTCGGCGGCGCTGCCAAAGCGGCGGAGCAGCTTGTCCGCGGTGGCGCGTCCGATGCCCGGCACTTCGCCCAACTCCGAGCCCACCCGCGACTTCGCCCGCCGCGCGCGGTGAAAGGTGACCGCGAAGCGATGCGCCTCGTCGCGCACGGATTGAACCAGGTGCAGAACCGGCGAGAAGCGGTCCAGCACCACCGGATCGTCTTCCTGCCCCAGCACGTAGATCCATTCCTCGCGCTTGGCAATCGAAGCCAGCGGCTGGTTCAGGATGCCGGCCGCCTCCAGCGCTTGGGCCGCCGCGTGCAGTTGGCCCAGGCCCCCGTCCACCAGCACCAGGCCCGGCATTGGCTGGCCCTCTTCCTTAAGCCGCGTGTAGCGCCGCCCGATCACCTCGCGCATCGACGCAAAATCGTCGTTGCCCTCCACCGTGCGGATGATGAACTT
>JAUYBU010000449.1 GCA_030693045.1 Bryobacterales bacterium | reverse complement strand
GATCCGGATGCCCGGCGAGACCATCTCGAACAATTCGACGGCGCGCGCCAGACCGCGCACGGTGTTGACCGGGTCCTGCGACTTCTCGTAACGTATCGAGGCGTCGGTGCGCAGCTTCAACTTCACCGACGTCTTGCGGATGTTGGAGGCGTGGAAGTTGGCGCTTTCGAGAACCACGCGCGTGGTGGTATCGACGATGCCGGTGTCCAGACCGCCGATGACGCCCGCGATGGCGACAGGCCCGCGCCTGTCGGTGATAGCCAGATTAGTCTCGTCGAGTTCGTACGACTCCTTGTTCAAGGCGACGATACTTTCGCCCTGGCGCGCCCGGCGCACGACAATCGTTCCGCCCTCCAGCGCCGCGGCGTCGAAGGCGTGCATCGGCTGCGAAATTTCGGCCAGGATGAAGTTCGTCACGTCCACAATGTTGTTGATGGGGTTCAGCCCGATGGATTGGAGCCGGTACTGCAACCACAACGGCGACGGCTGGACCGTGACGTTTTCGAACACCAGCGCGCTGTAACGCGGGCACAGCGCGAAGTCGTCGATGCGCACATTGATCGGCGCTTTGCCCGCCGGAATCATTTCCAGGCGCGCTGGCTCCTTTAGCGGCTTGCGCAGAATGGCCGCCACTTCGCGCGCCGTGCCGTGGTGGCCCCACAGGTCCGGGCGGTGCGTAAGCGACTTGTTTTCGATCTCGATGATCCAGTCCGGCGCACACCCGGGGATCGCCGCCCCGGGCTTCTCATCGAACTCTAAAATGCCTTCGGCGTCGCGGTTCAGGCCGAGTTCGGCGCCGCTGGCGAGCATGCCGTCGCTTTCGACGCCCGAGATGACCGCCTTCCCAATCTCGCGCTCGCCGAGCCTGGTCCCCGCCGGCACGTAGGCCGTGGTGATGCCGGCGCGGCAATTCGGCGCGCCGCAGACCACGGTTTTCGTTCCGTAGCGCCCGGTCTCGACCACCGCCTTCACGTTGTGGCCTCCGGCGATGGGTTCGGCGGAAAGCACGCGCGCCGCGCAAACCCGATCGAGGTGCGCGCCGATCCGTTCGACGCCCTCGCACTCGGCGGTCTTCATCGTGATCAGCCGCATCAGATCTTGGGGCGTCACATCGACGCCTTCGACCAGTTCGCAAATCCAGTTGAATGAGAACTTCACTTGGGCCCCCGCCGTTTAGAACTGTTTCAGGAACCGCAGATCGCCGCTCAGCAGCAGCCGGATGTCGCCGATCCCGTAGCGCATCATCACCAGCCGCGTCAGCCCCAGCCCGAAAGCGAAGCCGTTCCACTCCTCGGGATCGATGCCGCTCAGCCGCAGCACGTTCGGCTGCACCAGCCCGCACGGGAGCAGTTCCACCCAGCCGCCCTGCTTGCACACTGGGCAGCCGCCGCCACCGCAGATCAGACACTGTATGTCCAACTCGAAACCGGGCTCGACGAACGGAAAAAAACCGGGCCGCAATCGAACCGTCACATCCCGTTTGAAGATGCCGGCAAGCAGGGTCTTCATGAAGTAGAGCATGTGGGCGATCGAGACCTCGCGGTCCACCATCATGCCTTCCAGTTGATAGAACGTGTGTTCGTGGGAGGCGTCGACTTCCTCGTTGCGGAACACGCGCCCGGGGGCGATCATCCGCAGCGGCGGCCCCAGTTTCCGCATTCCGCGCACCTGGACGGGCGAGGTGTGGGTGCGCAGCAGATGCCCGTCCGTGAGCCAGAAGGTGTCCTGCATGTCGCGCGCCGGGTGGTCGGACGGCATATTCAGCGCGTCGAAATTGTTGAACTCGGTTTCGACTTCCGGGCCGTCGAGCACGGCGAAGCCCATCGAGATGAACAGGTCCTCGAGCTCGCTCTGGATCTCGGTGAGCGGGTGCAGACTGGCGGGGCGAGGGCCGGGCGCGGGCAGCGTCAGGTCGATCCACTCGGCGTCCAGCCGCGCTTTCAACGCCTGCCCGGCGAACTCCCCCTGGCGGGCTTCGAGCGCGGCTTCCAGCGCCTGCTTGACGGCGTTCAGCCGCTTGCCGGTCGCCGCGCGTTGCTCGGGCGCCAGCTTGCCCATGTCCTTGCTCAGTTGCGCGAGCGTCCCCTTGCGGCCCAGCGCCTCGACGCGCGCGGCCTCCAATTCGTCGGCCGTCGCGGATGCGCGGATGCGCTCCTGCGCCGACGCCTCCAGTTGGGCAAGTGTGGTTTCAAGCATGGCAGGGTGTCCCTCTATTCTAGCGGACAAAGGAATCGGCAAAAAGTCACCGGTTGCGGGCGCGCGATGCGAATCCTAACGCTTCGGTGGGGAGATATCGAGATCGGCGCAGATCTTACGAGCCAGAAAGTCATTGATTTCACGGTGTCGCGGCACCGATGACGCCTTGCCCCGACCGCGGTTGACGTACACGGAATGGTTCCCTCCCTCTCGGAGGAGAGTGCACCCACGGCGCTCCAGATGCCGGGTGAAATCAATCCGCTTCATCAGGGCCGGGCTGGGAGCGCTTCTCGGATCACGGTCTGCCCTTGCAGGGATTCCTGCGCCAGCGTGCGGTTGGCTTCAACGACTAGCTCGACCGCTTCTCGCAGGTTGTCGCGAGCCTCTTCGAGGGTGACGCCCTGGGTGTTTGCGCCGGGAAGCTCCTCAACAAAGGCGACGTAGCCCTCCGGCACCTTGACGAAGACGGCGGTAAGTTCCATGAGCCTGCCTTGATTCTAACAGAGGCTGAAGAGGGCGGCTAGCCCTTGAGGTCGCGGAAGGCCTCTTCGATCTCGCGCTTGGCTTCCGGCGTGGGCGGCGTCAGCGGCAGCCGCGTCGGTCCGCCATAGTAGCCGTTGAGGTCCATGGCGTGCTTCAGCCCCGGTATGCCGTACTTGGTGGTAACCAGGACCGCGGCGCGCGCGATGCGGTTCTGCCAGTCCCGCGCGGCTTCTGTGTCGCGCGTGCGGTGCGCCTCCCAGATCGTGATGGTCGAATAGGGCGCGGCATTCGCGTAGGCCAGCACCGCACCCGCCGCGCCCACCGCGAACGAAGGCCACAGCGTCGGCGCCGAGCCGACCAGAACCTGAAAGCCCGGCTTTACCTCCCGGATCATCTGCATCACCTTCTCGATATTCCCCGAGCTTTCCTTGATGGCGATGACATTCGGATGCTCGGAGAGCGCAACGACCGCTTCCACGGGAATGTCCACTCCCGTCGCCTGCGGCCAGTTGTAGATCATCAGCGGGATCTTGGATTGATCCGCCACGGAGCGGAAGTAGAGCGCCTGCGCCGCGGCGTTGCTCAGCATGTTCTTGTAGTAGTGCGGCGTGCGGACCATCGCCGCTTTGTAGCCCATCTCGGCCGCGCGGTTGGTGAGCCAGACGGTTTCGCGAACGCTTTCCACGCCCGTCCCCGCCATCAGCAACTTGTCCGGCGCGGCGCACTCGGCCACCCACTCGAACATCTGGAACTTTTCGTCGGGCGTCAGCATAACGCTCTCGCCGGTGGATCCGCACACCACGTAGCCGGCGAGTCCCGTGCGGTTCCACTTCTCGACGTTGTGCCTGACCTTGGCCTTATATAGATTTCCGTCCAGGTCGAACGGCGTCGCAATCGGCGGGTAAATACCTTCGAGTTTCAGCATCGTGTCCCCCAAAACAAAAAGCCTCCGGATACACCTTGTCTGGCGCGTCCGGCGGCGGCTTCGCGACGACTACTTCACCGGCACCAAAATGATAACCAGCGTGTACAGAGCCAGCGACTCGATCAGTGCCAGACCGAGAAT
>JAUYBU010000368.1 GCA_030693045.1 Bryobacterales bacterium | reverse complement strand
GCGTCTATCGTTACCGATGCGGTCACGCTTCCCCCAACCAAGCTCTTGGACGGAACGCCAGTGCCCTGTTCAAGTTCGCGGTCTCAACTTCCGGATACCCCGTGATTCCAGACACGATCAAGCAAGCAGCCTCGAACCCGTTGCGGCGGCGGCCGGTCTCGAGCTTCTCCGTGCCACCAATCGGGCAATGCGGAGAGAGTTTGGTTGCGGGCGAATGTAACGCTCCAAGTGCCTTCGGGTTGCGGTTCCGGCTGATCCTGATCGCAGCCGATTGAAACCCAGTGAGTCTTCGCTGCTTCAGGTGACTTGAGCAGGGCCGAATTCGATTCTTACCTGCTCGGCGTCAAGCCATCCCGCCGGCAGGCCTTCGCCATGGCGGAAATGGACGCGTTCGAGGGCCGCGAAACCGCGATGGGTCCGCCTGCGCGCCTCGGTCGCGGGCGCGGCGGTCTCTTGGTCGAGTGCTACGGGCTCAACACGCGGAGGGCAACGATGTCCGCGCGTGTGGCCAACCGCTCCCGCACCTCGGCTCGGAGAATGAACTGGAAGTACCACGGTCCGGCATGGCCGGGCGCAACCCGCCGGAGCCGGCTCGCCAATTGCTCCAACCTTGCCGGCTGCGAGAGAAACTCAGACGCCATCTGGCTGGCCTGACCGTCCAATCCGGCAATCAAAAGCAGCATGTGCCGGTCGTCCAACCCTGGCAGCATCGAAACCAGACCGTATTCGATGACCGGATCGACGCTGGCTGCCGCCGCCTCTTTGAAATACGTGGGCTTTTCTCCCGGCGCCGGTTTAGTGTTCTCGATGTAGCGGCGGCTCCCGATGCCGTCGCCCAGACGGAAAGGATAGTTGTGCAGCAGTTTGTCCACCCACGGGTTGGCCTCATTGTGGCCGAGCAGGATAAAACTACCGTTGCGCAGATCCCCCCAATTCAGCAGGCGGCTTTCCTTGGCACGCGCGGAAACTCCGTACCGGCCGAACAGTTGTGCCAGATTCACGGCGCTAATGGACTCCGCGACTCCCGTCTTCATCTCAGTCGGACGGTAAAAGAGGTACCCTCCCGGGGGGAACTGGAAGAACTGGCGTAAACCTCGCTCGGCGCCGGCGTCGGGCCGGAAATGCTCCGGGTTCGGGTCCTGCAGCTTCGGGTCGGGAACTCTATGCACAACCGCGGTCTTTGAGTTCGCGAAACAGATAGTTACGCCCGCCGGGTCACGAAACCAGGGTCCCCAGATCTCTTCGACCTGCTTGGGAGCGGCCCTCGGCGCGCCGAGGACGCCCCCGGCGGTTGACGGCTTGATTCCCAGCCGGCCGGCCAGAAAAGAGGCGCCGGCCAACGCAACCGCGGCGGCAGCCACCGTCAGCAACTTCGAATAATTCCGTCGCGGGGCCACTCCGCTGGGCTGTGGTCCGGAACGATCATCAAGCGCCCGCAGGCAGAAGATCGGCACATACCGCCCGACCGGTATCTCAATAAGGACCTTGTCGGTCCGGCCTTCGTTGGCGTAGTAGGCGTCCAACTTCCGCCGCAGGACGTGCGCTTGCCGCCGGACCACGGCGTCTTCGGCCGGAGAATAGTCTTCCGCCCGGTGGAAGACGTCCACGCCGATCGAGTATTCGTTGATCTGGGAACTGTTCCCCTGCAATGCCAGGTCGCAGACGAAGGTGAGGAAACGTTTGCACTGTTCGGACCGGTGAAATTCCTGGCTGGTGCAGACTCTCTCGATCTGGGCGCGTACTTCCGGCTCATCCACGCCACCGGCGCCGTAGCCTACAGCTTTCACCGTTGTCACGGAGCCACCTCTCGCTCCTGAACCTGCGACTCGGGACTGCATCCGACTTCATTATCGTACACCCAAGGTCCGAACGGGCACTACTCCAAACTGCCTGCTGTAAAAGGGAGTTCGCCCTGGAGCGAACTGTCCATTGGACAGTCCAAAACCCATTTGGATACTTGTGCGGCGGCGGGTGACGGTGCATGATGCGGGGAGGGACGAAACTGCCGACGGGAACCACATGAAACGAAGAACTTTCTTGGAGACCGCGGGCGCCGCGGTCGCGGAACCGCTGCTCCGAGAATCTGCCGGAGCGCCGCGCAAGACGATCTCCATTCAATTGGGAGCGGTGTCGCTGATCGATGAAGGCACCGATCGGGTTCTCGACATCCTCCAGGAACGGGCCGGGGTGAACGCATTGATGCCCGCCGTGTTCTCCTTCTCCAGCGGAACGGCCGGGCGGCAATCCAAAGGCCAGCCCCTCCCGGACCACGGCAAGCAGGAGTACGACACAAACCTTCGCGGCGGCAACTTCGCGCGGGTCCACCCGCAGTACTACAAAGAGACGGCCGTCGATCCGAAATCGACCCAGGCGCCCGATCATCCGCGGTTCGACGTGCTGGGAGAACTTCTGCCCGCCGCGCGGAAGCGGGGCCTGAAGGTCTTCGGCCTGATCCAGGATCACTTTCCGGAGAAGTTTCCGAATGCCGAGAAGTTCCGGGAGCGCGACTTCAATGGCGCCCAGTGCGAAACGCTCTGCAAGAACAATCCGTACTACCGCAATTTTCTGACCGGCCTGGTGGAGGACCTGACCCGCAGCTACGACCTCGACGGCCTGATGTTCGTGTGCGAGGAAACCGGCGCCTTCAGCAACACGCTGGGCTCGCGTCTGCGCGGAAAGCGGCGGGGATTGGCGGGGACACGCGGCTGTTTTTGCGAGTTCTGCCGCGAGAAAGCCCGCAAGCAGGGTATCCGGTTCGACCGGGTGCTGGCGGGGTTTGCGGAACTGGAAAAGTTCGTCGCGGCCGGGCGGGCGCGGCGGCGGCCGGTGGACGGCTACTACGTGACGCTGTGGCGGCTGATGCTGAGGTACCCGGAGTTGCTGCAATGGGAGCACTTCTTCCACGAGGGCGTGCGGGAGGCGTACGGATTGATGCACGAGCGGGTCAAGTCGGTCCGGCGCCAGGCCATGTTCGGCCTGCACATCTGGCACAACTTCACATTGAGCCCGCTGTACCGCGCCGAACAGGATCTGTCCGAACTCGCAAAATGCTCCGACTTTTTCAAGGTGGCCCTGTATCACAACTGCGGCGGGCCGCGCATGGCCACCTACATCGACAGCGTGAGCGAAACGATTTACGGAGACGTGCCGCCGGAGGAACTGCTCCAGTTCCACTACCGCGTGCTGGGCTACACGGGCGTTCCGTATGACCGGCTGCGACTGGGGCCGATCGGCGAAGAGTACGTTTACCGCGAGTCGAGTCGCTCGGTGGAGGGTGTCGGAAGCGCCCGCACGCCGGTTTGGCCGGGCATCGACGTCGACATTCCGATCCAGTCGGACGATCTGGGCAAGCAGAAGTCCCAGACGCTGGGACAGTCCACGCGCGCCAGCGTTCGGGAATCCGTGCGCCAGGCGCTGCGCGCCGGCGTGCGGGGCATCGTCATATCGCGAAAGTATTCGGAAATGCGCCTTGACAGCCTGAGCGGGGTCGGCGACGCGATCAAGGAGTCAGCCTGAGTCGTGGGCCTATCTAAGAGGAGAAGATCATGAAGAGACAGATTCAAGTCCGGGTTGCAGTAGCCGGTTTGTACTTGATTCTCGGTTGTGCGGCAGCATGGAGCCAGGCAACCACCGCAACCGTATTGGGGACGGTGAAAGACTCGACCGGCGCTTCCGTGCCGGGCGCCAATGTCAAAGCCATCAATACGGACACAAATTTCTCGCGACTTGCGATTTCCGATCCGACCGGACACTACATGGTCCAATTCCTGCCCGTCGGCACGTATCGCCTGGAAGTCGAGACGGCGGGTTTCAAGAAATTCGTGCAGAGCGGGATCGTTCTCGAAGTCGACCGAAATGCCAGGATCGACCCGGTGCTGGAAGTTGGCGCGGTGACCGAGAGCGTTCAGGTGACTTCGGATGCGCCGCTGGTGGACACGACCAAGGTCGCGCTGGGGCAGACCGTGAGCAACGCCGAAATCCTCAATCTCCCGCTTGTGGGCCGCGACGTATATGGCCTTCTCAGCGTGACCGGCGGCGTGCAGAACAACGAATCGACCAACGACTTCGGCCCCCCGGGACAGCGCGTGTCGGTCTACGGTTCGTCGAACGCCGGCACCGGGGGGGTCAATTTCACCCTGGACGGCGGCATGAGTGTTCAGAGCCTGCGAAACTCCGGCAACCCCGCTCCGAACCCGGACGCGGTTCAGGAGTTCCGCGTAACGACCCACATGTTCGACGCGGAGTATGGGCGATTCGGGGGCGGGGTGGTGAACGTCATCACCAAGTCGGGCACGAATACCTATCACGGAACGCTTTTCGAATCCCTCCGCAACGATCGTCTGAACGCACAACAGTGGAATACCTTGCAGAAGGACCGGGTGCGGCGCAACCAGTTTGGCGGCAGCTTCGGCGGACCGATCAAGAAGGACAAGCTGTTCTTCTTTTCAAGCTACTCCGGCCTTCGCGATCGGCAAGTGGCGATCAAGAATAGCGCCCGTGTTCCCACGGCGCTCGAGCGTCAAGGCGATTTTTCCGCGTCGTCGTTCACCGTACGGGATCCTTTGACAAGGGTCGCCTTCCCCGGCAATAGGATTCCAGCCAATCGGTTCGATCCAACGGCGAAGAACATCCTCGACAAATACGTCCCGGCGGCGAACCTGCCTGGCTCGTTCTATGAGGCCCAGGTGCCGTCGGCGCCGCGAAACGACGACCTGACGGGGAAGATCGACTACTTTATGACCTCCCAGCACCAGGTTTCCGGAAGCTACTTCCTGAACAAGGGCGCGCAAAGAGACGTTCTGAACGGCACTCTGCCGTGGACCGAGCGCGTCTTGTCCTGGAAGCAGCAGAACTTCAATCTTCGCGAAACCTGGACCTTGAGTCCGGCTTCGGTCAACCTATTCCAGGTGACGTATGTGCGGCATATCGGGGGACGACTGAACACACCGGCAATTTCCCTGGGAGACCTGGGTTCCAGGTACCAGATTCAGGGCGAACCCGCGCTGCCGAATATTAACGTTCGTACTTACTTCCAGTTGGGAACGGCGATCGACGGCCCCAAAGCCGGCAGTGACTATTACCAGGTTCGCGAGACCTTCAGCACGATCCGGGGACGCCATTCAGTCAGGTTCGGATTCGAGGGGTCTCTCGACAAGACCTATCAGAACACGAACCTGAACAACTACGGCACTTTCGACTTCCGGCCGGACAACACCGGCAACGAACTCGGCGACTACCTGTTGGGACTTCCACGGAGTTTCAACCAGGATGCGCCGGTGTACAAGACCGATAGCGGCTGGTACACGGGACTCTTCCTCCAGGATGAATTCCGCATTCGCCCGCGGCTCATGTTGAGCCTGGGCCTGCGCCACGAGATCCAGTTCCCGATGACCGACCCCCAGGACCGCAAGAACCTGTTTGTGCCGGGCGCGCAATCGACGAAGGTGCCAACCGCGCCGCGGGGAATGTTGTTCCCCGGCGACGCGGGCATCGGCCGGGGCATCATTCGGACCGATGCGAACAACTTCGCGCCCCGATTCGGCCTGGCTTGGGACCCCTTCGGCGACGGCAAGACATCGGTCCGCGCCGGGGCCGGAGTGTACTACGGCAGCATGGGCGGCAACATGGCCAATGGCACGGCCGACCGGCCCCCGTTCACCATCCGGCAGCAGTTCACCAACGTGAAGTCGTTCACCGACCCCTACGGCAACCTGCCTGGCGGCGTGGCTCCGTTCCCTTACTTCTATACGCCGCGGAATCCCAGGTTCCCGGTGGGCCTTCCCATTGCGATGAAAGGCCGGGACCTGGATTTCCGCTGGCCCTACACCTACCAGTTCAACTTCTCGCTGCAACGGCAGGTTGTGTCCGATCTAAGTGTAACCGCCGCTTACGTCAGTTCGCTGAGTCACAAGCTGCCCGCGGATCTGGACATCAATTACCCCGTTTTCGGGCCCGGCGCGACCACCAGCAACTTCGATCAGCGGCGGCCCTATGCCGGCTTTTCGGACATTGGCACGTTGAAGTCGGTGGCCAATGGCGCCTATCACGGGTTGGAGCTGAGCGCCGACAAGCGCATGTCGCGAAACTTTTCCTTCAAGGGATACTACGCCTTCGGAAAAGGTCTCGAGGACTACGAGATGCAGTCGGGAACTCGCGACTATCCGCAGAACTC